>CAZIGT010000420.1:0-1516 GCA_964538465.1 uncultured Thermoleophilia bacterium | reverse complement strand
CGATGCCGTTGAGGCCCGTCAGGGCCAGGCCGGCGCGCCGCGCATCTGCAGCTGCGCGGGCGATGAGCTCGGCGATGCCGTCCTCGCCCGCCAGGACTTCGACGCCGCGCGCGCCGCGGGCGGTCGCGGCCGCCAGCTCGCGCGCCTCCTGCGCACCGGTCTCGTCGCGCAGGGCGACCAGCGAGACCTCGGCGGCCGCGGCCTGTCGTACGACGGCCTCTCCGGACCTGTCGGCCGCCAGGCCGACCACCTCGAGGCCGGGCACGGCAGTCACCACCTCGAGCGCCTGCCGGCCGATCGACCCGGTACTCCCTAGCAGCACCACCCGACGCCTGGGCGAGTTCACTGCAAGAACCCCACGACCAGGTAGAACACCGCTACCGAGCTGAAGAGGAGCGCATCGAAGCGGTCCAGCACGCCCCCGTGCCCCGGCAGGAAGCTCCCGGCATCTTTCACGTCGACGTCGCGCTTGATCAGGCTCTCGAACAGGTCGCCAAGGGGACCCACGACCGCGATGGTCAGGCCCACCAGGAGCGACTCGGAGGGCGTCAGGTCGGTGTACAGGCCGATGAACACGACCATGATCACAGTACCCAGCACCCCGCCGGCGAAGCCCTCCCACGTCTTCTTGGGAGAAAGCCGCGGCGCCATCGGCGTGGACCCGAAGAACTTGCCCACGAAGTACGCCATCGTGTCGCCCGCCCAGGTCCCGAACACCACGGTAAGGACCAGCGCCAGGCCTTCGTCCAGGCGACGCATCATGAGCAGATGGGAGAACCCGTAGGCGATCCAGAGCGGCCCGAGCATGGTGGCCGCCATGCGTCCGGTGACTCCGGGGCGCGGCCCCCCCCACGCGACCACGATGAACGTCAGACCGAGACCCAGCCCGAGCGCGCCGAGGACCCCCGTCGGTGTGCGATACCACGCGCAGTACAGCATGAGCCCGGCGGCCAGCAAGCCTGCTATGGTAGCCGGATGGTACGGCCGGGTCACGCGGTAGAACTCGAGCATGCCCATGAGGGCCAGGAGGACCATAACGACGAAGTAGATCCAGCCGCCCTGCAGGATGACCAAGACGGCCGCTGCGCCGAGGATGAGCCCTACGATGATGCGAGTGATCATCAGCGCGCTCCGTAGCGGCGACGCCGCGAGGCGAACTCGGCCAGCGCCTCATCCAGGTCGTCGGCGCCCACGTCCGGCCACAGCGTCGGCGTGAAGTACAGCTCCGTGTACGCCAGCTGCCAGAGCAGGAAGTTCGAGATCCGCATCTCGCCGCTGGTGCGGATGAGCAGCTCCGGATCGTGCATCTCAGGGGCATACAGGTAGCGGCGCAGCACGTCGGCGTCGGCCTTTGCGGCCGGAGGCACGGCGAAGGCCGCCGCAGCCGGCGGCGCCGTGGCGGTGGCTTCTACTGCGCAGGCTGCACCGGCAGTACCCGCGTCCTCAGAAGCCGCCGCCTCACTGGCAGCGACCCGGGCGGCGGCCCCCGGAACCCCCTGCGCCGCCCACGCGGCCC
>CAZIGT010000419.1:0-1526 GCA_964538465.1 uncultured Thermoleophilia bacterium | reverse complement strand
GCGACATCCAGCGTCCGCCCGACCTCCCGTCACGGTGTGAGTGCCTGCCGCCTCTGGCCCCCGATCCTGCTGAAACCTGCTCACAGCGACACGCCTAGGCGCGCGACGCCCGGGGTACATTGCCACCAGGCCGCTCGCGCGTGCACGCGCGCGACCAGATGACAGGGTGGATCGCAGACTACCGGCAAGGAGGCACAGATGATCGGTACAGGAAGACGAACGGCACGTTGGGGCACCGCCCTGCTTGTTGCGGTGGCGGCCGCGCTGCTGCTCTGCGCCACTGCCTTGGCGGCAACACCCATGTATCGTGGACAGTGGGGCAGCGCAGGCACCGCGGCCGAGCAGTTCAACTCGCCGACAGACGTCGCGGTCGGTCTCGACGGCGACGTGTACGTGGCCGACTCGGGCAACAACCGCATCCAGTACTTCATCGCGAGCGGCGTCTACCAGGGTGAGTGGGGCAGCAACGGCGCAGGCGATGGGCAGTTCACCTGGCCCACCGGCGTCGCGGTGGCCGAGGACGGCACGGTCTATGTGGCCGACCACGGCAACGCCCGCGTCGAGTACTTCAACGCTACCGGCGTCTTCCAGGGCAAGTGGGGCAGCAACGGTGTCGCCCCGAACCAGTTCTCCATGCCCCAGGATGTGTTCGTGTCGGACCTGGGCGATGTGTTCGTGACCGACCACTGGCGTGCGTCCGGCCCGTACGTGCAGCACTTCGATCCCGCCGGCACGCTCCTCTACTACTGGGGCGATCCCGGCACGGGCCCGAGCCAGTTCGACCGCGCGTCCGGTGTCGGCGTGGCCACGAACGGCACCGTCTACGTGGCCGACTCCGGCAACAACCGCGTGCAGGTCTTCTCGTCGGAGGGCGTCTACCAGAGCGGCTGGGGCAGCGTCGGCACGGGCCCGAGCCAGTTCAACTCCCCAGACGGCGTGGCTGTCGGCCCTGGCGGCCGCGTGTACGTGGTCGACAGCGGCAACCACCGCGTGCAGTACTTCAGCGCCACTGGCGCGTACCAGGGCGAGTGGGGCACCAACGGGACCGGAGACGGCCAGTTCCAGCAGCCCATGGGCATCGCCGTGGCCCCTAATGCGGACGTCTACGTGGTGGATTCCGGCAACAGCCGCATCCAGTACTTCCGCGGCGACCTGACCAGGCCGACGCCCAGGGCGCTCAAGGACGTGACCGTCAAGCGCCTCAAGAACGCGGTGCTCCGCTTCCGAGTGAACGACAAGGAGGCCTGGTACGCCAAGGTCGTCATCAAGATCTACCAGGGCACCAAGCTGAAGAAGTCGATCACCCTGAGGAACCAGGACGCGAACACGAATCTCACGTACAGCTTCAAGTGCAAGCTGGCCAAGGGCAGCTACAAGTGGACCGTCTTCGCCACCGACCTGGCGGGCAAGAAGCAGGCCAAGACCAGCTCCAAGAAGCTCGTGGTGAAGTGAGCACGGGGACGGCTGCGGCGCAAGAGCGCCGTTCCTGAGAGGCAGTGCGCCGCGGGGCGGCCGGGAGGCCGCCC
>CAZIGT010000418.1:0-1526 GCA_964538465.1 uncultured Thermoleophilia bacterium | reverse complement strand
TGCTCTTGGTCAAGCCCGCACTGCCGGCCAGCACGCCCGTCACGTTGCCGCTCTGAACGTCAAACGCGGAAGAGGTTGTGGTGAGGCTCGAAGCGCTCGTGCCCGTGATGTTGCCGCCGCTGAGCCTGACCAGGCCCACCGTGTCCGTGTAGGCATCCAGATCGAGCGTCCCGCCCGTAAGGACCGTCACGCTGCCCGACCCGATGGCATCATTGGCGCCGTAGCGGAGCGTGCCGGCCGTAACCGTGGTCGCGCCCGAGTAGTCGTTCGTCCCGCTCAACACGCCGACGCCGGTGGTGGTCTTGTTGATGCCGGTGGTGCCGGTGATGTCGGCGGCGATGGTGCCGCCCTCGAACGTGATGTTCTTCCCGGGCGTGGACAACGTTCCGGCCGTGATCGAGCCGCTGGCGCCGCTCATCGTCAAGGCGGCGAACTGGCCCGCATAGCTGGCCAGATCGAGGGTCCCGCTGCCGCTGATCGTCAGGTTGGCCGCGCCGGCGCCGACGCCGTTGTCGGCCTGGAACTGGAGCGTGCCGCCGGTGACGGCGATGTACGGGCTGGCCTTGATCGCGTTCTCGCCCAGCTTGAGGATGCCGGCGCCGACGGTCGTATTGCCGGTGTACGTGCTCTCGCCCGTCAGCGTCTGGTTGGCCGCGCCCGCCTTGACCAGCGCGAGCTTGCCGCCCCCTGCGCCGTCGGCGATGATCCCCGCGAAGCTGCTGTCGGTGGCGGGGCTGACCGTGAGCGTGGCGTCGGTGGCGGCGCCGTTCTCAACGGCATTGCCGGTGAAACTGCTGTTGCCGCCGGTCAGGCCGGCCACGGTCACACTGACTCCGTTGAGCTGGAAGACGCCGGTGCTCGTGGCGCTGAAGTCGAGCACGTTCGAGCCGCCCAGGCTCGCGCCGGTGGCCATCTGCAACGTGCCTTGGTTGATGCTGATCGTGCCGGTGAAGTCGTTGGCGCCGCCGAGCGTGGCCGTGCCCGCGGCGTCCATCGTCAGCCCGCCGCCGCCGGAAACAACCCCCGTGAGCTCGAAGTCGCCGTCGCCGGCCAGGGCCAAGGAATAGGTGCTGAGTTTCACGCCGCCGGTCGCGGTGAGAACGGCGCCCGCGTCGGTCACGGTCCAGGTCTGGGTGGCACCCAAGGCGACGCTGGCCCCAAGGGTCAAGGCCGTGGCCCCGGACTCCAGGGCAATGCCGCCGCCGGAGCCGGCGTTTCCCAAGGTGAGCGTGTACGCGCCGCCCGAGTTGATCGTCACCGCGTCGGTGGCCGTGCCGTTCAACGCGAGGCTGTTGATCGTGAAGTTCGCATCCAGGGTGTTGGTCAGATTGCCGGCGCCCGAGATGTAGAACACGACGTCGTCGAGATCGCCCGGCACGGCAGCGGGAGGATTGCCGGACCCGTCGTCCCAATTCGGATTGCTGTTCCAGCTACCGCCGAGAGTGCCGTTCCAGTAGATGGTGGCAGCGTGGCCGGAGCCGCCGACGAGCCCGACTAAGATGATCGCCAAGGTGAACCACGACGTC
>CAZIGT010000417.1:0-1554 GCA_964538465.1 uncultured Thermoleophilia bacterium | reverse complement strand
GGCCGCACCCAGATCGCGGGGCTCGTCTGCGCCGTACTCACCCTCGCCACCGTGCTCTTCCTCACCAGCCTGTTCACCTACCTGCCCGAGGCGGCTCTCGGCGCCATCGTCATCCACGCCCTCTGGCGGTACTTCCACTTGGGCGGCCTGGTGCGGCTGTTCCGCCTGCGCAAGTCCGACTTCGTGATCTCAGCCTCCGCCCTGCTCGGCGTCTGCCTGTTCGGCGTGCTGAAGGGGGTGGCCATAGGTGTCGTGCTGTCGCTGGTGCTGCTCTTCCTGCGGACCAGCAGCCCGAACTCGGCCGTGCTCGGCCGCCGGCCGGACGGTGACGACTTCGCCGACGTGGCCACCCATCCCGGCTACACGATTGTGCCCGGACTGCTCGTGTACCGCTTCGACGCTCCGCTCGTGTTCCCCAACTCCGAGCGCTTCGTGCACGAGGTGCGCGGGCTGGCGAAGACGGCGTCGCCGCCCGCGCAGGCCGTGATCATCGACTTCGAGGTCATGGTCGACATGGACGCCACCGCCTCCGACCAGTTCGCCGGCCTGATCGCCACGCTGCGCAAGTCGGGCATGCGCGTCATGCTGGCCCGCGTGCACGGCGACGTCCGCGCCTTCATGGAGAAGGTGGGCCTCGTCGAAGTGATCGGGGAGGAGGACTTCTTCCCGCGCGTGCTCGACGCGGTCACCGAGTTCGAGCGCAAGACCGCGTCCTGACGGTTTCCTGCGAGGCGGCTTCACCCTCGAGCTGAGGAGCCGGGACAGCCGCGTCCTGACGGCGGCATGCGAGACAGTCGCATCCCGGACTGAGTGACCGCGTGGGGCACGCCCGCCTGGACAGCGCGCGCTCACACCGCCATGATGCGGGCATGACGGAAGAGCGAACAAGGGGAACGTGGGCCGTGCCGGCGGCACGCGTCTGGCACGGCCTCACCGCCCTGCTGGCGCTGGCGGGACTGGCGCTCAGCATCGCCGTGTCGACCAGCGGATCCGGCGACGGCCTGCGCCCCTCCGTGGCGAGCGCGTTCAACGCGCTTGCCTACTTCACAATCCAGTCCAACATCATCGTCGGGGTGACGGCGCTGCTGCTGGCCATACGTCCGTATGGCCGGACGCGCCGCTCGTCCACGCCGGACCCCGGCACGCAGGCCGACACAGATGCCCCGGCGGCCGGCACCGGCGCCAGGGCGACCGGCACTCTGATCGGTCGCTCAACGCTTTTCCGGACGTTCCGGCTCGACGGGCTGATCATGATCCTCATCACAGCCGTCGTGTTCCACACGATGCTGGCGAGCCTGTTCCACCCCCACGGCTGGAGCAGCGTGGGCAACCAGCTGGTGCACACCGCCGTTCCGGTCTTCGCCGTGGTCGGCTGGCTCGTCTTCGGTCCACGCGGCCTGGTCACGTGGCGGGTCGTAGGGTGGTCGCTGGTCTACCCCATCCTCTGGGTGGTCTTCACGATGGTGCGCGGGGCCATCACCGGCTGGTACCCGTACCCCTTCATGGACGTTGGGGAGCTTGGGTATCTACAGGTCTCGGGCACGCTGCTCGGTA
>CAZIGT010000416.1:0-1559 GCA_964538465.1 uncultured Thermoleophilia bacterium | reverse complement strand
CTGGACGCAGTGGTTCTTCCTGCTGCTGTTCGAGCGTGGCCTGGCCTACCGGGCGACCGGTCAGCAGTGGTGGTGCCCTAGCTGCAAGACGATCCTGGCGAACGAGCAGGTCGAGCAGGGTCAGTGCTGGCGTTGCGGCAGCGACGTGACCAAGGTGGACCTCGAACAGTGGTACTTCCGCATCACCGAGTATGCGCAGCGGCTGCTGGACGATCTGACCACCATCGACTGGCCCGAGAAGATCAAGCTCATGCAGACCAACTGGATCGGGCGCAGCGAGGGGGCGGAGGTCGACTTCGCGATCGCGGGCGGCGGCGAGAAGCTCACCGTCTTCACCACGCGGCCGGACACGCTGTACGGCGCCACGTACATGGTGCTGGCGCCGGAGCATCCGCTCGTGGACGTGCTCACCACGCCGGAGCAGCGGGCGGCGGTCAAGGCCTATCAGGACCAGGCCCGCCGCGAGAGCGAGATCGAGCGTCTGAGCACGGAGAAGGAGAAGACGGGCGTGTTCATCGGGGCCTACGCGATCAACCCCGTGAACGACGAACGCATCCCCATCTGGATCAGCGATTACGTGCTCATGGGCTACGGCACCGGCGCCATCATGGCCGTGCCGGCCCACGACGAGCGCGACTCGCCCTCCCCCACCACCTCCGCCCCCCCCCCCAGCGCGGGGCGCGCGCCGCCGGCGGCCGGCGGCGCCGGCGGCGCCGCGCAGGGCGCACTGGCCGAGGCGTACGTGGGCGACGGTTTCATGGTCAACTCCGGTCGCTTCGACGGCATGGCGGCGCCGGGAGCGGCCTTCGAGGCCATCGTCGACTGGCTCGGTGAGAAGGGCCTCGCCCGGCGCAAGGTCACCTACAAGCTGCGCGCCTGGCTCATCAGCCGCCAGCGCTATTGGGGCGCGCCGATCCCCATCGTCTACTGTGAGAAGTGCGGAATCGTCCCTGTGCCCATCGACCAGCTTCCTGTACTGCTGCCGGACATCGACGACTACCAGCCCACCGGAGACGGCAAGTCGCCGCTGGCGAAGGTAGAGGACTGGGTCAACACCAGCTGCCCCGGGTGTGGCGGTCCGGCGCGCCGCGAGACAGACACCATGGACACGTTCGCCTGCTCGTCCTGGTACCACTTCCGCTACCCGTCGCCCGACTATACAGAGGGTCCGTTCGACCCGGCTGCCGTCGCCTACTGGCTGCCGGTCGACATGTATGTGGGCGGCGCCGAGCACGCGGTCATGCACCTGCTCTACGCGCGCTTCTTCTGCAAGGTGCTGTACGACGCCGGCCACGTGGACTTCGGCGAGCCGTACGCGGCGCTGCGCAACCAGGGCATGATCCAGGCCGAAGACGGCCAGAAGATGAGCAAGAGCAAGGGTAACGTGGTCACGCCCGACAGCGTCGTCGAACGGTATGGTGCGGACAGCCTGCGGCTGTACGAGCTGTTCATAGCGCCGTTCGAGCAGGCCGTGGCCTGGAGCGACCGTGGCGTGCAGGGGTGTCACCGGTTCCTGAGCCGGTACTGGACGCTGGCGCTCGAGGTGGCGGAGTTGGCTG
>CAZIGT010000415.1:0-1577 GCA_964538465.1 uncultured Thermoleophilia bacterium | reverse complement strand
CGAGCCGGGCGGCGTCGAGGGATCCCCGGTCGCAGTTGAGGGCCACGTTGCCGTAGCGGTCGATGAGCACGGCATGGGCGTCCAGGCCACCCTCGACCAGACGCGCCTCGGGTAGATCGAGGCGGACGAGCGCGGCGGGGTCGAGCAGCCGGCCGGCCTGGGCCATGGGCATGTCGCCGGCCAGCCGGGCCGCCACCGGCGCGAAGACGTCGCGCCCGTGGAACGTCGCCGAAAGCGGCGTCAGCCAGAGGTCGGCGTTCGTGAGCTCCACGGCCTCGGCGATGCCTCCGTCTGCCTCGGCCGCCAGGACGAGCAGGCCGTTGTCCGGTCCCACGAAGAGACGGTCGCCTCCGCTGCGCAGGACGACCGCCAGCCGCGGTCCGCCCACGCCCGGGTCCACCACGGCGAGATGCACGGCCCGCTCCGGCATGTACGGCAGCGAGTTGCGCAGCACGAAGGCGCCGGAGAGCACGTTCTGCGGCGCTATGCCGTGCGTCACGTCGATGATCTCGACGCCGGGCGCCAGGCGCTTGATCACCGCTCGGCAGACTCCGGCGAAGTCGTCGGCATAGCCGTAGTCGCTGTAGAAGCAGATGCTGCGCGTCACGATCCCCCCTCACCGTTCGACAACGGCCCGGCGGACGGCGGCGCGGCCAGGCCGGACTGCGCGACGGCAGGTCCCGTGGCCGCGCGGCGTGCTGCCACGGCCGCACGCAGCGCCGCGACCTGCCGCCTGAGCGCGGTCAGTCGCCGCGCCGCCAGCACGTACATGACGACGAGAGCCACCAGGATGGTGCCATAGGCCTCCGCCACATACACGGCCGCATCTTCAACGCTCAAGGCTCCTCCTCCCTCGCCCTCCAGGGCGTCCTTCAGATCCTCCAGCTCTCGCCTGGCGGCCGCCAGAGCCGTCTCCAGCCGCACCATGCCCGCCAGCAGAAACGTCATACCCGCCATGCTGACCAGGAACGCCAGCAGCATGCTGCCCTCCATGCTGGCCCCCGACGTGGTGAACACAACCGGGTGCAGCCCTTCAGGCAGATAGCGCGTGGCGAATAACGTCACCGGCTCGTCGATGAACGCGACGATGGCGAACACGGCGGCCACCGTCGCCCGCCGCTGCTCGTCGTCGACGGCCGCCCGCACGACGAAGTAGGCGGCGTAGAGGACGCAGGCGACAAGGAACGTGGTGAGACGCGGCTCCCACGCCCACCAGACACCCCAGGCTGCGCGCCCCCAGATCATGCCGGTGACCATGACGAGGGCGCTGAAGAAGAGCCCCAGACGCACGCCGGCAACGCCCAGCTCGTCCCAGCGCGGGTCGGGACGGCGCAGGAAGAGGACGGCGGCCACGAACGAGATGCCGAACGCCACCAGCGCTACCTCGGCAATCGGCACATGGAAGTAGAAGATCTTCTGGGCGAATCCCATGGTGGATGAGTCGACCGGCGCCACCCAGAAGGCCAGGAGCAAGCCGGCGCCCAGCAGCAGGGCCGCATACACGAAGAGCAGCTCGGTACTCACCAGTCGACGGATCATGCGTCCCCCGTCATGCGTTCTCCTCTTCGTCGGCGGGC
>CAZIGT010000414.1:0-1602 GCA_964538465.1 uncultured Thermoleophilia bacterium | reverse complement strand
GATGAAGACCTCTCAGAACTCCTTGACTCCGTCGGGAGTCTCGATCCAGACCTTCTCCCTGCGCCATTTCACGAAGACCATCCACATCCAGAGCAGGAAGCCCACGCCGAGGTATTCGGCGAGCTGTACCCAGCCCGGCTGCCCAAGGGCGGCGAACACGGCGACGAACAGCGCGATGCACAGCGAGAGGACGCGCATGACCATGCCGCCGGGAAGCTTGTATGGCCGATTCCATTCGGGATGCATGATCGCCACCCGGATGTCGGCGACCGAGATGATCGTGTAGCAGACCGCGACGCACACCGACATCAGGCAGAAGAACGTCTGCAGGAAGTTGGAGTAGTTCATGGTCATGATGGCCGCCACGGCGAGCACGAAGACCAGAAGGTTCGGGACGATGGGCTGATGGTGCTTGTTGCACCTGGCGAACACCTTGGGCAGGAAGTTCTGCCGGCCGGCCGCATAGAGCATGCGCACGCTGCTCAGCCAGAAGCCGAGGATGCAGGTGCCGATGGGGAAGACGACCAGCCCGAAGCCGATGATCCAGAACCAGATCGTCCAGCCACCGGAATTCGGCACCACGAGCTTCATGGCGTCGAGGGAGGCGAAGGCCTTGGAGCCGCCGTTGCCGGTGAGCGTGGCCCAGTCTGACATGCCGGTGAGGGCGAAGTAGTAGATCGTGTAGATGGCGCCGCAGGTGAGCACGCAGCCCAGGATGGCCCGGTTCATCTTCTTGATGGGGAAGGTGCCTTCCTCGACCAGGTTCGGCACGATCTCGAAGCCGAAGTAGGGACCGATCAGCAGGGCCAAGCCGAGCACGGTGCCGTAGGCCATGTTGCCGCCGCCCAGGCCGGTCTGGATGAACGGCTTGAAGTTGCTCCAGCTCCAGACGTCGCTGCACATGTAGACGATGGCCACGATGACGCACATGCAGACGGCGAAGGTCAGCATGATCGTCTGCACTCTGCCGGCGAGCTGGATGTCGTACAGGCTGAGGATCGTGAGCAGGCCCAGGAAGACGCAGCTGATCAGGGCGATCCATCCGATGGAGAGGTTGAGATCGAGCTGCCAGTTCACCCACTGCACGATGCCCAGCGTGCCGGCCGGCGGCACGGCCAGCCAGGCGGCCAGGATGAGCCACGTGGAGATGAAGCCCCAGTGCTTGTTGAGGCCTATGGTGCCGTAGACCAGCTCGACGCCGCAGCTTGGGCACATCGCCGACCACTCCGCATAGACCGCGGCGATCGGCAGTACCGCGAACGTCAAGATGAAGAACGCGACGAACGTGAAGGGACCGCAGGCGGTGAGGAACCATCCGTCCCAGTAGCCGATGAACGTGAAGATGGCGCCGGTGGCGATGATGTACACGTAGAAGAGGCTGAGAGTTCGCTTCAGCGTACCCGAGCCGGCCATCTTCTCTTCGAGGAGGGTGGCGCTCGCTTCCGCGGCGCCGGCCCTGCCCTCTGGCTCGGCTGGCATGCAGCCAGAGCCGGTCTCGGCCGCCATGGCCGAGGTGTCCGAGTCTTGTGTCATCGCTGACCCCCCCGAGGTCATTGAGCGTGCCGGACTGCCACAAAGGGCCTCGACACGTCAGCTGGTCAG
>CAZIGT010000413.1:0-1609 GCA_964538465.1 uncultured Thermoleophilia bacterium | reverse complement strand
CCGAACTCCAGGGCGCAGAAGCGCCCGCCCGGCCCCTCGTCACTCCATGCGTGGCTGTGTCTGCGCCCGGCTCTCAGGCTGGCGAGAGGCTGAGACGCGCGTGCGTGCCTGCCTTCGCCACCACGTCTGGCGCGCTCATGCGCCCGCGTCCGAGCTCGCCGCCACCGGCGCGGCCGGGCGCTTCTTGTCCCGGGTCTTGCGCCGCAGGGCGCGGGCCACCGGCGTCTCGAGCGCCTTGATGAGGCGCTCCAGCTCCATGAGCACGCCACGGCCGAGATGCATCTTGTGGCGCGCGGCGAACAGCGCCAGTCCAACGATCATCAGGCCGAAGCCGATGAGCACGTTCCAGCCGCCCAGCGAGGGGAGCTGGACGATCGCCGTGACGAACGCCAGTACAGGTAGCGTGATCCGTCCGGGAAGGCGCATGCCGGGCGACTTCCAGGCGGCCCACCCCAGCCGGAAGGCGGCGGCATCCACGACGAGCATCGCTGCGATGGCGACTACGTTGGAGAGCGAAGCGATCATGTCCGCGCTGCCGGTCAGGAGGAGCACGGATGCCACTCCGCCGGCGAGCAGGACGCTGACGAACGGATGCCCACGCTTCGTGGTGCGGGCCGCCGCCGGCGGTATGTCGCCCTGCGACGCCATGCGGATCATGAGCTCGCTGGTGCCGAGCACGTTGGCGTTGCCCGCGGAGAGGGTGGATACACAGGCGGCGAAGGCCACCAGCAGGCCGCCCCACTTGCCCATGAGCGCGTCGGCGGCCTTGCCGAGCCCCGCCTCCCCGAAATCGCTCTGGCCACTGGCCAGCATGGCCACTATGACGCCCATGTAGATGACCGCCGAGATCAGCACACTCAGGATGATCGACAGCGGCACCGTGCGCTTCGCGTTCTTCACCGAGCCGGCCATGTTGGTGACCACGTTGAAGCCGGTGTACGCGGTGAAGAGCATCGCCGTGGCCGATGCCACCGCGGAAGGACCATTGGGTGAGAATGGCTTGAAGTCGCCCACCCCGATGCGGGCGAGTCCGAATGCCACCAGGAGCAGGAGGATGCCGACTTTGAGGCCCACAAGGAAGGTCTCGGCTTTGCCGACGAGGTCGGCTGGGCCTAGGTTGAGTACGACGAGCAGGGCCACCGCCAGCAGGGCGGCCACCAGCGGCCCGAGACCCTTGACGAAGTACTCGTTGAGGTAGCTGCCGAAGGAGAGAAGCACGAAGGCGATCAGGATGACTCCGTTGAGATAGAAGCCCCACATGGCGATGAAGCGCCAGACGGGGCCGAGGATGTCGGCGATGGGGCCGTATCCGGAGTCGCCCGGCTTCGCCCGGCTGGAGACCGCGGCGAAGCAGAGTGCCGAGAACAACATGATGAGGCCGGCCAGCGCGTAGGCGAGGATCGACGCCGGCCCGGCCGAGTCTACGACCAGGCCGGACAGCGAGAACACGCCGCCGCCGATCATGGTGCCGACCGAGAAGGCGAGGCACGGTATCAGGCCGATCTGGTGCTTGGCGGGCGGCGCGTCGTCTGCGTTCGCGCCGCCCGCCGGCGCCGCCTCAGTCTGGGCCGCCCTCGTCGGTCTTCAGGTCTCTCAGGCACGGCTTGAC
>CAZIGT010000412.1:0-1621 GCA_964538465.1 uncultured Thermoleophilia bacterium | reverse complement strand
CCTGCAGGTCAACGTGCAGCACGAGGACATCTTCCGCTTCATGCATCGCATCTAGTGGGAGCGGCATCATGGTCTTCATCACCACCGAAGAGATCCTCGAGACCGTCCGCATGATCCAGGCGGAGAACCTGGATGTGCGCGCCGTCACCATGGGCATATCGCTCAGCGACTGCGCCTCGCGCGACGTCGACGAGGTGTGCCGCTGCGTCCACCGGAAGATCGTGCGCTGCGCCGAGGGCCTGGTACCGGTCGCCGACGACATCCAGCGTAAGTACGGCATCCCGATCGTCAACAAGCGAGTGGCGGTGACTCCCATCGCCCACGTGCTGGGCAGCCACGACCCTGCCGACTTCGTCCGCGTGGCACACACGCTGGACGAAGCTGCAGAGGCGGTGGGCATCGACTTCCTCGGCGGGTTCTCGGCCCTGGTGCAGAAGGGTTTCACCCGTGCCGACGAGGCGCTCATGGAGTCCATCCCCGAGGCGCTGGCGAACACACAGGCGGTCTGTTCCTCGGTGAATGTGGCGACCACGCGTGCCGGCATCAACATGGACGCCGTCACGCGCATGGCGGACGTTCTGCTGGACGTGGCGCAACGCACGGCAGACCGTGACTGCATCGGTTGCGCCAAGATCGTCACCTTCTGCAACGCGCCGGAGGACAACCCCTTCATGGCCGGCGCGTCGCACGGCAGCGGCGAGCCGGAGGTCAGCATCAACGTGGCCATCTCCGGCCCGGGCGTGGTGCGCACGGTGGTCCGGAACAACCCCGATGCATCGTTCACCGAGCTCGCCGATCTCATCAAGCGCACGGCCTTCAAGATCACCCGCGTCGGCGAGCTGGTGGGTCAGGAAGCGTCGCGGCTGCTGGGTGCCCAGATGGGGATCATCGATCTGTCCCTGGCGCCCACGCCCAAGGTCGGCGACTCCATCGCCGAGATCCTGGAGAGCATGGGCCTGCAGCGCGCCGGCGCGCCCGGTTCCACCGCCGCGCTGGCCCTGCTGAACGACGCCGTCAAGAAGGGCGGCACCATGGCCACCAGTTCGACTGGCGGTCTTTCGGGGGCGTTCATCCCGGTGAGCGAAGACGCCGCCATGGCCAGGGCCGCCCAGGAGGGCGTCCTCTGCATCGAGAAGCTGGAGGCCATGACGGCTGTCTGCTCGCTGGGCCTCGACATGATCGTGGTGCCCGGCGACATCTCGCGCGAGGCGCTCGCCGGGACCATCGCCGACGTCATGGCCATCGGCATGGTCAACCACAAGACCACCGGGGCGCGCCTCATCCCCGCCGTGGGCAAGAAGGTGGGCGACTGGGTGCGGCTGGGCGGCCTGTTCGGCGAGGCGCCGGTCATGCCGGTCAGCGGTGCCGGCAACGAGTGCTTCATGGCGCGCGGCGGGCGCATACCGGCGCCGCTTCAGAGCTTGAAGAACTGAGCGCTTCGCGCTCCCAGCCCCATGCTCGTCCGGCACTGCTCGGGCAGGCCGCGCATCTCTGCCGAGTGCCACCCGAAAGCTTGAGGGACTGAGCGCCCCGGTCCGCGGAGGCTTGGTGGCATGACGGACCGGCGGCGCGGAGGTCCGGCGGCATGACGGACCGGCCTGCGACCTCCTGCCGAAGGCTC
>CAZIGT010000411.1:0-1631 GCA_964538465.1 uncultured Thermoleophilia bacterium | reverse complement strand
GCCGAACAGGCCGCCGCGTATCCGACCGCCCAGCGGCCCCTACTCGCCTGCGACTTCGTCACCGCGGGCACCGGCTGGGTGGTCGGCTCCCACCAGGTGGTGCTGCGCACGGTCACCGCTGGAGCGCTCTGGTCGCGGCAGCGTTCCGTGAAATCGGCGGGGGTGGATCTCCTCGACGTCAGCTTCGCCGACCGGGCGGTGGGCTGGATCGTCGGAGAGGACGGCCTGCTGCTCTCGACCGTGGATTCCGGTGCCTCCTGGACGGCGCGGCAGCCGCTCGCGGGCGTCACCTGGCGGGCGGTCGCCATCGTCGGCCGGCAGACGGTCGCGGCGGCGGGCTGGACGGACGGGTCGGGCGCGAGCGGGTCGACTGACACGGGGGTGCTCGTCGTCAGCGCCGACTCCGGCTCCACCTGGACGCAGGTCGTCGCGCTGCCGGGGGTCCGCCTCTACGACATCCGCTTCGCCGACCGGCTGCGCGGCTGGGCCGTGGGCGTCCGCAGCCGGTCCTCCGCGTACGGAACAGACACCGAGTCGCTCGTGGTGCTGCGCACGGAGGACGGCGGCGCCACGTGGTCGGAGACCGTGATGTCGGCGGCGGGCCTCGACCCCTCCGCTGAGACGGCGCTCTATGCGGTGACCACAGTCGGCGCCGCCCACATCTGGTGCGCAGGCCGTACCGGGTCGGCCGGACGGAGGCGCGGCCTGCTGCTGCACTCCGCGGACGGCGGCGCGACCTGGCTGGCCACCGCGTCGACCGCGTTCTCCGGCTTCTGCGCGGTGGCCTTCGGTGCGCGGGAGTACGGTCTTGCGGTCGGCACCGGGGCCGGCGCCGCGTGCATGCGCACGAGCAACGCCGGCGCCTCCTGGCGCAAGGTACGGCTCCCGGCCGGCTCAAGAGCCTGCGCGGTCGACTTCGTCGACGCGCGCCGCGGCTGGATCGTCGGCGATACGCCGCGGCACAAGGGGCTCGTGGCGCGCACCCGGGATGCCGGCGCCACGTGGGTGCGCGTGCGCTAACGGCCGCCCCGGAGCCGCGCACTCGCCTGCCTCCCCGGAAGGGCCGGCCGTGGGTCGGGATACCTAGTCGGGTGTATCCCGGATTGTAGGCACAAGGCACCCCTTCCCTAGACAGATGTTCTACGTAAAGGGTACGAGTCGAGGCCGAAGAACTACATGTCTCCCGGAGTCGTTCCCGCGAGCTCTGGGAGATACGGATAGGGAACCACCACTCGTTACCTATAGGCGGGGGCGGTGGTGGTCAGGCCCAGAAAGCCGATAGACACTGTCCGAGGACTTGTCGACGGACACGAGGCCCACGTCGCTGGCGTGAGTGGGTCGTCCGGAAGATCTGGCCCGGATCCTGGGGGTGGGAGTTGTGAGCAGAGTCGGCGAGATGCTGTCTCTCCGTCACAACGTGACGCACGCGGTGCCGGCGCTGCCCGGTTCCACCGTGGCCGTTTCCGCCGTCCTCGAACCCCCCTTCGGCTATCGCCGCCTCGACTCCGACGCCGGCTTGGCTGCCGGCATCCCGGAGTGCTCTCACCGTGACGACGAGCGCCGGCACGACGTACCGGTGACGGCGCCCCCGTGCGGGATCGAGGTGCGCAGAGACTGACGCCCAACCGAGG
>CAZIGT010000410.1:0-1653 GCA_964538465.1 uncultured Thermoleophilia bacterium | reverse complement strand
GGAAGCGCACGCTGTAGGGCTGCCGCGCCTGCGCATAGCGGCCCACGACGCGCCGCGCGATGCTGTAGATCCAGGGGGACAGAGCGGACTCGCCGCGGAAGCCGGGCAGGCCCTCGAGGACGGCGAGCCACACCTCCTGCGCCGCTTCGCGCGCCGCGTCGTGATCGCCGGTCATGCGCCAGCAGATCGAGGAGACGAGGCGACCGTACCGCTCCACGACGGCGGCGGGCTGGGGCGGCGCAAGGGCCGCCTGTGAGACTGCCATCACGCGTTCCTCGATGCGGCTGCTGCAGGACGGCGCCGATTCTAGCAGCGTGGCCGCGGAGAGGCGGCGTTGACGACCTCTCGTCGAGCGGACGGCGTCGACCATTTCTCGCAGAAGTTGTCACAAACCGGCGCGGCTCCCCACACACATGCATGACCGCCACGTCATGCACAGCAGACTCCAAAAGGGAGAACGATGTCACGCAGGACCTCACAGAAGACCGCCGCCGGATTCACCGAACGCCTTGCGCGCAGCAGCGCCACCCACCCGTGGCGGGCCGCCGGGATCTGGCTCGCCATCATGGCGCCCGCCATCCTCTCCATGGGCCTGCTGCCCGGCGACGGCCTCACCTCTGAGTCGAAGCAACACGGCAAGCAGACCGACAGCACCACCGGCCTCAAGCTCATCCAGGACCGCATGACCGGGCCGCAGAAGATGTCCGAGTTCGTGATCGTGCGGTCCGCCGCTCACACGGTGGAAGACTCGGCCTACAGGGCCTACGTGCGGGGGCTCGTCGGCAAGATCGCGGGTCTCGGCGACGGCATCGTCGAGAGTGTGGCGCCCTACTACCAGACGAAGGATCCGACGCTGGTCTCCAAGGACGGGCACGCCATGCTCGTCCAAGTGGCCATGGCGGGCGACCTGAACGCGGCCACCGACAACGTGGACGAACTGCACGCGGTCGTCACCGCCGGGCAGGGAGAGGGCTTCACACTCCAGCAGACCGGGTCGGCCAGCCTGAACGAGATGGCCGGCGAGCTCTCCAAGAGCGATATGGAGAAGGCCGAGATCTTCGGCCTTCCGGCGGCGCTCGTCGTGCTGGTCGTGGTCTTCGGCGCCCTGCTGGCCGCCTTCATGCCGCTCGTGCTCAGCATCATCAGCATCGTTCTGGCGCTGGCCCTCACAGGCCTCATAGGCCAGCTCTACCCCATGAACACCTTCGTTCTGAACATCCTCACGACGATGGGCCTCGCCGTGGGCATCGACTACACCCTGTTCATCATCAGCCGCTGCCGTGAGGAGCGCGCCCGCGGCCTCGAGAAGGTCGACGCCATCGCCGCCACGGGCGCCAGCGCCAGCCGGGCCATCTTCTTCAGCGGCCGCACGGTGTTCCTCGCCATGCTCGGCATCGTCATCGTGCCGCGCGACCTGACGATCAGCATGGGCGTGGGTGCGCGGCGTCTGGGAGCGCCTGTCGCACAGCATCATGCGGCGGCCCGTGGTCTGGCTGGCCGCCGCCGTGACACTGCTCCTGCTGGCCGCCTCGCCCATCGTGTCCATGCGGACCGGCAGCACCGGAACGAGCGCCGCCGGGTACCCGGACGATCAGTACGCCAAGCAGGGCTGGGACACGCTCGACCGCGACTTCTCGCTCGGCAAGGCGAACC
>CAZIGT010000409.1:0-1665 GCA_964538465.1 uncultured Thermoleophilia bacterium | reverse complement strand
GCTCGTGCCGGCCCCAAGCGGCCCCAGGCGCGCGCCCGCCCCCCCCGCGTCGGCTCCGCGCTCGCCCCTCGCCTCGCCCCCGCTCACATCGGCTCCGCGCCCGCCCCGCACGCCGCGGCAGGACTCGGTCGGCAATCGCCGAAAGCGGAACCTACCCGCGGGGCGCATGCGCCGGCAGAGCGGCTGCCCACTTCCATCGGCGATGCCATGGGGCCCCGCGGGTCGGTCATCATGCCTAACGAGCAGAACAGCACCACGCCGTCAGATGCCCCGGAGCCGCGGGAGGCCGGGGGCGAAGCCACGGCCGGCCGTCTCCTCTACGGCCTGGACAAGCGCGTGCCGCGCTGGATCATCCGCTTCGTGGCCGTCGCGGTCGTCGCGGTCATCCTCCTCTACGTTGCCGGCATAGCCGTCAGCAAGCTGCGCGACCTGCTGGTCGCCACCGTAGCCGCGCTGTTCATCTCCTTCGCTCTCGAGCCGGCCGTGAACTTCCTCACCCGTCACGGATGGAAGCGCTGGGTGGCCACTATCGTGGTCGTCTTCGCGGTCCTCATCGTGCTGGGCGTGTTCATCGGCTCCATGGTGCCGCTGATCATCGCCCAGGTGCAGGAGCTCATCGCCGACGTGCCGAGCTGGATCGACCGCATCACGTCGCTCGCCGAGCGCATTCTCCACAGGGACATCGACAGCGCCTGGATCGCCAACCAGATCGGCAAGCTCGACACGAAGATCGCCGACTTCGGCACCAGCCTGGCGCGCAACATGCTCGGCGTGGGCATGCAGCTGTTCAAGGTCATCTTCTTCGGCTTCACGACGCTGTTCTTCACCTTCTACTTCCTGGCCGACGCGCCGCGCCTACGGCGCTGGATCTGTTCCATGATGCGGCCCGACCGCCAGCGTCGCGTGCTCTGGGCCTGGGAGACGGCCATCGACAAGACCGGGGGCTACATCTACTCACGCGCCATCATGGGCGCCGTCTCCGCCATCTGCATGTACATCGTGCTGCTCATCCTGGGCGTGCCCTATCCCATACCGCTGGCGCTCTGGATGGGCATCTTCAGCCAGCTGATCCCCACCATCGGTACGTACATCGCCGCCGCGCTGCCGCTGTTCGTGGCGCTTCTCTACAAGCCGTTCACAGCGCTGATCCTGCTCATCTACGTGGTCGTCTACCAGATAGTCGAGAACTACACGCTGGCGCCGAAGATCAGCGCCAGGACCATGCAGCTGCACGCGGGGATAGCGTTCGCCGCCACCATCGCCGGGGCCAGCCTGTTCGGTGTGATCGGCGCCTTCCTGGCGCTGCCGGTGGCAGCGGTCCTTCAGGCCGGCGTCACGACGTATGCTGCCCGCCATGAGGTGCTCGACAGCCACCTCACCGAGGACGAGGATGTCGAGGGGGGCGAGACCGCGGCGCCGGGCGCCGCGATCTCGCGCGTGCGCGGCGTGGCGGCGCGGGTGGCCGGCCGCCTGAAGCGCAAGAAGCCGCCGGACGAGCCGCCGGCGGCCGGCTGATAGCGCCGCATGAAGAACGCCGCCGGCCCGGTGGCCGCGGGGCGGCGCGGCGGATGAAGAAGACAGCCGAGGCAGCCGCCGGGACCCCGTCGCGGCCCGGCGGCGAAGCGAGGAGGAAGCATGGATCGCACCCTGCTGGTGACAACCGGC
>CAZIGT010000408.1:0-1670 GCA_964538465.1 uncultured Thermoleophilia bacterium | reverse complement strand
CCACAGTCGACCGCGCCAGACGGGCATGCGCCGGCCCGGCCGTCCCCGCCCGGCTGGCGCATGCCGGCCCCCGCTTCCCCGCCGCGCAAGCGCACGCCGGCTGTGACCCTTCTTGTCCTGCTCTGCCTCTTGCTCGTGAGCGGCGCGACCCTGCTCACCGCCGTCGCGCCGCCCGCCCTCGCCTTCAACCAGGAGATCACCCGCAGGGCCAAGGTCCTGCGGCTGAAGTCCTTCAAGCGCCACTTCGGCACGGCCCCGCAATTGCTCATCTTGGGTTCCTCGAGAGCCATGCGCGCCGACCCGGCGCAGCTGCGCAAGGCGCTCGGCGCCAAGGGCTTCAACGCCGCCGTCAGCTCCGGCACCATCCCCGATGCGTACGCGTTCCTGCAGCTCACGAAGCGGCGGTATCCCGACGCCCGCCCGGCCATCCTGTTTTTCTTCGACGTCGAGGTGATGCGCCTGTCTGGGTACGGCAGCTACCTGCTCTCGGCCCCGGCGCTCGTCAAGGGTCTCCCCAGACTCGGCCCCAGCAGCCCTGTGCCGCGGCCGGTAAGCCTTCCCCGCGTTCTGGCGAGCGGCGGATCGCGCGGCGGACGTGTCATGCGGCCACGCTTCCACGCCGACGGCGTCATGGTGCGCTGGTGGCACGACGTGCAGTGGGAGAGCGGGCGCACCACCATGGCCGGCGTGCGCTTCCAGAAGCAGGGCTACGGCACAATCTACACCGGTCACGGCTGGCGCGGGCCCAGCGGCAGCGCCAAGTGGTTCACGGCGGAGATCGTCAGGCAGGCGAACGCCATGGGCATAACGCCGGTGTTCGTCCTGACGCCCTATCATCCGGAACTGCGCCGGTACATCGCCGGCCGCGGCTGGACCAAGGCCTACCACCGCGTGCGGCGCTACCTGCAGAGGCTTGCGGAGCGCTACGACATGCGCCTGCTGGACCTCACGTCGCTTAAGTCGTTCGGCGGCTGGCCGGGCGGCTTCTACGACGGCGTGCATCCGCGGAAGCGCATGATGCGCGTCATCGTCCGCCACGTGATCCGCAAGGCTGGCCGGTACCTGGTGCCGGGGGCTTCCCCGTTGCCGACGGCCTCGTCGACGGCCGCACTCACGACGGCCGTGGTCGGAGCGCCGGGTGCGGAAGACGTCGCGGGAGCCGTGCGAGAGCCGCGCGCCGCTCTGCCCACGGCTCTCGCCAAGCGCATCGACAGCCCCATCGCCACGGCCTTCCCGGTCGGGGTCGACCTGGGACACGGCGCGTCGGCCGGTCGTGAGGTGGGCTATGGTCATGCCGGCAGCCGCCCCGGCGATGCTGCGGATCGGCCGACGGCCGCCGCGAGCGCCGCGGGTCCGGCGGGCGGCCGTGCTCCCGCTGGCGTGGGCGCATCGCAGGAGTCGGTGAAGGCGTGGGTCGGCGCTCCGTCGATCATGCCGGCGGCGTGGCCCGCGCCGCCCCCGATCCCCGTGCTCTGACCGGGCCGGGGAGGGCGCAGGCGCGGCGAGACGCCGCGAGCTCCCCGAGAGGGCGCGAGAGCATCGTTGGAAGGCGCGGGCCCCCGAGAGAGCGCGGGCACCGTGGGACGCCGCGGTCACCGCAAAGACGCAGCCGGAGCCCGGATGGAACACAGCAGCCGGCGCCGCCGGCGGCTGCGCCGCCCGCCCCGCCC
>CAZIGT010000407.1:0-1674 GCA_964538465.1 uncultured Thermoleophilia bacterium | reverse complement strand
GCAGAGCCGACGCGGGCGGGGCGGGCGCGCGCCTGGGGCCGCTTGGGGCCGGCACGAGCGGGGCCGGCTCATGCTCGCGCAGCCGGGCCCGCGCGCCTGGGGCCGCGCCAGCCCGGCGCTACTCGTCGACGATCTGCTCGAGCTGCGGCGGCACGGCGCCGGCCTTGGCGGCCTTGCGCGCCACCTTGAGCGGCACGAGCTGTATGAACGCATCCTGGTAGTGCCAGCGGCGCCACTCGCCCTGCAGGCGGACGGCGATCTGGTCGCCGTCCACCGTGATGGGGGCGCCGCGCAGGCCGGCCTCGACGGCGATGAACGGCCCGAGCTGCTCACGCCATACGGCCTCGGTGATGGGTTCCACCGCGTTGCCGTGGTACTGCTTTGGGTGCAGAGCCCGCAGCGGGTCGAACACGAAAACGCGCCCGGCGGCCGCGCCGCTCATGAAGAACTTGCCGGCGTACGGCCGGGCGCGCAGCGCCAGCTCTCCGCGATGGTCGGGCTTGGCCAGGCCCAGGACCACATGCAGCGAGTTCTCGCCGCCGGACATGAGGTACTCGAAGGCGTACTCGTTCGGCGAGCCGAAGTGGATCGAGGTGAAGCCCTGCGCCGGGGCATCGTCGTCGCCATGGACGCGGTTCTGGCCGGCCACGGCGAACCGCGAGCCCGAATCCCAGATGCTCAGCTTGCCGCCGTGCGCGGCATAGCAGCAGGTGTTCAGGCCGTCCTGCAGCACGAAGATGCTGCCCGACCCGGCCTTCATGCCGATGTGGCACTGCCCCTGGCCATACAGCCAGATCTGCGCGCCCTCGAGCACGGCCCCAAGGAAGTCGCCGCACTCGCGGCCGAAGAGCTCGATGACCACCCCCTCAGCGGGAGCGCCGGCGCCGTCTGTGAGGTTGGAACCGATGTAGCGGGGGCCGCCGCTGCAGCCGTAGCCGATCAGCGTGCGCCAGCCGGCGCGCACCGCGTCGGCCACGAAGCGGGCGGCGCAGTCCGTGCCGAAGCTCTCACTGGCGAAGCCGGCGAAATCGACGACCAGCACGTCGCGGGCTGGGTCGCTGGGCGGCAGCAGGTCGTCGCGGGTGGCCAGGGTGAGGCGACCCCAGCGGCCGGCGGTCGCGGGCTCTGAGGCGGCCGGAGTGGACGCCGCGGAAGCGCCGGTGTCGCGCGCGGCGGCCGGGAGGGCGACCGCATCCCGCGCGGAGGCAGCAAGCGCCTCGGGCAGCGGCGGGACGGCGTCGAGGACGCGCACTATGCCGCCCTCCGGGCGGCCCTGCGCGTCCCGCCCGCCATCCGTGAGGTAGTCGATGGACGAGAGCGCCTTGCCGCCCAGGTCGGCGAACACGGCACGCTTGCGCAGTTCGGCCAGGATGCGCACGGCGGCGGCGCGGCGGCTGTCGTCCGCCGCCGCGGCATACGCGCCCGTGTCCTGGACAGCGGTCGCTGCGGCGTTCTGCTCATCGCCAGCCGCGCCGCGCTGCCCCGAGGCGAAGGCCGGCAGCGCCTCCTCCACCAAGTAGCGGTAGTCACTGCCGTCGAGGTCGCGCAGGCGCTCGAGGGTGCCCTCGACGAGCTCGCGGCCGGCGGAGGGCAGCGCGTCTTCGGGGCCGAGGAAGCGGCCCTCGGGGGCGGCCGCGAGCGCCTGCGGCAGCGCGGCCGCCAGCTCCTCCAGCT
>CAZIGT010000406.1:0-1703 GCA_964538465.1 uncultured Thermoleophilia bacterium | reverse complement strand
GACCGGCTCGCGGCCGCCGTCCGCGACGTCGTGGCCTGAGAGGAGGTGCCGACGATGACGAACGATCAGGACAGCGTCGCGCAGGCTGCGGCCGGCGGCTCCCGGGAAGCTCTCGGCGCCGTGCCCAAGGGCGGGCCCGGCAGCCCTCGCGACGCGCAGGGCAACGTCAAGCTGCGCGAGTACCGGTCCGCTCACTGGGACGAGCCGATCGTGATGGAGATGAGTGTGCCCGGCGAGCGCGGGGTCTTCGTGCCTCTAGCTGAACCTGAGGTTGAGGGTTTGGTAGGGAAGGATGCGGCGGCATTCATCCCCGAGGGGATGCGCCGCGCCGCCGCGCCGGCGCTTCCGGAGATCAGCCAGCACCAGGTGTTGCGCCACTACCTGCGCTTGAGCCAGCAGACCATGGGCATGGACCTCGCCAGCGACATCAGCGAGGGCACCTGCACCATGAAGTACTCGCCCAAGCTGCACGACGAGCTCTGCCGCAGCCCGCAGATGGCTGAACTGCACCCCTGGCAGGACGAGGAGACGCTACAGGGCGCCCTGCAGATCCTCTACGAGTTCCGGGACATCCTGCGCGCCGTCAGCGGCCTTGACGAGGTCAGCCTGCACGGCGGCGGCGGTGCGCACGCGGCCTTCACCAACGCCGCCGTGGTGCGCGCCTACCATGCTTCGCGCGGTGAGCTGGCCCAGCGGGACGAGTTCATCACCACCATGTTCAGCCACCCGTGCGACGCAGCCGCCCCGGCTACGGCCGGCTTCAAGGTGGTCACACTGATGCCGGACGAGATGGGCTATCCGCCGCTCGAGCAGGTCAAGGCAGCGGTCAGCGAACGCACCGCTGGCATCATGATCACCAATCCCGAAGACACCGGCATCTACAACCCCCACATCGACAAGATCGTCGATCTGGTGCACGAAGCCGGCGGCATCGCGTACACCGACCAGGCCCACGCCAACAGCGTGCTCGGTATTGCGCGGGCGCGTGACGCCGGCTTCGACGCCTGCCATTTCAATCTGCACAAGACGTTCTCCAGCCCGCACGCGTGCGCGGGACCGGCCACCGGCGCCTACTGTTGTACCGACGAGCTGGCGCCGTTCCTGCCGGTCCCCGTGGTGACCTTCGACGGGCGGTCGTACCACCTCGACTACGACCGCCCGCAGTCCATCGGCAAAGTGCGCGAGTTCTACGGCAACGTGCCGGTCGTGCTGCGGGCCCTGGCCTGGTGCCTCTCCCTGGGCCCGCGCGGCCTGCGCGAGGTCAGCGAGATCGCGGTGCTCAACAACAACTACCTCATGAAGAAGCTGCTGGCGATCAAGGGCGTCACCATGCCCTACAACGAGAAGCGCCGCCTGGACCAGGTGCGCTTCAGCCTGCAGCAGATGAAGGAAGACACGGGGATCGGCTGCCACGAGTTCCAGGAGCGGCAGATCGACTTCGGCCTGCAGAGCGTGTGGACGAGCCACCATCCGTTCATCGTCCCGGAGCCGTTCACGCCCGAACCCTGCGAGACGTACTCCAGGGAAGACCTCGACTACTGGGCCGAGTCGGCGGCGCGGGTCTGTCGCGAGGCCTACCAGGATCCGGAACTCGTGGCCAAGGCGCCGTACAATCAGCCGGTCGCTAAGATGACCGGGCTCGAGGCGCTCGAGGACCACGACAAGTGGGCCATGACCTGGCGGGCGTACAAGCGCAAGGTTCT
>CAZIGT010000405.1:771-1707 GCA_964538465.1 uncultured Thermoleophilia bacterium | reverse complement strand
CTGGCCGCGGAAGACCGTCTGCGGTGTGCCGGCGTCGCCGACCGGGGCGCGGTTGCGCACCGTCACGCTGACGCTGCTGACGGCGGCACTCAGGCGGCCGTCGTCGACCAGCAGCTCGAACGTCAGCACGGCGTCGCCGGCCGGGGCGCTGAAGGTCGGCCTGGCGGCACCGGCGTCGGAGAGCGTCACCGCCGGGCCGGCGGTCTGCGTCCAGGCGTAGTTGAGCGGATCGCCGTCGGGGTCGGCGCTGGCCGAGCCGTCGAGGGTCACGGTCTGGCCGCGGAAGACCGTCTGCGGTGTGCCGGCGTCGCCGACCGGGGCGCGGTTGACATGCCCGTATACCTCGATCTCTGCAAGGCCGACGTTCAGCGTCGTGGCGCTCACGTCAGACACCGTGAAGACCACGCTGGTGACGGACTTGGGGGCGAAGGTGATGGTCGTGGCGCTGCCGTCGTTGGCCAACGCCCCGGTATCCAGAGTGCTGCCGTCGCTGAACTCCAATGTGGCAGCGGTCACCTGGTCCTCTGCGTTGGGACGATCGTAGAGCACGACATGGCTGATTCGCAGCTCCTTTGACCACGCGAGCTTGAGCCAGGCCCCCGTCCCTTCGCTGTCAGTCACCCATTCGCGCGTGCTTGCGAAAGGCCAACCGTCGATCACCCTGTCGATGGCTTTGACCGCAGTCTGACCTGAAACGGAACGCGCGGAGGATGCCATTGCGGCTGCGTTGGGAGCAACGTTCTGCTCGGTGAATGGAAGCGCTGCAAGCGGGTCCGGCCAGAACACCTCGTCCTTGTGCACGAAGCTGTTCAGATACGCATTCCCGGAGAGATGCTCTTGAATGGCGAGGTACTTCGAGTTCTGACTCAACTCGACACGCTGCATCGCAGCTGGGACCTCGATGCTCTCGCGTCCGCTCCAGTCGAAGCCCGGGTG
>CAZIGT010000405.1:0-761 GCA_964538465.1 uncultured Thermoleophilia bacterium | reverse complement strand
CGACCATGGCCGTCTGGGGATCGAGCGCTGCGGGCCATGCACTGTCATTCAGCCAATGGACGATGGTCTTGTGGAGGGCGGGCCGGTACGTGTCGTCCGCCTCCTCGCAGGCAAGCACTGCGTCCCTCACGAACCAGTATGTCGCCTGATGGTCCTCGTGCGAGTCGATTTCTGCCGTGGTGTAGATGTCGTCGGGGCGATAGGTCTCGAGGACGGTCCGCAAATCCTCCGACACATTGGCACCATTGTAGGCGGCGTGCTCGCCGCATCTGTACATGTGGTAGTCGCAGGCACCAAGGCCTCTGACGCCATACGTGACCGACTGCCCGTGGCCGCTTGTGAAGACATCACTGGGCGACGGGTATTGCACCAGGAGATCCAGCAGACCGCCGTCCGGATAGCCGAGGAAGATCAGGTCCTCCTCCGGAGTCCCGAGAATCGCCTGGCCGTTCACGGCACACGCTTGCCGGCTCAGACCTCCGGCCGGTCAGTCCTGCTCGTCGCCGTTCGTCATATACACGACCTTCACGTCATCCCCTGCCGCGAGGCCGGCCGCCGTGACTCCGGCGCCGTACAGGATGTCGTCATCCGGATGCGGCGCAACAACAAGGACGCTTCTGCCGTCGGCTGCAGCGGGGGTCGCCGCAAAGACGATCGAGGCAGCCGACGGGAAACCCAAGAGCATGAGCAGGATCGCCCACCGTAGGGCAGAACCCAGTCGCCTTCTTCGGGTGCCCAGCTCCCGCATGTTGAGTGTAAAG
>CAZIGT010000404.1:0-1752 GCA_964538465.1 uncultured Thermoleophilia bacterium | reverse complement strand
AGCAGATCGGCTTCGCGGAGATGCCGGTGGGACCTACCGGCCACTCCGGCAGTTGGTCAGGAGTCGGTGGCTTCTTCATGTTCGCGAAGGCCAAGCATCCGGAGGAGGCGGCCAAGTACGTCGAGTACATGTCGCGCCCGGAGCTCCAGAAGGAATGGTGCATGATCTCGGGCAACGTCTCGCCCTTCGTGGACATAGCGAACGATCCCGAGCTCACCAAGTACGAGTGGTACGCCGCCATCGCCAAGCAGTCACCGAACGCCGTGCAGGTCGGCTGGGTAGACTCCGCCGCCGTCCCCGGACTCGAGCAGACGGAAGGCGCGCAGATGCTCGCGGAGGGCGTCGTCGGGGTGGTCACCGAGGGGATGACACCCGAAGCGTCGCTCAAGCGCATGCACGACATGGTAGCCAAGGCCCTCGAGGATGCGAAGCAGTCGTAGCGCACGTGCGGCCGTCGGCGGGTCAATGCGGCCCGCCGGCGGTCGCCGCACACTTCTCAGCCTTCGCGGCACGTCGCTGACGCCCTACGCCTTTCTGGCACCGGCTGCGCTGCTTGTGCTGGGCGTGCTCGTCTACCCGCTTGGCTATGCCGTCTACTACTCGTTCACCGACAAGGCGATGACGCGATCCGAGTACAGCTTCGTCGGCTGGTCCAACTACGCCGAGCTGGCCCACGACCCACAGTTCTGGACGGCTCTGTGGCACTCGGTCCTGTTCACCGTAGCTACGGGGGCTCTGTCACTGGTCCTCGGCGGACTGCTCGCTCTCCTTCTGAGCCAGCGCTTCCGCTTTCGCGGCGTGCTCCGCAGCATCCTTCTCATCCCCTGGGTCATGCCGCCGATCGTCACGGGTCTCATGTTCCGCTGGCTGTACAACGACTACTACGGCTGGCTCAACCATGTGCTTCAGCAACTGCAGCTCACGTCTGAGCCGGTGCTGTTCCTGGTCGACCCGCACTGGGCGTGGCCGGTGCTGATCGCCGCGAACGTATGGGTCGAGTACCCGTTCGTGATGCTCATGTTCCTGGCCGCCCTGCAGTCTGTGGATCCCGACTACTATCGGGCGGCCCGAGTCGACGGCGCCGGAGCCCTGCAGCGCTTCCGCTACATCACCTTGCCCAGCCTCAAGAAGGCCCTTCTGCTGAATGGGCTTCTGCAGGTGATTTTCATGTTCAAGTCGTTCGACCTCATCTGGATCATCACGAAGGGCGGACCGGGAACGGCCACCGAGACGCTGGCGACATTCGCCTACCGCAACGCTTTCGAGGGGTACGCCACCGGCTACGGATCGGCAGCGGCGATGATCATCTTCGTCGTCCTGTTCGCCGTGAGCCTGGTGTACCTGTCCACTCCGGCGACCAGAACGGAGGCGGCATGAGTGATCACGGGCCGCGCGGCCAAGCGCGGTCGCGCAGACGCACACGTTCACGCCGCGCGATCTGGCGTCGCGCGCTGCTCGTGGTGGCGGTCTGCGCGGCCACCGTGGTGCTGCTACTCCCGGCGATCGTGGCTTTCACCACGTCGTTCAAGCCGGAGAGCGAGATCTTCAGCACGTCCGCCAACCTGCTCCCGCGGCACCCCACGGTGAACTCCTACCGGAAGCTGTTCGACATCCCGGAGTTCGGGCGGTACATGCTGAACAGCCTGATCGTGGCCGGGCTGACCGCTCTGGGCACGGTGATGGCTTCCCTCTCGGCCGCCTACGCGCTGCGCTTCCTGCGCTTCCACGGACGGCGCTTTGTGAGTCAAACCA
>CAZIGT010000403.1:0-1840 GCA_964538465.1 uncultured Thermoleophilia bacterium | reverse complement strand
CGTCCCGGCGATCTGGCATTCCGCGTGCGCAGCGACACGTTCCTGCTGGCCTTGCGCGACAGGACGCTCTCGCAGACCGCCGGCATCTCCGCCCAACTGAGTGCGGAACTCGGCGGCCAGCGCCTGGAGCGAGCCGGGGAGCGCCTGTCGGTCGCTTGCGGCTACTCCTCCTTCCCCGCCACGCGCTCGCTCGAGGCCCTGCTGCGCGAGGCGGCTACCGGTGCGGAAGCGAGCGACCGGGCCGGCGTGGCGTCCGCCCGCTGACCGCGGGTGCGCTGCGCGCCGCCTTTCCTCCGCTCGCATGCCGACGGCCGCTGTCGGCTCACGCCTGCTAGTATTGCCGCTGTGGAGCTGAACGTGACCAGTCAGGAGACCTCGGGCGCCTTCGCGGTGCATGTCCAGGTTCGGCTGGGCGCGCGTGACCAGCGGCGCATCTTCTCGGACGGCGACCACCTCATCCAGCTGCCGTGCGAGGGTCTTCTCCACGATGCCGACGGCCCTCCCATGGAACGCTCCTCCATCTTCCTCACCGAGCTCGCCGGCATGCCGGGCGGCCTTGCCCGCACGTTCGCCGACGGCGCCAGCGCACAAGCCTTCCTCGCCAGCGTGAAGGATCAGCTCGAGGCATTGCGGACCCGATTGGAGGCTGAATGACAGACCTGCTGCGTGACGAGCTGACCCGTTACACGGCGGACCCCGGCATCCTCGCAGCGCTTCTCGTATCGGGAGACGGGTTCCTGGTGGCGGCCTCCGCCGAGCCCGAGATCGACACGGAGGCGGTGGCCGCCCAGATAGCCGGCGCCCTGCTTGCGGGGAAGCGACTGGCCGCCGAGCTGTCGCAGACCGCCACCCGCTACTTCACGCTCGAGTACGACGACCTGAACGTCCTCATGGCACCATTCGACAACGATCTGCTGCTGGTGCTCATCGGCCGGCCTGGTACGCTCGATCTCACGTACACCGTGCGCGCCAGCGCCTGACGACCCACGCGCCGGCCTCTTCGAGGAGGATCGCCATCATGGAAGATGCCGCCGCCAAGCTCGCTCAGCTCGCGACAGACGTGACCACGTGCACACGCTGCGAAGCGCTGGTCGAGGGGCGGCTCCGCGCGGTCCCAGGCGGAGGCCGTCCGCACGCGCACTTCATGATCGTGGCGCCATGCCCGAGCGAAAGCGACGAGTCCGGCACAGGTCCAGCCGGAGGCTCCCTGGTGACCGAGCTGGCGACCCTCCTGCCGGCGCTGGCCGACCCGGTGAAGGCCAACCTCTACGTGACGGCCCTGGTCAAGTGCGTGCCCCGGGAAGGCCCAGCAGTCCGTGAGCCTCTCAACTCCGAACGCGACGCCTGCTTCAACTACCTGTCCATGGAGATCTCCACCATCACGCCCCACTTCCTGCTGCCGGTGGGTCGCGAGACTTCGGCTTTCGTTCTGCAGAGGCTCTTCGGCAAGGCCGTGACCAGCGCCCTGCCTCCCGGCATCCGTGTACTGGACAGCCCTGCCTTCCGGGTCGTGCCGCTCGCCGCTCCGTCCGAGCTCCGCGAGCTGGCCGAGAAGGACCGGCGCGCCTACGTGGAGCAGCTGCGCGCCCTGGCAGGTCGTATCGGCATCTGACGTACCGGCCACGCTGCGTCGCCGGCCACAGGGGGTATGCATGTCTGAGATCCGTTCAGCGTTGGTCGACGCGCGGCTGCTGGAGCGGCTGGCCGCGCGTGCCGCGGTGGCGGCCGGCCGCGAACCGCTGGCCGTGGAGGCGCCGTTCACCGGCGAGACGCTCGGGACCGTGCCGCGCGGCACGCCCGCCGACATGGTAGCGGCGTGCCGCGCCGCCCGCGCCGCCCC
>CAZIGT010000402.1:0-1879 GCA_964538465.1 uncultured Thermoleophilia bacterium | reverse complement strand
AGCACGAGGATGGCCCTGTGGTCATCTTCGTACACCACTTGACGGGACGTGGCCGAACCGCGAGCTGCGTCGCGCCAACGAGATCGTGAAGGCAGCGGCAACTTTCTTCGGAGCTTAAGCTCGACCGCCACGAAAAGCGTTGACGGCCTTCATCGAGGAACACCGAGGAGCGTACGGAGTCGAGCCGATCTGCGCACTGCTGCCGATCGCCCCGTCGAGCTACTCCGCCGCGAAGGCTCGGCCGCCTTCGCCCCGGGTACTCCGTGACCAGCGGCTCCTGGTCGAGATCCGCCGCGCCTACGAGGCCAGCCGCCGGCGCTACGGCTCGCGCAAGGTCTGGCGGCAGCTCAAGCGCGAAGGCATCAGCGTCGCCCGCTGCACCGTCGAGCGCCTGATGCGCCAAGAAGGCCTGCGCGGCGTCGTGCGCGGCAAGCGCGTGTTCACCACCCAGGCCGACGAGAGTGCTCAGCGGCCGGACGACCTGGTCGAGCGCGACTTCTCGGCAGCGGCTCCGAACCGTCTCTGGGTCGCCGACCTGACCTACGTGCGCACCTGGTCGGGCTTCGTCTACGTCTCGTTCGTCTTCGACGTCTACAGCCGCTTCATCGTCGGCTGGCAGGCCGCCAGCCACCTGCGCACCGACCTTGCCCTCGATGCCCTGGAGATGGCCCTCTGGCGCCGACGGAGCGACGTCTCCGGCCTCGTGCATCACTCGGATCGCGGCGTGCAGTACCTCTCGATCCGCTACACCGAGCGGCTCGCCGATGCCGGCATCGAGACCTCGGTGGGCAGCCGCGGCGACGCCTACGACAACGCTCTGGCCGAGAGCATGATCGGGCTCTACAAGGCCGAGGTGATCCGCCACGAGGGGCCCTGGAAAGGCCTCGAGGAGGTGGAGTTCGCGACGCTCGAATGGGTCGACTGGTTCAACAACGTCCGCCTGCTTGAGCCGATCGGCTACGTCCCACCGGCGGAGTTCGAGGAAGCGTACTATGCTCACGCTGCTGCCTCAGAAGCAGAGGAAGGACTCAAACAAGAGAGCCTCCACTGAACCCGGGGCGGTTCAAGGCAAACATCATGTGGGGCTACCCGCTGTACAGCAAGAAGAAGTGGGGGAAGCTCGAGTCTTGGTCGTGCGGCACTCGTGACTACTATGTGAAGTAGGCCGTATTGTCATGCGGGACGGACTTGGATGTACTGCGCTCGTGTCTCGTCACCGAGCGGGCGATTGGTCGCTTGTGCGTCTCGCGCTTCATGTGCGTGCACGGGGCTCAGTGCAGTCCCTTGGGGGAGCGTGGGGAGCGCTCAGAGGAGGACTCTGGAATGACCCTACGACGTCGCGCTACTAGGACGCGCGCCATCGTGCTGTGGAGCGTGGCGCTGGTCACCGGCTTCGTCGCTGGCTGCGGGGCAACGGCTCCGGAAACCAAGCTGATCGAGCCCATCAGAGAACCGGGCCGGCCGGCGTCGGCGAGTAGCCTGCGGACTGCGCGTTCGCTGACTTGGACGGTGGCGCCTCGCGTTCACGGAGCGAAGGGCCTGATGAGCATCGCGTTCGGCGATGCGCGTCACGGCTGGGCCGTCGGCTGGGACGGCACCATCGTGGCCACGGCCGACGGCGGAACAAGTTGGCAGCGGCAGTACTCCGATGTCCACCTCACGCTGTGGAAAGTCAGCTGCGCTGGCTCGCGGCATTGCTGGGCGATCGGCAGCGCCAGCAGTGGGAATGTGCTCCTCAGCACTCGTGACGGTGGGAAGACGTGGTCTAGGCGCCCAGTTGGAGCCAGGTACTACGACGCGGGGCTCGTCTTCATCAATAGTAGGCGGGGCTGGCTGGCCGGCCGCCGCGGCGGTGTCTATGGCGCCGCCGGCGGCGGTC
>CAZIGT010000401.1:0-1889 GCA_964538465.1 uncultured Thermoleophilia bacterium | reverse complement strand
AAAGATTCTTCGCTGCGCTGGGGAATGACGTACTTCAGACGGCTGAAGTGTTACGCGTTTTTCAAGATGACTCAGGGACGAACCTGGAACTACTGAAACCACGCCTCCCAAGGAGAACCGACATGAACCGCCTTGTCCTCCTCACGCTGCTTGTGTCTCTCGTCGCCGCGCCCGTCTGGGCGCAGGCCGCCGAGAGTGGTGTTCCGGCCGCGCGGGTCAAGCTGATCGCACCCTTCCTTGGTGAACAGACCGTCGGCGTGGTCTACGTCGATCTCACCCGCGTCAATCTCGAGCCGCTCCGCGAGGCGCTGGTGAAGCTAGTCCCGGACGCCGAGAAGGAGATAACGCAGTCTGCCGCCGTCGCCAGCGCCGCGATTGAGCAGTTTGTCGGTGCGGGAATCCGGGGATTCTACGCCGTCGGCATGGTCACCGCCCCGCTGTCGCCCTACGACTACGGGTTCTTCGTCGTGCCGCTCGCGCCGGGGACGGACGAGGCGGCCCTCGTGCAGTTGATCCGCCAGCGGGGCCCCTGGCGGGACATCCAGTCGAAGCGGGTTGGCCCCGTGCTCGTGCTCGGCTCGTCGACCATGCTCGCGCAGCTCGACGCGATGAAACCCACGGCGGGGCCGGAATGGGAAAGGGCATTTGCCGCCGCGGGCGACGCGACGGTGCGAGGCGTGTTCGTGATGCCGGCAACCACCCGACGCGCGCTGGAGGAGATGATGCCGGTGCTGCCCGAATCCGTCGGCGGCGGCCCGAGCAGCGTCGTGACCCACGGCGTGCTCTGGGCGGCCGTGGGTGCGAACCTCTCGGAGAAGACGACGCTTCGTGTCGTGGTCCAGTCCCAGGACTCCGTGGCGGCCGAAGCGCTCCTGCAGCTCGTGCACCGGGCGGCCGAGCGGCACGAGCAGGTCGTCAAGACGGTGCCCGGCTTGGAGAAGCTCCTCCAGGCGCTCATGCCCAAACAGGAGGGCGACCGGCTCGTGCTGGATGCCCGGGAGGACGTGCTCGGCGCCCTGGCCGAGGCGACCGTGCCGGCGGTGACCGCCGCCCGAGAGAGCGCCCAGCGGGTCCAGTCGATGAACCACATGAAGCAGCTCGGCCTGGCGATGCACAACTACCACGAGGTCAAGAAGACGTTCCCGCCGGCGGCCAGCCGCGACGCCCAGGGCAAGCCCCTGTTGAGCTGGCGAGTCCACATTCTGCCGTACCTCGAGGAGCCGGGGCTCTACGAGCAGTTCCATCTCGACGAACCGTGGGACAGCCCCCACAACAAGGCCCTCCTCGCGCAGATGCCGCAGGTCTTCCGCTCGCCGGCCTCGAAGTCCCGCAAGCCGGGCTACACGAACTACGTCGTGCCCGTCGGGCCGGGCACCGTGTTCGAGGGCCCCGAGGGACGTTCCTTCCGGGACATTCGCGACGGCACGTCCAACACGATCATGATCCTCGAGGTGGACGACGCGCATGCGGTGCCCTGGACGAAGCCGGACGACTGGACCTATGACCGGGAGAACCCGACCAGCGGCCTCGGCGGGCTCTACCCGCACGTGTTCCACGCCGCCTTGTGCGATGGGTCCATCCACGCCCTGGCTCTGGAGGTCGACCCCGAGGTGCTCCGCCGGCTGCTGGAGTGCAACGACGGGAAGTTCGTCCAGACGCCGTAGGGCCGCGCGACACTCTCGATTTTTGCCGGGTGCTGCGGACGTGACAGAGCACGTCCCTCCAGCAGCGGAGGCCGCCTTGCTGCCGCCACAAGCGATTGGACCGAGCGTGTCGCACTTGCGGCGGTCCGGCTGCGTCGCGTAGACTGGGGAACATCCCGCCGGGTGCCATGCTACGCCGTTAACCCTCTTGCGGAAGTAGGGATGACGTCAGAACCTGCGGTGGTG
>CAZIGT010000400.1:0-1983 GCA_964538465.1 uncultured Thermoleophilia bacterium | reverse complement strand
CCGCCGCCCTCCGCCGCCTCCATCTCGACGGAGAAGCCCTCGAAGCTGGCGTTGACGGCGAGCGGCAGCACCGGCAGCCCGAACCGCCGCGCGGCGTTGAGCACGACGCGCGGCGAGTAGAACCCCATAGGCTGGTTGTTCATGAGGCCGCAGTAGAACTCGGCCGGATAGTGCGCCTTGAGCCAGGCGCTGGCGTTGCAGAGCACGGCGAAGCAGGCGGCGTGAGCCTTGTTGAAGCCGTAGGCGGCGAAACCGCGGAGCTGGCGGAAGCCCTCTTCCGCAGCCGCCCGTTCCACGCCGCGCGCCACCGCCTTCTCGACGAAGGTGCGCCCGATCTCGTCCATCTCTTCCATGGAACGGTCGTGCGTCATGGCGCGGCGCAGCAGATCAGCCTCGGCGAGTGAGAAGCCGGCCACCGCGGCGGCCACGGCGATGACCTGCTCCTGGTAGATGATCACGCCGTAGGTGCCGCGTACCGCCGGCAGCATGGACTCGTGCGGCACGGCGGGCTGCTCGTGTCCGTGCCGCCGCCGTATGAACGGCGCGATCATGTCCGCCTGCAGCGGCCCCGGCCGGAAGAGCGAGATGGCCGCTATGACGTCCTCGAACTCTCGCTCCTGCAGCCGGGTGGCCAGGTTGCGCTGCCCGGAACTCTCGAGCTGGAACAGGCCTACCGTGCGGGCCGAGCGGATGAGCTCGTAGACCGCGGGGTCGTCCTTGGGCAGCTCCCACGGCGAGATCTCAACGCCCGTGCGCTCGCGGATACGGCGCACTGCCTCGGCGATGGCCGAATGCATCTTGAGCCCCAGGATATCCATCTTGACCAGGCCTAGGGTCTCCACGTCGTCCTTGTCGAACTGGGCGACCACCACGCCCTTGGCCGCCCACTGGAGCGGCACTCGGTCGGTGAGCGGGTCGCGCGAGAGGATGAACCCTCCCAGGTGCGTGCCCAGGTGGAGGGGGTAGTCGGCGAGCTTCTGGGCCAGGTGGACCAGGCGGCCGTAGTGCGGGCTCTGCAGGTCGTGGTCCGCCAGCTCCGGGCGCTCGGCGAGCATCTCGCCGAGCTTGGCGGCGCTGCCCCAGGGGACCTTGCGCGAGAGCCGGTCTATCTCCTGCGGCCGGAAGTCGAAGGCTTTGGCCACCACGCGCACCGCGCTGGGCGCGCGCGCGGTGTTGACGGTGGCCACCATCGCCACCCTGTCTTGCCCGAACCGTTCGTAGATGTAGTCGATGACCTCTTCGCGCCGCTCCGAGCAGAAGTCGATGTCTATGTCCGGCATCTCGCGCCGGGCGGGGTTCAGGAAGCGCTCGAAGAGCAGGTCGTGGGCTATGGGATCTGCGTCGCAGATGTGCAGCACGTAGCTGACGATGGAGTTGCCGGCGGAGCCGCGGCCGGAGTACGGGATGCTCCGGTCGCGGGCGAAGCGGACGATGTCTCCTACGGCCAGGAAGTACTCGGCGAAGCCGAGCTCCTGGATGACCTTGAGCTCGTGCTCCAGGCGGGCCGTGACCTCTGGCGTGACCGGTCGGTAGCGTTCGGCGGCGCCGGCGAAGCACTGCTTGCAGAGCAGCGAGTAGGCGGTCTCGCCGGGCGGCAGCGGGTAGGCGGGGAAGAGGAGCTTGCCGAGGCCCAGATCGAGGTTGCAGCGGGCGGCGACGCGGGCGGCGTTGATCACCGCCTCCGGGACGGCGGCGAAGAGGCGGCGCATCTGGGCCGCCGACTTGAAGTACAGCTCGGCGTTGCGGCGGCCCAGAGGGTTGGGCAGCGGCATGTTGGCGGCCTCTGCGGCCAGCACGTCGTGGAGGGCCGCGTCTTCCGGACGGACGTAATGCACGTTGTTGGTGGCCACCAGCGGCAGGTGCAGCTCGCGGGCCAGCACGGCCAGCTCGCGGACGTAGTCGGCCGAGTCCGGCAGCAGCTCGAGCTGCAGCTCGACGAAGAAGCGGGCGCGGCCCGGGTGCGAACGGGCGGGATCCGCCCTG
>CAZIGT010000399.1:0-2019 GCA_964538465.1 uncultured Thermoleophilia bacterium | reverse complement strand
CTACAACTTCGGGCGCGCCGACGGCCTCGACGGCGAGAAGCTCAAGCGCCTGGCCAGGAGCATCCTGCGGCTCTTCTCAGGCGAGGAGGCGCTGGCGGCGGAGCCGGATGTGGAGGTCGTCGATGCCTGGCCGTACGGCGGCATCTTCGTGCTCGAGCAGCTCTGGCGGGAGCTTGAGATTAACGACGTGCTCGGCCGGGGCGAGCCGTTCGAGCGCGCGCTCTTCGCGATGGTCGCCAACCGCGCGCTGCAGCCCTACTCCAAGCTCTACTGCCATCAGCAGTGGCTCAAGGAGGAGGTCTTCTTCCCCGAAGGCCAGGAACTCGCGCTCCATCAGCTCTACGAGGCGATGGACTACCTGCTGGTGAACCAGGAGCGGGTGGAGAAGGCCGTCTTCTTCAAGATGGCCGACCTGATGAACGCCGACGTGGACCTGATCTTCTACGACACGACCAACGTGCACTTTGAGGTCGACGAGGAGGACGAGTGCCCCGAGAAAGGGCCGGACGGCAAGGCACGGGGACCGCTGCGCAAGCGAGGGATGGCGAAGAACAAGCGCTATGACGCGCTGCTGGTCAGCGTCGGGCTGGCGGTCACCCGCGACGGGCTGCCCGTGCGCTCGTGGGTGTTCCCGGGCAACACCACGGACGTGACGACGGTCGAGCGCGTGAAGGCCGATCTCAAGGGCTGGAAGCTGGGGCGCTGCGTCTTCGTCGGTGACGCAGGGATGAACTCGGAGGAGAACCGACGCACGCTGGGTCTGGCCAACGGCAAGTACATCCTCGCCTCGAAGATGCGAGGCGGCGACGAGGTGACCAAGCAGGTGATCACGCGCGCCGGTCGCTACCACGTGGTGCGCGACAACCTGCAGGTCAAGGAGGTCTTCGTCGGGGAAGGCGAGCGCCGTCGGCGGTACGTGGTCTGCCACAACCCCGAAGAGGAAGCGCGCCAACGTAAGCACCGCAAGAAGATCCTCGAACAGCTTGCGCAAGAGCTCGCCACGCTGAAGCCTCCAGCGCCTGGGAAGCCGCACTCCAAGAGAACGTGCGAGCTTCTCGCGAGCGAGCGCTTCGGTCGCTATCTGCGTTGCACCAAGCGCGGGGCGCTGCGCATCGACCTCGGGGCCGTGCGAGACGAGGAGCGCTACGACGGCAAGTGGGTCATCACCTCGAACGACGACACGTTGAGCGTCGAGGACCTTGCGCTGGGCTACAAGCAACTGATGCGCGTCGAGGAGTGCTGGCACACCATGAAGTCGGGGCTCCGAATGCGGCCGGTGTTCCACTGGCTCGCGCACCGGATCGAAGCGCACGTGAAGCTCTGCGTGTTGGCCCTGCTGCTCGAGCGCGTCGCCGAAATCCGCGGCGGCGACACCTGGCGCAACTTGGTCGCGCAGCTCGACACCATCAAGGTCGTCGAGTACCTGCGCGCCGGCGCGCGGATCCGCCAGACGAGCGAAGTGCGGCCCAACGTGAGCGAGATTCTCCGGAAGCTCGGCGTGCCCCGCCCGCCCAAGCTGCACCACGTGGCAGACGCCGATTCCCGCTCTCCCCAAGCCGAAACCGCCTAGTAACACGAGCCCTCGGCGGCGATCTGCCTCAAGTCCGCATTATTGCAGGCGGATCCTCCTCCTGCCCGTGCCTAGGACCCAAAAACTCGGGCTCCACGGCCTCTGGTCCCAGGGCGCGGCGGAAGCGAGCCTCGGCGCGTGCAACATGCGATGCTGCGATCTGTGGCATGAGGGGCCTCGGTGAGTGTTGGTCTCGCAACCAGGCACCCTACCGCTCGGCCCTTCGTGCCACATCCATAAAATGCAGAATTGTAAAATAGACCTAAATTCGCGGGGTTACACGATCCTACCTATGTAGCGAGAAAAGAGGACTGAGGTTCGCATGTCCAAAGCGCACTGCAGTGGCCGCCCATCCCTCGGCCTGAACGATCCGTTCATCCCACTTGATAGCTCGTGGGTGCGGCCACTCTGGAGTGCGTGGGTCGCGGTCACGGGAGTGCGCGAAGAGC
>CAZIGT010000398.1:0-2023 GCA_964538465.1 uncultured Thermoleophilia bacterium | reverse complement strand
ACCTTCGCCCGCGCCTTCATCTTGCTGGATCCCGTGTCGATGACTGTTCGCACCTCCGGACACACTCGCATCGGCGCGCAGCGTTCGTCTACACCCCCGCGGTCGCCACCCGCCGTTCGCCTACAAGCAGGCCGTTCTCGGAGCTCCGGTCGAGACGGCCCGCGCGTATACTTGCTGCATCTCGGCCGGAACGTCGAGTCCGGAACGCCGGGGAGTACCGGAGTGGCGGAACGGTAGACGCCGCGGCCTTAAACTCCGCTGGGTCCCTAGGGCCCGTGTGGGTTCGACTCCCACCTCCGGTACCAGTCTTCCGCGATCCGTCGTGAGAGGTCGTCGCGATCAGTCGCCCAGGGCGGCCGTCCAGTCGGTCTTGAGGCCGTTGACGAACGCCTGCACTATGCCGCGGTGACGGCTGCGCAGCATCTTCTGCTCTCGTGGCGAGTGGACCTCGTCCACGGTGGCCAGGCCCTGCACGAGCGCCCATCCTCCGTGCCACATGGCGAAGACGTCCTGCTCGTCGCGGGCGTGGAAGATGCCCTGATCCACGCCCCGCTGCATGACACCCTGCACGATCTCGAAGACCTCGAACGGCAGCAGCATGTCGAGCTCGGATTCGGTGAGCTGGGGAGTCGTTGCGAGGATGAGACGCAGCTCGGCGGGGTGTTCCCGGGCGAACTCGAGGTAGATCATGCCCAGCTCCACCATCTGCTCATCGGGGGGGAGCTCCTCCGGCACCAGGCGCAGGTGGCTGGCCAGCAGGACAAGCGCCTCCTTGGCCAGTTCCACGAGTATCTCCTGCCGACTCTCGAAGTAGCGGTAGAGGGACGCGGGGTTACCGAAGCGCGCACGCTGGGCCAGGTCACGTAGGTTGAAGTGCTCGGCGCCTACGTCCACGACCAGCTCGCGGGCGGCGTGCAGGATCTCGCGCCGAGTCTCCGCGTGGCGCAACTCGCGGCGGCCGACCAGCTGGTCGGCCGCCGCGCCCGACTGCCGACGTCCCGGGCCAGCGCCCGGCTGCTGGCCCCGCGGCGCCGCGCGCGATCCCGGGTCCTTCCATGTGGCGCCGGGCTTGCGGCCCTTCGGCACCGTGTTCGCTGCCCTGTCCTTCGGGTCCGGATGCGGCATCTGGTGCTCCTTGGCCCCGTTCGCGCAAACTGCGTTCGCAGTATCTGCGCGGGGCCCTGGGCGGTCAAGAGGTCCGGTCGTGGATGGAGCCATCACGTCGTTCGCCTTGCGCGAGTGCTCGGGCGGTCAAGGGCGTCGGCGCTCAGGCGCTCGCGTCGGGGGCCGGCGTCGAGGCGTCAGGGGCCGTGCCGGGGCGGTCGCAGACCGGTGCGGTGCGGTCGGCGGATGAGGTCGGCACCCCGCCGGCCGCGAGCGACGGCCACCCCGCCTGGCCGCCGTCCGCGGCGGGACGCCGTGCCACACTCCGGCGGCGAAGCAGGCGCGGCTGCCACCAGAAACGCTCGCCGATGAGGGCGATCGTCGCCGGCGCCACCACCGTGCGCACCACGGTGGCGTCGATCAGCACGGCGATCGCCAGGCCGAACCCCATCTGCTGGAACATGGCCAGTCTGCCGCTGGCCACACCGGCGAACACGGCGACCATGATGAGGGCCGCGCCGGTGATCAGTCCGGCGGTCGACTGCACGCCGAAGATGACGGAGCTCTTGCTGTCGTGGGAAGCGTCCCAGCGTTCCCGGATGCGGCTCAGCAGGAAGACCTGGTAGTCCATCGACAGCCCGAACAGCACGCAGAACATGAGCAGCGGCACCCAGGCCTCGATGCTGTCGGCTTGAGTGAACCCGAAGAGGGACGCGCCGAAGCCTTCCTGGAAAACCAGCGTGAGTGCGCCGTACGAGGCGCCCACGGACAGCAGGTTCATGAGCACGGCCGTCACGGCGAGGATGGGCGAGCCGAAGGCGAGCAGAAGCAGGATGAGGCTCAGCGCCAGCACCAGCGCTATGACGATCGGCATGTAGACGTCGATGATGGCCATGGCGTCTTCGTGGGCGGCGCTCAC
>CAZIGT010000397.1:0-2037 GCA_964538465.1 uncultured Thermoleophilia bacterium | reverse complement strand
ACCCCCTTCGCTCTCCCTCTCCACGCCCTTCCGGCTCTGATAGGGTCAGCCGATGCCGACTCCCGCGCAACGACCCGACAGGCTCGACCTCGACATCGTGGCTCACCAGTTGGGCCGAGCGTCGGTCGACGACGTGCACCCGGTGTCGCGCGTAGCGACGCGCTGCCCGTGGCAACTGCCCGCGGTCGTCGAGTGCCTGCCCTACGATGCGGGCGGCACGCCGTTCCCCACGCTCTTCTACCTCACGTGCCCTACGGCCGTGGCCGCGGTGGGCAGCGTGGAAGGCACCGGGTGGTCGCGCGAGCTCGGTGAGACGGTGGGGGCTTCCGGCGAGCTGCGCCGCTCCGTGCTCGCCGCGCAGGCATACGAGTGCCGCCGCCGTGCCCGATTGGCTACTGGGCCGGCGGCGGCCGGAGCAGCGCGCGCCCGCGACGGAGGGACGGTGTTGCGCAGCGGCATCGGCGGCACGCGTCGCGTGGCGACGCGCGTGCGGAGCGCTGCGCCCGCGGAGGGCCTGAAGTGCCTCCACGCTCACGCTGCCCACGGGCTGGCGCGGCCGCAGTACCGGTTCGGCGCCCTGGTGCTCGACCGGGCGCGCGCGGCGGCCGGGTCGCTCTGGTGCGACGACGCGCGCTGCACCCGCCTTGCCGCGAGTGGCCCGGGGGCCGGTGGTGCCGGGGGCGCGGGTCACTCCCCGTCGGTTGGGCGCGATCTGCCCGAGACGCCGCCGGCGTCGACCGCCGGATCGCTCCCGATACCCGTGGCCGTGGTCGACCTGGGCACGAACACCTGTCGTCTGCTGCTGGGGCGCGTGGGCGCGCGATGGTGCGGCCCGATCGAGAACGAGGCACGCGTCACCACCGTGGTTCGGCTCGGCCAGGGTGTCGACGAGACGGGTCGCCTGGCCGGGGATGCCGTGGCGCGCACGCGCGCCTGCCTCGCCGACTATGTCCGGCGCATCGAGCGCTTCGCGCCCGCTGGCCGGCGGCTGACCGCCACCAGCGCCCTGCGCGATGCCGCCGACGGAGCGCGGTTCCTTGATGAGGTGGAACGCGACTTCGGTCTGCCCTGGTGCATCCTCAGCGGAGAGGAGGAAGCGGCGGCCGCCTTCCGCGGCGCCGTGTGCGGCGCCGCCGGCACGGCCGCCCGCGCCGGCGCTCTCTCCGCGAACGGCTGCGAACCGCTCATCCTGGTCGTGGACATCGGCGGCGGCAGCACCGAGCTCGTCATCGGCCGCGCGGCGGACGTGCAGGCGGGTGAAGGGCCGTCCTCGGCGCCGACGCTGGCTCGCAGCGTGAACGTCGGCGCCGTGCGGCTCACCGAACGCTACTTCCGGCAGGATCCGCCTACAGGGCCCGAGTGGGCGGCAGCCGTGCGCAGGACACGGGCAGAACTGCGTGCCGCCGTCCCCGAAGCGGCTCGCACCGGCATAGTTGTTGCCATCGGTGTGGCCGGTACCATCACCACCCTCGTGGCCAACAAGCTCGGGCTGCGCGAGTATCGTTCTGAGCTCGTCGACGGGCAGCCCCTCCACCTCTGGGAGATCGAACGCGCCATCCGCGCCTTCCGGGCGATGACCAGCGCGGAACGCGCTCGATTGCCCGGCATCCAGCTCGGTCGAGAGGACGTCATCCTTGCCGGTGCGCTGATCGCTCGCGAAGCATGCCTGCTCTTCGGCCTGCCCGGCCTGTGGTGCGGCGAGAGCGACATCCTTGAAGGCGTGGCCCTGGAACTGGCCGACAGCCTGCGCCACTGAGAAGCCGGGGAGTCGCCGGCCCGCTAACTTTGGCCAAGATCTCGGCCGAGTTGTCGGATAACTTGTCCAGAAACCGAAGGTTCCGTCCTGCCGCTCCCGGTGTCAGACTATCGGCGGTCAGTCGCCTCGGCCCCACGGAGATCGGGCGACAAGCGGTCGTCTCCATCGTGGATGCGGTACGTCGTGGAGATGTGGACGGAGCGGCCGCTCGTACCAGCGCCGGCGACCCGCCGAAGAAGTGGTCACAGCGGAGTGGCGGTCGCGGCACGTAGCAGAGGCGC
>CAZIGT010000396.1:0-2098 GCA_964538465.1 uncultured Thermoleophilia bacterium | reverse complement strand
CTGAGATACCTCAGACGGGCCGCACGTTGACGGCCTGCGGGCCCTTCTGGGCCTGCTGCACGTCGAACTCGACCACCTGGTTCTCCTGGAGGCTGCCCACGCCCGGCGCGAGCTCGGCGACGTGCACGAACACGTCCTTGCCGCCCTCTTCCCGCTCGATGAAGCCGTAGCCCTTCTGAACGTTGAACCACTTGACCTTACCCTGAGCCACTCTAACTCCTTGCTCTGCGAGCGGGTCCGCGCGACTTGCGAAGCGACGAAGCGCGCCCAAGAAAAGGCCGCGCCGCCGGGAGAGGCGAGCACGACCGCCGACGATATGCGGAGTCTACCTGTGCCCGCCGTGAGCGGAAACCCCAGTGAGCCGAGCGTGCTGCGCTCGGCACACTCATGAGGGATATCATCCGCGGTGCGTCTGTTCCCGGAGGTGTGTATGATGATCGTCGTTCGCTGGCTGGTCACGGCGGCCGCGCTCATCGTCGCCGTGGTCCTGGTGCCCGGCATCGACGTCTATGGCCGCGGCTGGATCGCCGTCCTCGTCATGGCCGCCCTTCTGGCACTCATCAACACGTTCATCCGGCCGATACTGGCCGTGCTCTCCTGTGGCTGCATCGTGGTCACCCTGGGCTTCTTCATGCTGGTCCTCAACGCGCTGACCCTCTGGTTCGCCGCGTACATCACGTACGACGTCTTCGGCCTGGGATTCCGCGTCGACGGCTTCTGGGCGGCCTTCTTCGGCGGCCTCATCGTGAGCATCGTGTCGTTCGTGGTGAACCTGGTGCTGCCGGACGAGTGGACAGAGAGACGCGAATCGTCGGTCCAGGGGCCGCGGCCGGGGTCCACGTCGTGACCGGCCGCGACCCTGGCTCACTGCCGGATCCCTCCGCCGAGGGGGCCGTCGACTGGCAGGCAGTGCTCGACGGCCTCGCCGCGACCGGCTGGACGGCCCGCGTGGTGCCGGTCGAGCGGCTGCAGGACGTACGCGAGCGGGTGACGCACGCGGCGGCGACCGGGGAGTTCCCCGCGGCGGTCGCCGGCTCCCTGGCACGGTTGGCCGCGTTCGAGCTGCCGGAGACACCGTCCCCGGTACGCTCCGTGGTCGTGGGCGCCACGCCGCGTCCGCTCACGCAGGCGCTGCTTCACACGGACAGACGGGAGCTGCTCGTACAGGTACCGCCGCACTACGCCGGCTACTACACGACCCCGGGCACCCTGGAGGCAGCCGTGAGGGCGGCGCTGGCTCCCTTCGGCCGCAGCGCCGCCTCCTTCGAGCCGCCGCTCAAGACCCTCGCGGCTTGCTCGGGCCTCGCCCGCTACGGCCGCAACAACCTCGCCTACGTGGAAGGCCTCGGCAGCTACCTCTGCCTGGGGGCCTGTGTGTCGGATGCGCCGCCACCGGCCGACCACTACTGGCTCTATCCGGTCGGGCTTGACCACTGCGGCATCTGCGGCGCCTGCCGCAAAGCCTGCCCGACCGGCGCCATCCGCGGTGAGCGCTTTCTCCTCCACACCGACCGCTGTCTCACCTACCACAACGAGCGCACCGAGCCGTTCCCTGACTGGATCGAGCCTTGCTGGCACCACACCCCCATCGGCTGCCTGCGCTGCCAGCGCGTCTGTCCCATGAACGCGGACCACGGGCCGCAGGAAGACCCGCCCGTGGTGTTCGACGAGCGGGAGACGGCGGCGATCCTGGCCGCCACGCCGCCGGCCGACTTGCCGGAGGAGACACGCGACAAGATGCGTCGCTGCGGGCTCGATTACTCGCCCCAGCTCATCGCCCGCAACCTGCGGGCCCTGCTGGACGCGGACCGGTCGTGACTGCCGCGCGTTGCCGACACATCGCCATCGGGATCAACCGTCATCACCGCTCGTCGCAAGTCCATCGCCACCAGCACTACGTGCGTGGTAGGCTTGCGTGCGATATGAACACAGACACTCCGGAACAGATCCTCTACAGACACACGCAGCAGGTGTGGTGGATGCTCGCCGTGTCGGTCGTGGTACTTGTCGTCGAACTCGGCGGCATCGCCCGCGGCGCCCCCCGCGCGCGCGCCCCAATCAGGCCGGCCGGGATTGCCCCGGCTCGCTTAGCCAAACC
>CAZIGT010000395.1:0-2116 GCA_964538465.1 uncultured Thermoleophilia bacterium | reverse complement strand
GCCGAGCCGGCCGAGCCGATGGCGGGTACCGACGAGCTCGCCGGGGACGCACAGCCGAACCAGGAAGCCAAGCCGCAGGAGTGCCGGCTCCCCGATCTGATGGCACTCGGGCTGCCTGCTACCGAGGGGGTCCCGGCAGCCGCGTCGGCCTACCTGGCCAGGTTCCGCGAGCCACAGCGGCCGCGGCACGCGCTGCCGTTCTATATGGCGCAACCGCGCGCACGCTGACCCCAGGCCCATCCGCGCGCACGCTGACCCGGGCCTATCCACGAGCCTCGGCACAACGGCGCCCAGCATTGTTGCGCCGCATGCGAACGATTACCGTGGGGAATCGTCGGTAAGGCCGCCATCGTATGAGCGCTACCGGCACCGCGGGCAGGGGGGATTGCACGACGTGCGCGATGCTCATCAGGAGAGGGCTCGCATGGAAGCACTTCGCAGCCAGCGTCCCGTTGCAGCCCCGACTCTGTTCCTCACATCAGTCCTGGTGCTGTTCCCCGCCGTGGTGCTGATCGTGGCGCCTGCCGCGAAAGCGAGCACCGCGCCGAGCTCACCGCAAGCGGCGGCAGCGTTGCTGGCGATCCAGCAGTCGCACCTCGTCGCTCCCGACAGTGCTGCCGACCACAGCTTCGGCTCCTCGATCGCTCTCTCCGGCGAGACAGCCCTGGTTGGGGCGATGCAAGATGACATGGAGGGCTACCCGGAAGAGGGTTCGGCTTGGACATACCTCCTCGACGCCACCGCACCCGCGACGGTCGTCTCCTGCACGCCAGCCGCCAACACTGCCGGCTGGTGCAACAGGCCCGTCGTGGTGTCCCTTGCGGGAACCTATGCCCTGATCGGTCTGGCCGGCACCGAGCACCGCCAGGCTGGCGCCGCCGGCTGGACGCCCTACACGGCGCCGTTCGCCGTGAGCACGCAGGGCGTCACGAACTGGGAGTTCCGCTCGACCGACCTCGTCCGCAACCTCGAGGCGGCGCAGGGCTTCGTCGTGAGGATCGACAGCAAGAAGCCCACGACCAAGGCCTGCGCCGCCGGCGTCAAGAAGGGCAAGAAGGTCAAGCCAACCTACAAGATCGCCGACGCCACACCCGGCTACGAGCAGGCCACGGTCAGCTTCAAGATCCATAAGGGCAAGAAGCTCAGGAAGACGATCGAGGTGAAGGGCGCTGTGGCCTGCAACGCCAAGAAGAGGTACACCTGGCACTGCACGCTGGCCAAGGGTCGCTATACCCTCAAGGTCTTCGCCACCGACATCGCTGGCAACGCGCAGAGCACGGTCGGCAGCGTGCGGCTGACGGTGAGGTAGATCGGGGCGAGACCCGGCGATACCACCCGCGTTCTGGGTACTCCCGGGGGTATGCTCTGTCCAGATAGTGGGAATAGCTTGGGCATGAGCGTGATGATCGACCACGAGCATTCAGAAGAGCCGGGCACTGCGGGCACCGAAGAGCTGATCACGACCGCGCACGAACCGACCGACGTGGGGGCGGGAGCGGCTGGATCGACCGTGAAGACGCCGGCCGCGGCGACAGAGACCGTCGACCTGCCAATCGGTGGCATGAGCTGTGCCGCGTGCGTGGCGCGCAACGAGCGCGCCCTGCGGGCGCGCGAAGGCGTGGCGCAGGCCGACGTCAACTACGCGACCGAACGCGCCCGCATCGTCTACGACCCCGCGCGCCTCACGGTCGCCGACCTGGTACAGACCGTCCGCGACGCCGGCTACGACGTGCCGCTGCAAAGCTTCTCACTCGGCGTCACCGGCATGAGCTGCGCAAGCTGCGTGGCGCGCGTGGAGAAGGCGCTCGCCGCCGTGCCTGGAGTCACTACGGCGGCGGTCAACCTGGCCACCGAGCGGGCCACCGTGCAGGGTGTGCCCGGCGTCGTGACCCGGGCGGCGCTGGAGAAGGCCGTGAAGGACGCCGGCTACGGCGTGGTCGCGACGGTCGCGGCGGCCAGTCGGACGACGGGCATGACGACAAGCGGCGCGGCGGAGAGCGCGGTGGCTCAGCAGGCAGCCGGCGCCCAGGCTGCGGCCGGGGCGCCGGACGCCGGTGTGGCGGTCGCTACGGCAGCTCCCTCGGCCGTGGTCGCGGCGCCCGCCGCGGGAACCGCC
>CAZIGT010000394.1:0-2127 GCA_964538465.1 uncultured Thermoleophilia bacterium | reverse complement strand
GGCTCTGTCTGACGGATGTAAGTACGGCGCCCGTTAGGTATTGCGCGGTGGTCGCGGATCGCGCAGGATGGGTCGTGTCACGGAGGACACGATGGCACGCTACGAGCTGACCGACGAGCAATGGGACCTTCTCAAGGGGCTGTTTCCCAAGCAGGGGCGCGGCGGACGCTGGCTCGACCACCGCACCGTGCTCAACGGCATGCTGTGGATTCTGCGGTCCGGCGCCCCCTGGCGCGACTTACCGGAGCGCTACGGCAAGTGGCAGAGCGTCAACCACCGCTTCAACCGCTGGCGACGCGACGGCACCTTCGGCCGCATCTTGAAGGCCCTGCAAATCCGCCTCGACCGGCAGGGCAAAATCGACTGGGATCTGTGGCTCGTCGACGGCACCAACATCCGCGCCAGCCGCGCCGCCGCCGGCGCGCGTAAAAAAAGCACCCGGCCGACGCGCTCGAATCCGTCGACCACGGCCTGGGCCGCAGCCGCGGCGGATGGGGGTCAAAGCTGCACCTGGTTACTGACGGCCAAGGCCTTCTCCTCGCCGCCACGCTCACCGCGGGGCAAACGCACGAGTCGACGCAGCTCGCTCGGGTGATGCACGCCGTCCGCCGGCCCCGCCGGATCGGGTGGCCGGCCCAACTTGCCGGGGACAAAGGCTACAGCTACGACCATCTGCGCCGGTTTTTGACGAGTTGCGGCACGCAGGCCGTGATTCCGCGGCGGCGTGATCAGCCCCAACCCAAGGGGGAGCTTCTCGACCAACGCACCTACCGCAAACGCTGCCGCGTCGAGCACGCCGTCGGCTGGCTCAAAGAATGCCGCCGCCTGAGCACCCGCTACGAAAAGCTCGGCCTGAACTTCCTCGCCTTCGTCCAACTCGGAATCATGCTGCAATACCTGAAAATCCTCGATCCGTCAGACACAGCCTAGTCCCATTCGCCCCGCCGCCACTCAGCCCCGAACCGAGGCTGCGCCACGTCGTTCCATCCCACCGACCGATGCCGCCGGTGGACGGTGCCCCCCCCAAGCCGGTGAAGCGTCCGGCAGCGATGAGCTCGCCGTTGTAGACTGAAAGAGAGAGAATGCAGTTGAAGTCGAGTTGCCCACTCATGCCCGTGCCGAGCGGGCGCCAAGTCGCACCGTCCCAACGAGCGATGCTGTTCGCCGCGACGCCGCCCGCGGAAGTGAACCGCCCGGCGGCGATGAGGTCACCGTTGTAGACCACCAGCGCAAAAACGTCCTGGTATTGCCCACCCATGCCTGTGTCGAGCGGCTGCCAAGTCGCGCCGTCCCAGCGCGCCACGCCATTCACAATGACGCCGTCGGCCGTCGTGAATCGCCCACCCGCCACCAACTCGTCGTTGTAGACCGCGCAGCAGTAGACCGCGGCACCGGCCGCGCCGCCCACGCCCGAGCCAAACGGCTGCCAAGCGGTTCCGTCCCAACGAGCGATGCCCTGTGAACCGGTCGAGGTGGCAAAAGTGCCACCCGCGATGAGGTCGCCGCGCCAAACAAAGAGCGTCTGCACGGCATGGCTCAAGCCCGGCTCCCACGGGTGCCATTCCGTGCCATTCCACAGCGCCATGCCGGCCCCAGCGTGCCCGCCTGCGATGCTGAAGAAGCCCCCGACAAGCAGCTCACCGTCACAAAGCGCCAGGACGTAAGCAGTCGGGTCGTAGCCGGCTCCGGACATGGGGGATCCGGGGCCGTCGATGCCACTGGCGACGGCACGCCACTGCGTACCGTCCCAGCGCGCGACGTGGTTGGCGTTGATGTCGCCGGCAGTAGTGAAGTGACCCGCTGCGTAGAGTTCACCGGCGTAGCTCGCCAGGGCCATCACAGTCGGATTGTCGCCGGCCACACCCGCCCCGAGCGCTTGCCACGTCGTCCCCCGCCAGCAGGCCACGCCGTTTGCGGCCGCAAACCCTGCCCTGGTGAAGCTTCCACCGGCAACCAGCGCGCCGTCGTATTCGGCCAGCGCGTAGACCGTGTCATTCGTCCCGTTCCAAAGTGAGGTCCACCGCGTGCCGTTCCAGCGTGCGATGTTGTAGACAGATGTACCGCCGGCCGTGTCGAATGTGCCGCCGGCGATCAACTCGCCGTTATAGACGCGTAGCGCCATCACCC
>CAZIGT010000393.1:0-2168 GCA_964538465.1 uncultured Thermoleophilia bacterium | reverse complement strand
GCGGCCACTGTGGCGCCCGCTCGCCGCAGCGGCGGGCAGAATGATGACCGACTTACTTGCTCTTGCCGATCTTGAACATCTTGGTGCCGCAGACGGGGCAGACACCCTGCGTGGCGGGCTTGCCGTTCTTCATGGTCACGGCCTGCTCGCTCTTCATCTCGCGCTTAGTGCGGCACTTGACGCAGTAGGCCTCGGTTGCCATTCAAGCCTCCTTCTCCCCGACCGGGAGATGCCACGGGGGTTCTCTCGGTCCGCCCCAGGTTCCGGCGCAGTATACGCACACGGCACGAGCGTACGCAACGAGTGCGTTGTACGAAATCGTCGCCGGTGTGTACGAGCCTGACGACGCTCGCGCCCGAGCGTGAGCAGAGTGCCTGCATACGGCGCAGACCGGGCCGTCTGAGGGCTGCGGAAGGCGGCGCAAGAAGGATCGCCGGAGGCTCGGGCCAGATGTAGGAATCGGAAGGAAGCCGGCGCCGCGGTGCGGGCAGCCGACGCCGCGGCACGAGCACACGGCGCCGCGTTGCAGGACCGCGGCCGGCGATGATAGAACCTGTCCCGGCGGGATGGCAGCCGGCCGCCCGCCCAGAGCGAAGAGCCTGCCTAGGCCGGAGGAGGCGCCGAGGGCCCGTGCTCGAGGCGTGCACTGAGTCGGCGTGCTTGAGGTGTACGCCGCGGGCGAGCCCCCACAGCGCCCCCTTCCGCCGGAGCAGGCTCGCACGGGTCGAAAGGATGACTACGATGAACGATGAGCTCCAGGCCCGGATCCGCCGTCAGGTCGCCGACCAGAACGTGAAGCACGTGCAGTTGTGGTTCACGGACATCCTCGGCAACCTCAAGATGGTCGAGATCCCAGATCGCCAGCTCGACAGCGTGCTGGAGAGCGGCGCCCCCTTCGACGGTTCCTCTATCACCGGCTACGCGGAGATCGAGGAGTCGGACATCGTCGCCATGCCGGACTGGACCAGCTTCCAGATCCTGCCGTGGTCCCAGAACCAGGAGAAGACGGCCTTCGTCTTCTGCGACGTCCTCGACCGCAACTATCAGCCATTCGAGGGTGATCCCCGCTACGTGCTGCGCCGCCAGCTCAAGCGCGCCGCGGACATGGGGCTGCGGTTCTTCATAGGCCCCGAGCTCGAGTACTTCTACTTCAAGAGCTCGGAGCGTCCGGAGGTGGCCGACGAGGGCGGCTACTTCGACGTGCTGCCGGCCGACCTGGGCAACGACCTGCGCAAGCAGACCATGCGCACGCTGGACCGGCTCGGAATCCCCATGGAGGCCAGCCATCACGAGGTAGCCCCGTCGCAGCACGAGGTGGACCCGCACTACGACGAGGCGCTCGTCATGGCCGACCGGGTCATGGTCTGCCGCCTGATCGTCAAGGAGGTGGCGGCCCACAACGGGTTGCACGCCACCTTCATGCCCAAACCCATATACGGCGAGAACGGCAGCGGCATGCACGTGCATCAGTCGCTGTTCCGCGGCGACCAGAACGCCTTTTTCTCGAAGGACGACCCCGACCATCTCAGCGAGATCGCCAAGGGCTTCATCGCGGGGCAGCTCAAGCACATGCGCGAGATCTGCTCGGTGCTCAACCAGTGGGTCAACAGCTTCAAGCGCCTGGTGCCCGGATACGAGGCGCCGGTCTACGTGTCGTGGGCGCACCGCAACCGCACGGCCCTCATCCGCGTGCCGCTCTACATCAAGGGCAAGGAGAGCAGTGTGCGCGCCGAGGTCCGCAACCCGGATCCGGCCTGCAACCCGTACCTGGCGTTCGCCGTCCTGCTCTCCGCCGGCCTCGAAGGCATCGAGCAGCGCTACGAGCTGCCGCCTTCGGTGGAACCGAACATCTACAAGATGGACGCCGACCAGCGTCAGGCGATCGGCCTCTCGTCGCTGCCCAACAACCTCTACGAGGCCGTCAAGGAGACGGAGCGCAGCGAGCTGGTGCGGCGCACCCTGGGCGATCACGTCTTCGAGCGCTTCATCACCAACAAGCTCAACGAGTGGTACGAGTACCGCGAGCAGGTCTCGATCTTCGAGATCGAGCGGTATCTGCCGGTCCTCTGAGGTCGTAAGAAGGTCCCGGTCGCGCAGGGACAGACCCGGCGGGTCGGTCCCTGCGTCCTTCCCGACTGATGCTGAGCTGTGCAACCGGGCGGGGGCGG
>CAZIGT010000392.1:0-2202 GCA_964538465.1 uncultured Thermoleophilia bacterium | reverse complement strand
AAGCGGTAGCCGCCACAGAAGCGGCCGCCCTGGGCGCGCTCGAAGATGCTCAGGAGCGCGCCCGCGCGGCCGCCTACCGTACCCTCAAGATCAAGGTCGCAGTGGGAGCTGTGCTCTCGGCGATCATCTTCCTCGGCAGCATGCACGAGTGGTTCACGTTCATGCCTCACTGGCTCCAGAACGGCTACGTGCTATGGGCGCTGGCCACGCCGGTGCAGTTCTGGGTGGGATGGCAGTTCTACGTAGGGGCGCTCAAGGCCGCCCGGCATCGCACGAGCGACATGAACACGCTGATCGCCCTCGGCTCGTCGGCCGCCTACCTGTACAGCGCGCTCGGTGTGCTGGCGCCGGGTCTGTTCGAGCACGCCGGGCTCGGCGCACCCATGTACTTCGACAGCTCGGCGCTCATCATCACGCTGATCCTGGTGGGGCGGCTCCTGGAGGCACGAGCCAAGGGTCAGACCGGAAGCGCCATCCGCACGCTCATAGGGCTGCAGCCGAAGACCGCCCGCGTGCTGCGCGACGGACGGGAGACCGACGTGCCGGTGGCCGCCGTGGTTCCCGGCGACCTAGTCGTGGTGAGGCCGGGAGAGAAGCTGCCGGTGGACGGCGTGGTGGTGGAGGGCAGTTCCGCGATCGACGAGAGCATGTTGACCGGCGAGCCGGTGCCAGTGGTCAAGGCGCCGGGCGACGAAGTCATAGGCGCCACGATCAACACCACCGGCTCCTTCACGTTCCGGGCGACGAAGGTGGGCGCCGAGACGGCGCTGGCGCAGATCGTGCGCCTGGTGCAGGACGCGCAGGGCTCCAAGCCGCCGATAGCGCGGCTGGCGGACGTCATCGCCTCCTACTTCGTGCCGGCGGTCATCGGCGCCGCCGCCGTCACGCTGGTGGTGTGGCTCGTCTTCGGCCCCGAGCCGGCGCTCAACTACGCGGTGCTCAACTTCGTGGCCGTGCTGGTGATCGCCTGTCCGTGCGCGCTCGGACTGGCGACCCCTACGGCCATCATGGTCGGCACCGGGCGCGGAGCCGAGAACGGCATCCTGATCCGCGACGGCGCTGCGCTGGAGACGGCGCACAAGCTCGATACCGTCGTGCTCGACAAGACCGGGACGATCACCGAGGGCAGGCCGAGCGTGGTCGCGGTGATCGCCGCCAACGGCGCCGCCGAGGGGGCCGGCTTCGCTGGGGCCGCCGGTGAGACCGAGGACGAGCTGCTGCGCCTGGCGGCCGGCGCCGAGCGCGGCTCCGAGCATCCGCTCGGCCGGGCGGTCGTGGCCGCGGCCGAGGCGCGCGGGCTGAGCGTGCCGGCGGCCGAGAGCTTCGCGGCCGACTCCGGCTACGGCGTGCGCGCCGTGGTCGACGGTCACGACGTCCTCGTCGGCCGCGAAGCCTACGTGGCGAACGGCACGGTCGGAGATGTACCTCGTGGCGGCGCGGTCGGAGACCCGGACGGCGGTGCGAGCGAGGACGGTTGTTGCGGAGTGGCGGTCACCAGTGCGGTGGCCAGTGGCTCGGTGGCGGCCAGCACGCTGGCCACTGACCCGGTGGGGGCCGGCGCCGGCGGTGACCAGCCGCACAGTGAGGTCGCCGCCCAGCCGCCCGGCGAGACCGCCACCATTCTGCACGCCCCCTTGAGCGCCGAGCTGCAGGCGCGGCTGAGCGCCCTGCGCGAGGACGGCGCCACGCCGGTGTTCGTGGCGGTCGACGGCCGGCCGGCCGGCGTGGTGGCCATTGCCGACGCGGTGAAGCCGAGCTCCCGCGAAGCGGTAGCCAGGCTCAAGCGGCGCGGGCTCGAGGTCGTCATGCTGACGGGGGACAACACCGGAACGGCGGCCGCGGTCGGCCGGCGGGTAGGCGCCGACCGCATCATCGCGGAGGTTGTGCCGCGGCAGAAGGCCGCCGAGATCAAGGCGCTGCAGGCGGCCGGCAGGCGGGTGGCGATGGTCGGCGACGGCATCAACGACGCCCCGGCGCTGGCACAGGCGGACATAGGCATCGCCATAGGCACGGGCGCGGACGTGGCGATCGAGGCCGGCGACGTCACCCTCATCTCCGGTGACCTGAGCGGCGTGGCCACGGCCATCTCGCTCTCACGCCAGACGATGCGCGTGATCAAGCAGAACCTGTTCTGGGCGTTCGCCTACAACGTGGCGCTGATACCGCTGGCGGCCGGTGTGTTCTATCCAGCCTTCGGGATCC
>CAZIGT010000391.1:0-2204 GCA_964538465.1 uncultured Thermoleophilia bacterium | reverse complement strand
GTTGCCCAGCAGGATCGTCTCGGACATCGGACCCGCGTAGCCGAAGTTCGACTTGCAGAAGTCCGGCGTCTTCTGGCCGGCCACCGCCATCAGCCATTCGACGTAGTGGCCCGGCGAGCGCTCGAGGAGCTGCTTGGGTTTGCCGATCTCCTTCATCTTCTTCTCGGGGAAGATGCGGGCGCTGTCGCCGTACGCACCCTGGCACAGGAGCGACGCCTTGGTGCCGATGAACAGGTTGCCCAGTCCGCCGAGCTGGCGGCCGAGCTCGAGGTCGGCCGGGATCGTCGGCAGCAGCCCGCCGTCGTACCAGTACGCGGTGAAGGCCTTGCGGTTCCCCTTCGCCGGGAACTCCCACTTGACGACGGCCGCCTTGGGGAAGGTCTCGTTGTTGACGGCCATCGACGCGAGCGGCTCGACCGCGGAGGACGGACGAGTTGATGGCGGACACCCTGGGATGAGCGGGGGGCTCGGGGAAGCGAAGAGGCTGGGAGACGGCCGGCGGTTCCGGCGGCTACTCTGCGGTTGCGCGGCGCCGGCCTTAGCCCAGTCTGCGGGCTCTCTCGCACTTTTCCTTCAACGAAGTCAGCACCACCGGCGGCGGCGGGGCTTAGTCAGGAGCTGATGGGCGAAGAAGGGAGCACCGCAGGCGGGGCAGTCGTCGGTGGGGCCGGGGCGCGGGGACAGGTCCGCGCCGCAGTGGGGGCAGACGCTACGGGCGCCGCAGTGTGGGCAGGGCTCGTGCACGGGCGGGCCGAAGGCGTCGCCACAACGGCTGCACGCGCGGGGCTGGTGGCAGTGGCGGCAGACGAGCGGGGGAGCATGTTGCGCCTGAGCACTGCAGCGCGGGCAGAGCAGGGAGTAGCCGCAATGGGGGCACTTCTCGGTCCAGGCGCCGAAGCGCGCATGGTCGCAGGAGGGACAGATCGGCGGGCCGTATTGCGGGCGCGGGCGCCAGCCGAAGGGGTGGGCGATGAAGCAGGCGACGCCGGCGAAGAAATTGACGGCCAAGTAGCACTCGAACAAGAAGACGAGGAGGAGCACCGGGGCCGCGCCCGCGTAGACGAGGCCCTTGCCGAGCCTGCCGAGCCAGAGTGGCCAGACGGCGAGCATGGTGGCGTCACACTCCCGCCGCGGACGTGTGACGCGCCGGCGATTGAGACGAGTTGCGCCGGCCGAAGCGGCGGCGGAGCCACCGACGCCAGCGGCGCTGCAGGGCAGTGCCGGAAGGAGTGATGAGCCAATAGCCGCCCCAGATGAGAGACAGCAAGAAGACGCAGAAAACGACGATCGCCGCCAGCGGTGACAGATCGTTGGGCGGCGAATTCTGGAGCAAATTGGCGCGACGGAGCCCGTCCACGCAGGCCAGGACGGCCGCACCACCGAGAAGGACGATGACGGCGTATTTTCGGCACATGCGGCGCACACTGGCGAGGGCGTCTGACCGCGGCGCGCGCGAGTCGATGGCCGCATCCACAAGCGCGCGCCACTCACCGGCATCCGCGGTGAACTCGGCGTTCAGTTCAAACGGCGGGACTGCCAGCCGCAGGCGACTGCGGCGGCGGATCTCTACGACGTTCGACCAGGGATGGAGCCGGCGCCGGCCGTCCGCGTATTCGGCCTCGACGCCGTGACTCGTCGTGTGCACGGAGATGACGCGACCGTAGCGGCGGCGGCGATACCGAATCACGAACAGTGCGATCCATGGGAGGGAGGCCAGCGCGCCGATGAGGAGGAGTGTGAGACCCACGCCGGCGAAGTAGAACCACTTGTAAGGGCTGGAGAGCATCTCCTGCCAGCCCGACGATGCGTATTGCCCGTGGATGAACCACGCAAACAAGGCCGTGTAGATTACGCCGCCGAGTGCAAGCGACCAATCCGGGAATGGGGAGCCGCAGCGCCACTGGCGGTCGTGGCGGCCGGTGAGCAACTCGCGGCGCAGGGCCCGACGACGCAGGCGCGAGAAGGTCTCGCGCGGCAAGTGCGTGTCGACGCAGCGTGGCAGGCCGGCGTGGGCGCTGCGGAACTCGCGGGCGAAAGCGGCGTTGCCGTACTGGAAGTCGGCGATCTGCAGCCACGGCACGTGCCAGACTTGTCCGGTCCGAGTGTCCGTGACGTCTAGATGCGTCAGGTGGAGTCTGCAGGTGTAGCGCCCCATACCGGTTTTATCGCCGACAAAGTTCTGTAACGTCACGTTTCCGCCGACC
>CAZIGT010000390.1:0-2235 GCA_964538465.1 uncultured Thermoleophilia bacterium | reverse complement strand
CGAGGTCGATCCGCACGAGGCGGCGCGGGAGCTCAGAGCAGCCATCGCTCACTGACCGCCGGCGGCTGCGCCGCCGGCGGCGGACCCGGGGTGGCGGCGATGACTGCGTTCAGAGGCGGTCCTGGCGCAGGGCCAGTTGCCCGCAGGCGGCGTCTATCTCGGCGCCCGGCGAGCGCCGCACGGTGCAGGCGACCCCGGCGGCGCGCACCCTCTCGGCGAACGCCGCCGTCTCCGTCGCCGACGGTGCCACGAACCCGCCGCCGGTGGCGTTGTAGGCGATCACGTTGAGATGGTAGAGCGGCCGCCGCAGCCGTTCGGCCAGGGCGGCGACCTGGTCGGGACCGTCGTTGACGCCCTTCAGGAGCACATACTCGAACAGAAGCTTGCGGCGTGTGCGGCGCACGTAATCGGCGCAGGCGGGTAACAAAACGTCCAGCGGGTACCTACGGTTGAGGGGCACGAGCCGGTCGCGCAGCTCGTTGGTGGCCGCGTGCAGACTCACGGCCAGATTGAATTGCTCATCCTCAGCGGCAAATCGACCGATACCGGGGAGCACGCCGGAAGTGGACACGGAGATGCCGCGCGCCGCCAGGCCAAAGCCGGCGCGGTCGTTGAGCAGGCGGCAGGCGCGGAGCGTCTCATCGTAGTTGTGGAAGGGTTCGCCCATGCCCATGACGACGACGTTGGTGACCCGCCGCTCCTGCTCCGCGAGGCGGCGGGCGAAGTACAGCACCTGGTCGACGATCTCCTCGGCCGAGAGGTCGCGGCGCAGGCCAAGACGTCCCGACGCACAGAACGGGCACCCCACGGAGCAGCCGACCTGGGAGGACACGCACACTGTGGCACGCCTGCCCCTGCGCAGGAGCACCGCCTCGACAGGGGCGCCGTCGTGAGCCTCGAAGAGGGTCTTCTCCGCGCCCCCGCGCTGCGTGGTGAGAGTGCGCCGCTCGTGGAGGTCGAGCACCGTGAGGCGCTCGGCCAGCGCGCAGCGCAGAGAGGCAGGGAGAGCGGTCATCTGGTCGAACGATGTGACGAACGACCGCGTAACGGCTTCGTAGGCCTGCCGTGCGCGGTATTCGGGCTCGCCGAGTTCGGCGAGTGCAGCGAGAACAGCAGAGTAGTCGAGCATCGCTCGATTGTACCGTTGGTCTCGGACTTCACCGGTGAGGCGTGAGCATCATGGATTTCTTGAACATGAACATGATCCAGATAATCGGCATCGGGATCGCCGTGGGCATCCTGATCATCCTCATCATCGCGCTCGTCATCACCAAGCGACGAGACGCCGGGGCTGCGCCCAAGAAGGGCAAGGAGTCCAAGAAGAGCAAGGAGTCCAAGAAGGAGTCCAAGCAGCCGACGCCGCAGACGCCACCGCCGAACGTGACGCCCGAGACGGCGTCGTTCATGAAGGGGGCGCCGCGCGACGACCTTCACCTGCTCGGCGGCGACCAGGCCCCGGCAGCGACGGCCGAGCCGTACGCCGCTCCCACTACGGCCACGACAGACGTCGCCGGCGCCCAGGCCGCCCAGGCGCCGGGTGCCGGCCTGTGGACGGAGCAGCCTGTGACGATCCCCACGCCACCGCCCGCCACGGGCGACCTGTGGGGATCGGCCGCCGCGGCCGCAGACGCACGGGCGGCGGGCGCCACGGAGGAGGCGCCCCCCGCCCCCACTACGGTCGGCGCGGAAGCCCAACCCGCCCCCGAGACGCCCGCCAGGTCCGACGAGCCAGCGCAGCCGGGCGTGAGCGAAGCCATACCGCCGGCCGCAGGCGTGGGCGACACCGGCATGCCGATGTTCGCCACCGAGCACGTCGAGCCGCAGGCAGCGGAGCCCGAGACAGCGTCCGCGCCACCGGTCGTGCCCTTCTCGACGGAGCCGCCGCCGCCTTGGGAACAGGAGGCGATGGCCGCCCGCGAGCCCGAGCCTGCGCCGGCACCCGCCCCGGAGACCGGCGGTCTGGGCTGGGCGGCAAGCGCCCCCGCCGATGTATCGCCGGCCGGGACCTCACCGGCCGGCGTGACCTCCGCCGAGCCGGCGACACCCGAGCTCGCGGCGACGATCGGCGACGTGTCTCCGCAGCCCACCTTCGAAGCGTGGTCCCCGGTGGAGTCCACGCCCGTCGTAGAAATGCCGGCAAGCATCGCCCCTGAGCCTGCGGAGAGCGCGCCCGGCATGCCGCACGGCGCGCCGGGCGCGCCCCGTGGTGGACTTGAAGCGGCGCCCGCGCCGGGC
>CAZIGT010000389.1:0-2251 GCA_964538465.1 uncultured Thermoleophilia bacterium | reverse complement strand
GTCGCCAGCCGTCCCGCCCGGCCCGATATGCGTCTCCACGACCTGCAGGCGCGCCTCGTTGCTGGGTGTGAGCGCGTAGTCCCACACGTCCTCGCCGCCGTAGGTGACCCGATGTTGGTCGGCGCGGCGGATGACCTGACGCCATTCCGGTTCCAGCAGGGCGCCCACCGTCGTGTCTAGGGCCTTGCAGATGCGGAACAGCGAGCCGACCGACGCCGACACTGCGTCCCGTTCCACCTGACTGATGAAGCCTCGCGACAGCCCCGACGCCTCGGCGAGCTGCTCGAGCGTCATGCCTCTGGCCTGACGCGCCTCCCTCAGCCGCGGACCGAGCACAGGCTCCTCGACACGGCGTGTCTTCTCTGACGGGCTCTTGCGCACGGCGGTTCCTTCCGTCTCCCGCGACCAGCGGAAGCTGCTGGTGCTTGTGTTCAGTATAGGCGCCCGAATGATGCCTTGACAACACAGGCCGGAGTTCACAATAATGCACAAACCGTCTTCTATGCTAAACAGCTCTGCCGCGACGGGAACCTCATTTCGGCGTTTCGGGGAGGACCGATGAGCTCGCCTGACAAGGGCATCTCGCTCGAAAACCAACCGAAGACCATGCGTCTCTGGGACATGGTCCTGTTCGCCGTCTCGGCCCTAGTGGCCGCAGACGTGGTGGCGTCGTCCGCCGCCATCGGTGTCCAGGGCCTCACGCTGTGGATCCTGCTGGCCGTCGTCTTCTTCCTGCCGTACGGGCTTCTCACCGCGGAGCTGGGCAGCGCCTGGCCCGGTGAAGGCGGCCTCTACGTGTGGGTACGCGAAGCCTTCGGGCAGCGCTGGGCGACCATGACGGCGTGGCTGTACTGGGTGAACGTCGCCTACTGGGCGCCCTCGGTGTTCGTGCTGTTCACCGGCACTCTCATCACGGTCTTCGCTCCCGGGCTGAGCAGGTTCTGGGAAGTGGTGATCGTGCTCGCGATGATCTGGGTGATCGTGGGCATCGGCATCCTGCCGATCAGCTGGAGCAAGTGGGTGCCCACGGTGACGGCCGTCCTCAAGGTGATCGTCCTCGCGAGCCTGGGTGTCATGGGCGTCGCCTACATCGTGCGGCACGGCTCCGCCAACCCGTTCTCGGGGAGCGAATGGATGCCGAGCTGGGGGGCCAACTTCGCCTTCGTGCCGGTGATCATCTACAGCTTCATGGGCTTCGAGCTGATCAACTCGCCGGGGTCCGCCATCAAGCATCCGCGGCGCGACATCCCGCGTGCCATCACCCTCGCGGGGGTCATCACCCTGGGCATCTACCTGTTCGCCATCTTCGGCCTGCTGGCATCGCTGAAGCTGGACGACATCAGCATCGTGACCGGGGTGGCGGATGCGCTCAAGCTGTCGTTCGAGCAGGTGCTTCCCGGCGGCGACTTGCTCTATCAGATCGTCGTGGTCGCTCTGCTGCTGACGTTCGTGGGCAACATGGTGACCTGGTCCATCGGCGCCAACCACAGCATGGCCGCGACGGGTCTCGACATGACCGCACCCGGCGTGTTCGGCCACGTGAACCGCCGCTTCAAGAGTCCCGACTACGCGTTTCTTCTGCTCGGCCTCATAGGCAGCGCTCTGGCGCTCTTCGACTACGGCTTCTTCGGCTCCCGCGAGGATGTCTTCTGGACCATCTTCGCCATGGGCTCCATCGTGTTCCTGCTGCCCTACCTCCTGATGTTCCCGGCGCTGGTCATCCTGCGCCGCAAGCATCCCGAGGTGCCGCGGCCCTACAGCGTGCCGGGCGGCGCGGCGGGGGCGTGGATCTGCACCTGTCTCTGTGAGGGCGGCGTCCTTCTCGCTCTCGTCCTCTTCTTCACGGAGGTGCCTGAAGGCACGCCCCGTGGCATGTACTGGGCGGTCACCGCAGGAGGAACGGCCCTGACGGTCTTCGTCGGCTGGCTGCTGCTCCGCCATGCCGAGCGGCGCGAGGCGCGAGCCGGGGATATCGGGGCAGGGGGCGTGGCGGCAGTGGGCGCCGCGGTCGGCGACCCGGTGCGTACCGTGACCGAGCCGGCGGCGCCGGCCGGTGCCGCGGGCGGCGCAGGAGGAGCCGCCTGAGGCGTGGGCCGCCCCCTGACGCGGACGCCGGCCGGGCGCTCCCCCGGTGGGACGGCCTCGGCCACGTCACCCGCCGCGACGCGCAAAGGGATGCGAACGGTTTCCAGCAACCCCCGTCGCCGCGGCGACGCCGATCCGAGCAGCAGCGGGGAGGCACAGGTAATCA
>CAZIGT010000388.1:0-2266 GCA_964538465.1 uncultured Thermoleophilia bacterium | reverse complement strand
CGGAGAACTGGAGCTGCGCCGTGGGCAGCCGCTCGCGCAGCAGCTTGCCGCGCGACACGGCGCGCAGCCAGGTCTTGAGAGCGCCGAGGGTGCTGACCATCCCGCCGGCCGTCCAGAACGACGTCGGAGAGTAGATGCTGATGTCGACGAGGTCCCAGGTGTCCATGGGCTCGCCGTCGGCGGGCATGAAGCCGGGCATGTAGGGCTCACGCAGGGTCGTGGTCATGGGGAAGAAGGTCTGCTTGAGGCCGAGCTTCTTGACGACGCGGTTCTTGATCACGCGGTTCGCCGGCTTGCCGGTGACCTTCTCGATGATCATGCCGAGAAGGACGTAGTTGGTGTTGCAGTACATGTACTGCTGCCCGGGAGGGAAGACCGGAGGGTGCGAAGCGGCCAGCTTGACCAGCTTGCGCGGCGTCCACTTGGCGGCGGGGTCGGCCTGCCACGCGGTCCAGAAGGCGGCGTCGTCCGTGAAGTTGTAGAGCCCGGACGTCATGTTGAGCAGCTGGCGCACGGTGATGTGCCTCGCGTTCGGCACCCAGGGCACGAACCGGCTCAGCCTGTCGCCCAGGGCCAGCTTCTTGCGGTCTACCAGCTGGAGGACGGCTGTGGCGGTGAAGCTCTTGGTGATGCTGCCGATGCGCACGTGGTCGGTGGGCCGGGGTGCGTCGGTGGCGCCGGCCTCGCCCTCGGCCACCACGGTCCCCCAGGTGCCGGTGCCGGGGCCCCACCTCCCGCCGCTCGCGCCGGGGACCTTGTACTTCTCCATCTGCACGGCCAGGGTCTTCTGCAGGGTCGCCTGCTTCGCCGGGTCGATCGTCGGCTCGTCTGCGGCGCGGGCGACGCCCGCGAAGACGGTGGAGCAGAGCAGGAGCACGCTCGCCAGGATCACGAAGGCGAGGCTCGCATGAGTCCTCGAAGGGGTGGTGAGCGTTCGCGCGGCTGCCGTTGACATGGCGTTCTCCTCGTCCGGTGGCGCCGGTGTGCGCAGGATCGCGCGGTGAAGACGCCGCGACCTCGCGCCATGTGGCTTCCCATGGTATCGGCACGGCGGTGTCACAGCGATGATGGGTGCCGCTACCCGGGGGGCGGGCTGCCCGCCGGCGCGCAGCGGCCGCAGACGCGGTACAGCTCGTCGGCGAAGGTGAGAAGGGCCAGGCTCTGCTCATGACGCAGCTGCGCCGTGTCGACGGCCTCCCACGGCTCCAGGCGGACGCGGTCGAGCGCGTCGGCGTCTTTGAGCAGCCAGAGGATGCGCAGGGCGCGCTCCGGCTCCGCCAGGCGGTGTTCGCCGCCCCACCGCCGGGCGGCGTCCAGCGCTTCCTCGTCGGTGAGGCAGTGGAGCGCGATCGCGAAGATCACGGGATCGGCTTCGGCCGGCGCCAGGGTGTCGATCAGTCCCAGCTCGAGGGCGCGTGAGGCGCTGTCGGCGCCGTGCCGCGGGTCCACGTCGTCGTTGGTGCGGCCGATGTCGTGCCAGAGGGCGGCGCAGAGAACAAGGCGCGTGTCGGACTCGTCCCAGCGCAGCTCGCTCGTCAGCCGCTGCGCGTGGACGTGCACGCGCTGCGTGTGGCCGACGCCGTGCAGCGTCGAGGGTCGCACGAACCATTCGCTCGGTACGTCGGGCGCGTTGGCCGCCCAGGCCTTCGCGGCCCGGGTCTCCGCGTCTCCCTCATCGCGCGCCACGGCTCCGGCTGACGTGTCGTCGGGTAGCATCGGCACTGAGGATACCGCATGGGAGGAGGAGCGATGGAGGACCTGCTCGCGCGCATGGAGGTCGCGGAGGGTGACATCACGCGGCTGGACGTGGACGCGATCGTGAACGCGGCCAACAGCTCGCTGCTCGGCGGCGGCGGGGTCGACGGCGCGATCCACCGGGCGGCGGGCCCCGAGCTGCTCGCCGAGTGCCGCGGCCTCGGCGGCTGCCCGACCGGTCAGGCGCGCATGACGAGGGGCTTCGCCCTCCCGGCGCGCCACGTCATCCACACCGTGGGGCCCGTCTGGCGCGGCGGCCACTCCGGCGAGCAGGCGCTGCTGCGCTCCTGCTATGCGGAATCGCTGCGGCTCGCCGCGGAGGCCGGGCTCGAGACGATCGCCTTCCCGGGGATCTCGACCGGCGTGTACGGCTACCCCAAGGCCGAGGCGTGCGAGGTCGCCGTCGGGACGGTCGCCGACTGGCTGGCCGAGCACGAGCTGCCGCGCACGGTGACGTTCTGCTGCTTCGCGCGCGGCGACGCGGAGCTGTACCGGCGGCGGCTCGAGTCGA
>CAZIGT010000387.1:0-2271 GCA_964538465.1 uncultured Thermoleophilia bacterium | reverse complement strand
GGCCGCCGCGCGGCCCTGCAGCCCCGGCGAGGCCGGCGCGGTCGGCGCCGGCACCGGCATGATCTGCTACGACTTCAAGGGCGGCATCGGCACGTCGTCGCGCCTGGTGGATGTCTACGGCCGTCAGTACACGATCGGCATCCTGGCGCTCACGAACTTCGGGCGCCGGCACCGCCTGCTCGTCGACGGGGTGCCGGTGGGGCGCGAGATACCGGATCTCATGCCCGGCGACCACAACGAGGGCTCGTGCATCGTGGTGTGCGCCACCGACGCGCCGCTGTCATCGCGGCAGTGCGAGCGGATCGCCAAGCGCTGTTCTCTGGGCCTGGCGCTGACCGGCTCGTACGCCTCCGACAACAGCGGCGAGATCATGCTGGCGTTCACCACGGCCGGCCGTCTGCCCCGGGAGACCGATCGGCCGCTACGTAGCGAGCGCGTCGGCGATGATGTGATCAGCTTCCTCTTCGAGGCGGCGGTCGACGCCACGGCCGCCGCCGTTCTCGACTCCCTTGTGGCGGCCAAGACCACCGTGGGTCGCGGCGGCTACACGGCGTGGGCACTGCCCCTCGACCGCCTTGGCCGCATCATGGCCGCCTACGGCCGCCCGCTCAGATCGTAGCCCGCCGCAGCGGCGCGGCCGTGCGGGCTTCTGCGGTCTCCCCGAACCATTGTGTCGCCCTCGTTCGTCCGGCTCCCGCGATGGGTCCCCGGTGTGCGACGCGTGGGACCGTTGTCTGGAATGGCAACAGTTCGCGGAGCTTCGCGAGGAGCCCGCATGTGGTGAGGTATGTCGATTGAGGGTACTATCCACCGTATCGGTGCGTCTGGCGTCGCACCGCTATGGAAACCTGCCGGCCCAGGTGGTGCGACATGGCCGAGGGGAAGTACGAGGTACCTGTGCATATGCTGTTCGTCACCGGTCCGCTGCGCGACCGCCTCTTCGAGCGGTTCTCGCGCCTTTACGCCGGCGCGGCAGACGTCCGTGTCATGAAGGATCGTCGCTACGGCGAACGACGGCGCAGCCTCCGGGATGCCGATCCCGACCGGCGCATGGCGGACCGGCGCCAGCGCCCGGCAGACTGGATCTTCCCGCCGGAACCGGTCTGACGCGGCCTGCACGGCCCGGCTGAGGCACCGGCCGGTGCCCGGCCGGCGCCTCCTCGCCTGTCTTTGTCCCGCCCCTCTTCTTGGGTATCATCTCCTGCACTTGGGCCGGTTGGCCACGTGGTATCCCTGCGGAGGTGGTGGCAGATGTTGCTGATGGGTGAGTCGATCAACGGAACGCGCAAGACGGTCGCGGAGGCCATCGGGGCGCGCGACGCCAAGTTCATCCAGGACCTCGCTCTCGTTCAGGTGGAAGCCGGCGCTGGCGTCCTCGATGTCAACGGGGGAGTGGCCGGTGGCGACGAATGCGCAGACATCACGTGGCTCATCGAGACCGTGCGCGCCGTCACGGACACGCAGCTCATGGTCGACTCGGCCAGCCCCGAGGCGCTCACGGCGGGTGTCGAGGCGTGCATCAAGGACGGCGGCAAGATCCCGTTCATCAACTCGATCAGCATGGAGCAGGCGCGTATCGAGGCCGTCATCCCGCAGATCGAGAAGCACAAGTGCCCCGTCGTCGGTCTGTGCATGAACGACGACGGGATCCCGGAAACAGCCGAGGCCCGGTTCGAGGTCGCCCAGCAGATCTGCGACCTCGTCGTCAAGGCCGGGCTGCCCACCAAGGATCTCTGGGTCGACCCGCTGGTGCTCGCCGTCTCCGCGGACGGCCAGGCGGCCAACGTCACCATGGGCGCGCTCAAGCTCATCAAGGAGAAGCTGCCCGTGAGCACCACCGGCGGCCTGAGCAACGTGAGCTTCGGCCTGCCGAACCGTGCGCTCCTCAACCGCACGTTCGTGGCCATGTGCGCGGGCATAGGCATAGACGGCATCATCGTCGACGTGCGCAACAAGCAGATGATGGCCACTGTGCGTGCCATCGAGGCGCTGCGCGGCGAAGACGCCTACTGTGGCGGCTATCTCAAGTGCCACCGCGCCGGCCTCCTCGAAGCCACGGAGTAGTCGGAGCAGCCGCGGGCGTTCGGGCCCTCGTCGGTGCGCCGCGAAGCCGCGCGATGCTGGCGGTGGTCGGAGCAGCCGAACCATCGTGCGTGCGCCGCGAAGCCGTGCGCACAGACGGTGGGCTGCCGGCCGCGTGGCCGCGGAAGATGGGCCGGCGGAACGTGACAGCAGTAGTAAGCTGAGCGGGCGGGCCGACGCACAGGCGTC
>CAZIGT010000386.1:0-2272 GCA_964538465.1 uncultured Thermoleophilia bacterium | reverse complement strand
CCAGACAAGCGGAGACACTCACCCATCTACTGGAACCAGAGATGGGGGCATCCCATGTGAGCTGCAGCCGGCGCAGCCGGCTGTCTGCTCGATGTGCTTGTTAGGTTCGTCCTTCGGTAACCTCGTCCTCACGGATCAGCTGGCTTGCGTGCCTGACGGTGAGGACGAGGACCGCCTCTGCGTCGACGCGGTAGAAGACGCGGTAGGCGCCGTAGAAAGTCCGCGCACGCCGCGGTCCTCGAGCTCTGGGACCAGGCGTCCACTCTTGGGGAAGGCAGCGAGGCGCTCGACCGCGTCGAACAGCCCAACTGCCCAACGCCACGCGGCGTCGGGATCGTCGGCGACGATGTAGCGCGCCGTCTCGCGCACGCGTGTGAGCGCCCGGTCGGTCCAGGCGGGCCTCACGTGGCGAGGTCCTCGAGAACGCGGGCCTTGGCCTCATCGTGGGCGGTGAGGCGCCCAGCGGCGACGTCGGCCTCGGCGCCGCTGACGTCCTCGAGCAGGGCGAGACGCTCGCGCATCGCCTCGAACTCGCGCACGTCGACGAGCACGGCGACCCCACGTCCGTGCTGGGTGAGCAGGAGCGGGCGACGGGTCTCGCTCACGCGACGCACAAAGCCGGCGACGCCGGCGCGGAACTCGGACAGCGGGCGGACATCCTCGTCGAGCCTGAGGGGCTGCATCACGGCCTCCTGGTACATAGTGCTGTACAGCGCAGCGTACATCCTCCGCGCGGCTCCGGCAAGGGTCAACGTTGGGGAGACTGAACCTAACGCGTGCGGGATGAGCTGTGCCGCGGACAGCGCGGCATCTGCTCAATCCCGTTGTCAGCCCCACGCCTCACTGGCGGTCGCGCCAGTAGAACGGTCGACGATGCTGATGAGCCACGGCGAGCACGATCACCCTCTCATCGAGCACCGAGTACATCACCGAGTACGGAAAGGCCGAGACGACCTTCTTGCGTACCGGGCCGAGAGTCAACGGGCAGGCTTCGGGGAACTGCAGAATCTGCTGCAGGGCGCGCTCGACTTCGTCGATGAAGGCCGAGCCGAGTCCCAGCTCCTCGCCATCGTAGTAGGTGGCGCCCTCGTTGAGCTCGCGCAGTGCCGCCGGATGCAGCCGCAGTACGCGGCTCATCCGCGCGCGGCTCGTGCACTGGCGAGTGCTTCGTCGAGCGCGATCGTCTCGACCGCGCCCGCGGCCACTTCGTCATGCCGGCGGACGGCCTCCTGCAACCAGAGCTGCTCGACCTCGGCCTCCGAGAGGTCGTCGAGGCTGCTGAGCAGCTCGCGTGCCAGTCGCGCGCGGCTGGGGAGGTCAAGCTCGAGAGCCTCACGCCGCAGTTCGTCGATCGTCATTGCAACACACCTCACGCTGGAGGATCGGTCTGGCTTCATTGTACTTCTGCCCTGGCCTCGGCCCAATGAAGCGCCGGAATCTGCGTTGGGGCTAACGTCCGGGCGTTGAGCTGCGAGAGCCAACGCCGATGCTCGCCGAGTGCTTTCTGCGAGTCAGCTCGAACGCCTTGTCAGAACAGCCGTGGCTACGCACTCAGCTGCACCGTGAGACGCTTGCCGATCGCACTGGCGGCGCGCTCCAGGGTGGAGAGCGTCACCGACGGGTTGGCGGGATCGAGCAGCCGCTCGACCGACGAGCGGCTGGTGTGCATGCGGCGGGCCAGCTCGGCTTGTGAGATATTGGCGCGCTCCATCTCACGGGCAATCTGGAAGGCGATCACGCGCTTTGCGGCCACCGACTCGGCGTCGTCGAGCAGGCCGTCGTCGCGCAGGAACTCGTCGAAATCGCTGCCGATGTGCTTGTTGGTCATGACGTTCACTCCTCTCGCAGGTCGGCGAGCCGTTGCCTGGCGGTCTTCAGTTCTGCGGCCGGCGTCTTCTGCGACTTCTTCACGAAGCCATGGAGCAGCACCATCGTTGGACCGTCGACCGTGAACAGCACTCGCGCGATGCCAGCCGCAAGACGCGAGCACACCTCCCACAACCCCGGTCCGAGCTTGCGGATCAGCGGCATGTCCAGCGGCCAGCCGTACTGCGCCGTCTTGATGTCGCGCCCGACGGTCTTGCGGTCGTCGCGACCCAGGCCGAGCAACCATTCGCGCACCGGCTCTCTGCCGGCCGCGCTCACATAGAACGCGACGGAGAGGATCGGCTGGCTGTCGCCCGGCTCACTCACCTAGGAAGTGTACCACTATTGGTACACCGCGAACCAGGGACGCTGGGACTGAAGTGACGTTGGGACGGACGTTCTAACG
>CAZIGT010000385.1:0-2293 GCA_964538465.1 uncultured Thermoleophilia bacterium | reverse complement strand
CGGCACTATGTCCACGCCAGCGTGGCCCTGTCTTATGCGGCCTAGGCCTGGTGATGCCTTTGGACATTGTGTAGAGTACTGTCGCGCCGGCCGTGCGTACGCCGCCGTTGCGGGCGCATCCGCGAGCGTTCGTGCCTGCGCTCCTCGCGGTGCATCGGCCGGCCGAGGCGCCGGAGGGACCACCGAGGCGAGGCCACATGATCACGGTACAGGACATTCTGGACATCCCGGAGCTGAACCTGAAGCTCATGGCCGGCTCCCGCTCCACCAGCAACCCGGTGCGCTGGGTGCACATCGCCGAGGTACCGGATCCCACCGCATGGCTCAAGGGCGGTGAGCTGCTCCTTACGACCGGATACCCGCTCGTGGGCAGCGACGAGAAGGTGCGCACGTACCTGCAGCGCATGATCGACCACAACCTCTCGGGGCTCGGCGTCGGCGTCGGCTTCAGCCTCGACGAGATCCCGTCGGTCATGATCGAGATGGCCGAGGAGAACAACTTCCCGCTCTTCCAGATCCCCTACAGCGTTCCGTTCATCGCCATCACGGAGGCCGTCTCGTCGAAGATCGTCAACGAGCAGTACTCCCTGCTGCAGCGCAGCCTGGCCGTGCACGAGAAGCTCACCAAGATCGTGCTGGAGGAGCGGGGCCTGGACGCCATCCTGTCCACCCTGTCTGCGCTGGTCGGCTGCTCTGCCGTTCTGTTCGACTTCCACGGGCTCGTGCTCTGCGAGGCTTCGTACAGGCGGCGGGTGCCCAGCGGCGTGATCGGCGACCTCTGGCGACAAATCAGCGACCGGCGCGCCAGCCGGCAGGACTTCGCCATAGGGATAGAGGGGCTGGGAGGCGGTGCTCAGGTCTACCCGGTGGTGGCCTCGCATCGCATCGGGGCGTTCCTCGCCGTGGTCAAAGACAGCGGCGAGTTCTCGGACTACGACCGCATCATCCTGCACCACGTGGTCACGGTGACCGCGCTCGAGCTCGTGAAGAAGAAGGCCGTAGCCGAGACGGAGAAGCGGCTGGCCGGCGACTTCTTCGACGAGCTGGTGGCCAGCGATCTGTACGAAGAGGAGATCGCCCGGCGCCTGGCGTTCTTCGGGCTGGATCCGGAGGCCGAACACCTGCTCATGCTGGTGGACATAGACGGCTTCAAAGCGTTCTCAGAGAACGAGCGCGAGGAGACGGTCGTCCAGGACATCAAGGAGCGCCTCCACTGGGCGGTCGACGAGTTCCTCGCCCGGCGCTCGCTGCCGTTCATCTCGGCCTCGCGCAGCGACTCGGTCATCGTCCTGCTCCAGCTCACCGGCGGCCCTCTGAACGTGATGAGCGTGGCGACCGATCTGCACGCCAGCATCGTCGACATGACGCCGGAGATCACCGTGTCGGTCGGCGTGGGCCGGCCGCACAAGTCTCTGGTAGATCTGCGTCAGAGCTACTACGAGGCGCACTACGCCATCAAGATCCGCAAGCTCAAAGGCGACAGCTCCGTCATCGCGAGCTTCGACGACCTGGGTTCCTATGGGCTGCTGCTGGGACTGCAGGACACGCTCTCGCTCGAGGTCTTCCACGAGAGCGTGCTGGGCGCCCTGCGCGAGTACGACGAGGAGAACTCCAGCGACCTGGTCAAGAGCCTGCAGTACTTCCTGGAGGCCAATGGCCACTGGGGTGAGGCCGCCGAACGCCTCTACGTGCACCGGCACACGCTGCGCTACCGGATGAAGCGCGTGGAGGAGATCAGCGGCCGCAGCCTGGACTCCTCCCAGGACCGCATGGAGTTCTGGCTGGCGCTCAAGGCGCGAGAGCTGATCGAGCAGAGCGCCAAGAAGCCCAAGGCCATGCGTTGACTGGGCAGGGGGCGGGCGCGCCGTCCGCATGGCCTGGCAAGCGCGGAGCGGCCGCCGGTGCCGCGCGCCTGGCCGCCCGCCACCGAGCGCGCTTGACCGGCGATCGGCCCCACCGTATTGTCAACCGCCATGCGCGGCCCGCGGTTGACAATAGCCCCTTCGAGAACATCTGCGCGAGATGTGGCTCTCTGCGCCCTCTTCGCCGCGCTCGCCGCGGCCGGCGCCTTCGTGAGCTTCCCGCTCTACGGCGCCGTACCGTTCTCTCTCCAGGTGTTCGTGGTCCTGCTGGCCGGGCTGGTGCTGGGCGCCCGGTTGGCAGCGCTCAGCATGGCGGCTTACGTCCTGCTCGGCCTGGTCGCGCCGGTGTACGCGGGCGGAGCATCCGGCGTAGGCGTCCTGATGGGTCCGGCCGGCGGCTACATCTGGGGGGTCGTGGTGGGGGCGGCCTT
>CAZIGT010000384.1:0-2296 GCA_964538465.1 uncultured Thermoleophilia bacterium | reverse complement strand
CAGCGGTGGTTGCGGGCGCTCAATGCGCTTACCCCCCCGGCCATCACCGTGCCCCCCGACCGACCGGGCTCCAGACCACGAAGACGCCGGCCGTGCCCACGATTCCCAACAGCCCCCCCGCGACGACCTCGAGCCACGTGTGGATGTGCGCCTGCACCCGGCTCTGCGCGGCCAGGAAGGCGATGATCAGCGCCACGAACGAGATGGGGATGGCGTACGGCGTGCGAATGGAGATGAACGTGACCGCCGTCCACCCGCCGAACGCGATCGCGGCATGGCCGGACGGCCAGCCGCCGTGCAGGGCGGTGCCTCTGCCGACCGCCGCCTTGAAAACGATGACGAGCAGACCCACCAGCACCAGGGCCACGATCGTGAGGTCGACCTCCGACACGCGCAGACGATGCCCGATGCTGTACGGGATGTCGACGATGCGGTCGTAGAAGACCAGGTAGGCCACCGCCAGGGCGTTCAGCGACGCCACGAACACGGCGCCGGCAGCCACGTCCTTGGCGATCTTGGCGCCCGGGTGCTTGTCGTCGGTGATCATGTCGACGGTGTACTCCACCGCCGTGTTGAGCATCTCGGCGACGAAGACGAATGTGATGGCCGCGAACACCATCAGCAGCTCGACGCGCGTGACCGAGAAGACGAGCGCCGCGACGATGACGATCACGGCGAGCGCGAAGTGGATCTGCATGTTGCGCTGATGGCGCAGCGTCCAGACCAGGCCCTCTATGGCCCAGTTGAAGCTTTGGAGCAGCCCGTGCCGACGCATGGGGAACGGATCGTCTATCAGGAGCCGGTGCTTCCGGGGGCGCTCCTGCGGGCAGCCGGTCTGCGGGTCCTCACTTGGCCGGAGTCGCCCCTGCGGGCCGCTGGGCCGCGGCTCTCCGGGAGATTGGGACTGCCTTGCCTCCGCCAGCCGCGCCTCGCCGGGCGACGCCTGCGGCTCCCGGGCATCGTTGCGCTGAGGCTCCTCGCTCATAGCAGCCTCGTCCAGTCGTGGCCGGCGAGGAGCTCACCTTGACGTAGTGCCATGCGGCCCGGCTGCTCGCTGTGCTCCCAGCCCAGCAGATGCAGGAGCCCGTGAGTGATGAGCACGGCAAGCTCGAACGCAGGGGGCGCGCCGTCTTCGCCAGCCTGACGGCGCACCTGCACGGGACAGACGACCACATCGCCGAGGAGCCGCGGCACGCCGGCCGGCGGCTCCTCCCCCGGCTCCTCGAGCGGGAACGACAGCACATCGGTCACGGCGTCGACGCCGCGGTATTCGGCATTGAGCGCCCGTATGCGCCGTTCGCCGACGAGGTGCACACCGACCTCCGCCGATGTCACACCCTCCTCGCCCAGGACGTATCTCACCAGACGCGCCACCTCGTCGCGCTCCACGCCAGCGCGCGTGACGTCCGCGACATCCACGATGATCGGCGACGTCTGCATGGCGGCCGCCCTCGGCTCTATCGGATGGGGCCGGACTCGCGCCGGCCGCCGCGTTCGCGTTCGTGCCGCGCCTGGTCCTCCAGCCGGCGGTCGTCGTGGTCCTTGTAGGCGGCCACGATACGCTGCACCAGCTTGTGGCGGACGACGTCACGCTGGTCGAACTCCACGAACGCTATGTCCGTGATGTCCGCCAGCACGCGGCTCACGGTGACCAGCCCGGACTGCCGTTCGCCCGGCAGGTCGATCTGGGTGACATCTCCGGTGACGACCATCTTGCTGCCGAACCCCAGGCGGGTGAGGAACATCTTCATCTGCTCGGGAGTGGTGTTCTGAGCTTCATCCAGGATGATGAAGGAGTCGTTCAGGGTGCGACCGCGCATGAATGCCAGGGGGGCTACTTCTATCTCGCCCTTGTCCATGAGCATGGCGAGGCGCTCCCCGTCGATCATGTCGTACAGAGCGTCGAAGAGCGGCCGGAAATACGGGTCCACCTTCTCGAGCACGCTGCCAGGCAGGAAGCCCAGGCTTTCGCCGGCTTCCACGGCGGGCCGCGTGAGGATGATGCGGCCCACGCTCTTGCCGGTGATGGCGGCCACCGCCATGGCGGTGGCCAGGTAAGTCTTGCCGGTGCCGGCAGGCCCGATGCCGAAGGTGATCGTGTTCGCGCGTATGGCATCCACGTATGTCTTCTGGTTCACAGTACGCGGACCGATCTGACGCCCGCGGTGGGTCCAGACCACATCGCCATAGACCTCGCTCGGCCGACCATTGGTGCTCACGGCGATCTCCATGAGCGATTCGACCATGGCCGGGCTGAGCGGCCGCCCGGAGCGGATGACGGTGAGCAACTCGCCGA
>CAZIGT010000383.1:0-2301 GCA_964538465.1 uncultured Thermoleophilia bacterium | reverse complement strand
ATTCCAGGAGAACAGGCAGCACACTCAGTACGGCGACTACAAGGCCATCGACTGGCGGTTCTCCACGCGACAGACCCAGCTGTAGCGGCGTCGGGCGCAGGGAGTGGACAGGGGGCTGCTGCCGTATGACATCAAGGCGCAGGTCGACGCGCTGGCGGCAGCTGTCGATCAGGCCGTGCTTGTGGAGGACGGGCTGAGCGCCACCGTGGCCGAGTCGTTGTCAGATGCGGTGTCCGATTGCTCGAGCGCTGCGGGGACCTTCGTCTCCGCCAGGGGCGGGATCACCGGCAAGAAGCAGATCACGCCCACGAATCGCAGGATGATGAAGGTGGCCCAGGACTTCAATTGTACGTTCAGCGGCCTGAGCGTGTGGGACTACACCCGCTACCCGCTCGAGCAGAGCCAGCAGGACCTGGAGTCACTCATCGAAGCCATGGATGCCCTCCAGCCCGGCCGCGCGAACGCCGCTGACGCCCTGCAGTGGATGGAGGCTGTGGACCTGACGTGGCACGGGTCGCAGATGAGCCAACCGGCGTACCGGACGATCCTGGCCATGCGCAGCCCGGACTACTACCGCCTGCCCCTAGCGCTCCTGGGGCGCATGCCGGCACCTATCGACATCATCTATGAGTATGGTCGGGTGAAGGCGGGTGACTACACCGGGGCGTTGGCGGGGTTGCAGCAGGCGGCCACCGCCATCCGCAACGACATGAACGAGAGCCTCTTCACCCTCACGCAGGAAGTACAGGACATCACCTCGTCGGCACGGGCGATGACGCCATCCTGAGCGTCAGAGCACTGCGGGCGCCAGTCCGGTAGGCACCGACCGGCGCCGGACATCTGCTCTGCCCGCTGGCCGCTCGAGCGTCTAACGCAGATCCTCGCGCCACTGCCGGTCCAGGCTGCGCATCACCTCAGCATCGCCGGCCTTCGGCGGACAGCCGGCGACCTGCGCGATCCAGGACCGCGGCTCGGGCTCGGCGAGGGCATCGAAGATGTGCGTGGCTGCCGGTCGACCGACGGCGATGAGCCGCGCGGCTGCGGCCTTCTTGAAGGCGTCTCGGACGTCCTGCCGTCGGAGTATGGCTACCAGAGCGGCCGCCAATGATCCGGCAGAGAGCCGTCCGAGGACGATGGCGGCGTTCTGCCGGGCAGCATCGGCGGCGCGCAGCGAGAGGTCCAGCAGCGCGGCCACCGTTCCGGGGGCGCGGGCGGCCAGATCGGTGGCGACCGAATCTAGCACCGTCATCGTGAGCTCGGTGGCCGGGATGTGCAGGAACGCGAGCAGGGCTTCGTCGCTCACCTCGTCGCCGCCCGCGACCAGGAACGACTCCGCCTCCTCGACCGCGTACTCCCGGTCCTCGGGCGTGCGCGCGTCCACGAATGCGTTGACGAGTTGCCGCGCCGTCATGAGGTCCACCGGCTCAGGGCGCGGCGAACCGATGGGCGACCAGCCGTCCGACAGTTCTTCATCAGGGTCGCGCCAGTCGACCACGGGACCCCCGCTCAGAGCGAGGCCGCGGCGGCATTCTGCCGCAGCCACTGCTTCGCGTCGCGGTACTCGGGATACGCATCCTCGACGCGCCGCCAGAACCGCACGCTGTGATTGAGCTCGTGCAGATGGGCGAGCTCGTGCACGACGATGTAGTCGACGATGGTGCGCGGGAACAGAACGACCTCCCAGTGGAAGCGGAGACGGCCGTGCGCGTCGCATGTCCCCCAGCGCCGGCCCAGGTCCTTGACTTGGAGCGAAACGGGAGCCGCGCCCATGCTGGGGCCGAAGTGGTTCACGCGACCCACCAGGAACGCATCCGCGCGGCGTGTGTACCATTCGATCATGTGACGCCGGCCGTCGGCGGCAGCCGCCGGCTCCATAAGGAAGCGGCCGTGGCGCAGCTGTACCGGCATGCCGCCGGTCGCGACGAGAGAGAGCGGATAGGCGGCGCCGAGGTAGGGCAGATGCTCGCCTTCCACGTATGAACGCTGCGGCGGCAGGGGCCGGGCGGCCATCTCGACAAGCTTTCTTCGGATCCAGGGGAGCTTGGCGCGGACCGCCGCCTCGACGCGCCGCACGCTGCATCCCACGGGCGCGGCCACGACGAGGATACCGTCCGGACGCACCGTGATGCCTATCGTGCGCCGCCGGCTGCTCCAGCGAACCGCGAACGTGAGTTCCTCTATCGTCAGGTAGTCGACCACGGGGCCTCGCCCAGCGGATGATGCCTCGCCGGCTCTCGTGCGCGGCGATAGGCCATAGCCTACCCGAGAGTGCACAAGGGGAGCAGCCGGTATAATCCGGTA
>CAZIGT010000382.1:0-2301 GCA_964538465.1 uncultured Thermoleophilia bacterium | reverse complement strand
GTGACGCTCGTGAGCGGCACCGCCGCCCGCAGCACCGCCCGCACCGCGCCGTCCTGGCGAACCGGCACGGCCACGTAGAGCTCCTGGACGTCGAGCGTCGGGCTTCGCCTGATGACCGTCCCGATGCGACCCCTAAGCGCCTCCTTCACCTCCGGCCGGTCGCCGTGGTTGGCCATGCTCGCCGGATCGGCCTTGGAATCGCTCAGCACCCGGCCATCGAGCTGGATCACCGTGAAACGCGTTCCCGAGGCAGCGCCCAGCGAACGGACCGTCTCCTGCAACTCCTCCTGCCGCCAGGACGAGACCGGCCGCGCAAGCTGTCTGTCCACCAGACGCACCCGCGCCTCCAGCTCCTGCTCCATGTGGTCGATGTAGAAGGCACGCGCCGAGCTGATCGCATACCAGCCGAGGGCCACAGTGCATAGCACCACGATCGCCACATACGTGGCGGACAGGCTCCACATAAGACGGGGTCGGCGCATCTGTCAGGAGCCTCCCGTGGCGGCCGGCGGCGCATGCCACGTGACCGGGTTGCGCGGCACCTCGCGTGCGGTAGTATGCCACCGGCGCGTCGCCGGCAGGGGTCCTGGTCCGCACATCTTCTCGGAAAGGGTCACGCGACGTGAAGATAAGGCTCGTGCCCAAGGGGCACGACTATTTCCGGGCGTTCTCTGAGCAGGCGGCCAACGTCGAAGAGGCTGCCCGACTGTTCGTTCTCTTTCTCGACGACCTCCCAGACGGCAAGGCGCGTGCCCGCGAGATCCTCGAGTGCGAGCACGTTGGCGACAAGCTCGTGCACGACGTCGTGCACCGCCTGAACAACGCGTTCATCACGCCCATCGATCGCGAGGACATCTACGAGTTCGTCACGACCATGGACGAGGTGCTGGACCATATCGAGGCAGCCGCCGACGACATGATCCTGTACCGCATCCAGGCGCCCACAGACCAGGCGCGCAAGATGGCCTCCATCGTGGCCCAGGCTGCGCAGACACTGCGGACTGCCGTCGACGATATGGAGGCACGCGACAGGGTCCGGGAGCTGGTCATCGAGGTCAACCGTCTCGAGAACGATGGCGACCGCACCGTGCGCGACGCCATAGCCAGCCTGTTCGACGGCGATATGAAGTGCACGGACATCATCAAGTGGAAGGACATCTACGAGCAGATCGAGAGTGCCATCGATGAATGCGAGCACGTTGCCAACATCATCGAGGGCATCGTCCTCAAGCACAACTGAATGAGGCTCCGCTAGATGGAGATCGCACTGCTCGTCGCGATCATCTGCATCGCTCTTGCCTTCGACTTCACCAACGGCTTCCACGACACCGCCAATGCCATCGCCACCTGCGTGTCCACGCGCGCACTCTCTCCTCGGGTCGCGGTGCTCATGGCCGCCGTCTGCAACCTGCTGGGCGCCTTCCTCTGGACAGAGGTCGCCAAGACAGTCGGGGAAGGGATCGTGGAGACGAACGCCGTCACTCTCACGGTCATTCTGGCGGCGCTCATCGGCGCGGTGGTGTGGAACCTCATCACCTGGTACTTCGGCATGCCCTCCAGCTCGTCGCATGCGCTCTTCGGCGGGCTCATAGGGGCAACGCTGGTGAACGCCGGACTGGAAGGCGTGCTGTGGGACGGGGTGTTCCTCAAGGTGCTGCTGCCGATGGTCCTCTCGCCGATCATCGGGTTCGTGGTCGCTCGCATCCTGATGACGATCCTGGTCTGGGTCGTGCGCAACAAGAAGCCCGCCAAGGTGAACAAGGCCTTCCGCGTTCTGCAGTGGCTCTCCAGCGCCGCCGTGGCGCTCTCCCACGGATCGAACGACGCGCAGAAGACCATGGGTATCATCACCCTGGCGCTGCTCACGACCGGTCAGATCGACACGTTCGCCGTGCCGCTCTGGGTGATCGCCGCAGCGGCGGGAGCCATGGCGCTCGGCACGTATAGCGGCGGCTGGCGGATCATCCACACTCTGGGGTGCCGAGTCATCAAGCTGGACCCCATCCACGGCTTCGCCGCCCAGACGGGCGCGGCCACGGTGATCTTCTCCTGCGCCGGCCTCGGCTTCCCCATATCCACCACGCAGGCCATAACAGCCTCGATCATGGGGGCCGGATCGGCGGAGCGCAGGTCCGCCGTACGCTGGGGCGTGGTCGGCGACATCGTCCTGGGCTGGCTGCTCACGCTGCCCGCCGCGGCTCTCGTCGGCGCCGGCATGTTCCTGCTGGTGGACTGGATCTTCTGACGCGCCGCGGGTGGGCCGCGGCCGGCTGTACGGGCTACCGGCTGCTCTCATGCGTC
>CAZIGT010000381.1:0-2321 GCA_964538465.1 uncultured Thermoleophilia bacterium | reverse complement strand
CCAGGCCAGGGGATGCGCATGCTGCGCCACTCGGCCGCGACGCACATGATGCGCCAGGGCATCCAGTGGGAAACCATCGCCGGGATCCTCGGCCACGTCTCATCCAACACGACACGCCGGTACGCCCATGCGGATCTCGAGTCGCTCCGCACCGTGGCCCTCGACCCGGGGGAGGTGGGGCTATGAGCACCTTCGAAAGCAGCCTCGCCCCGCGGCTCGATGCCTTCGTCGAGCACAAAAGGAGCCTCGGGCACAAGTATGACGGCGAGGTCAAGTCGCTGCGTGGCTTCGACCGATTCCTTGCCGCAAGGGGAACGACCGAGGTGATGCTGACCGAGGAGATGGTCAGCGCCTTCGTGCTGTCCTTGCCGAAGCCGAGCCGCTCGAACGCGGTCTCGCTGCTGCGCCAGCTCGGGAGATTCCTGGCGGCGGACGATCCGAGCGTATTCGTGGCGCCGCCGAAGCACCTCAACGTGCGCCGCAGACGGGCGACGATCCGCGTGCTCACGCTCGCCGAGGTGCGCCTGTTTCTCAACGCCACCGAGCTGCTCAGCGACACGGATCGCTCCCCGACCAGGGCACTGGTGCAGGGGACCGCGCTGCGAACGCTCCTCTTCACCGGCCTGCGTCGCGACGAGTTGCGCTGCCTCCGGGACGCCGACGTGGACTTGCACGCCGACGTCATCATCGTGCGCGACGGCAAGTTCGGGAAGTCGCGGCACGTCCCCATCTCGCGCGAGCTCGCCCGACGACTGCGGGCGTACCGTGCCGAACTCTCGGAGAGGGTACCGGGCAGGACACCGGCCGACGCCTTCTTCCCCGGGCCCGACGGCCGCAAGCGCACATGTCCCGCGAGCTTGTACAAGGCGTTTCGGCGGACGCTCGATGCTGCGGGTATTAGACACGGCGGACGTGGCGAAGGACCGCGCCTGCACGACCTGAGGCACAGCTTCGCCGTCTTGAGGCTCCTGTCCTGGTATCGCGCGGGCGAGGATCTCAACGCCAAGCTTCCGCTCCTCGCCACGTACCTGGGCCACGTCGGCATCACCAGCACGCAAGTGTACCTCCACATGACCGAGGACCTCGTCGGTGAGGTGACGAGACGGCACGAGGCGCGTTTCGGTGAACTCTTCCCGGCGGCGGGAGGTGCACGATGAAACGGGCCTACACTCTCGCGGACCTCGTCACCGGCTTCTTCTCGACCTACCTGCCCGGCGAGCGCGGCTTCAGCCCGCATACCATCGCGAGCTACCGGGACACGATCCGGCTCCTGCTCGGCTTCGCCGTCGAGCGAAGCGGCCGTCCGATCTCCAAGATCACGATGGACGACATCTCGGCCGGCCTGGTCACCGCCTTCCTGGAGCACCTCGAGGAGAAGCGTGGCAACGCGGTCTCTACGCGCAATGTCCGGCTGGCGGCGCTGCGAGCCTTCTTCGCCTACGCCGGCCACAAGGAGCCGTCGGTGCTGGCGCTCTGCCAGAACGTGGCGCTCATCCCCTTCAAGCGAGGCCCCGTGCGCCGGATGGAGTACCTCAACGCGGATGAGCTGAAGGCGATCCTGGATGCACCGGATCGCGCCACGATGGCCGGACGCCGCGAGCACATGACGCTGACGCTGCTGTACGACACCGCCGCGCGTGCCTCGGAGCTGACCGGCCTGCGACCGTGCGACTTCCGGCTCCATCGCCAGCCCCTCGTGACCCTCCGGGGCAAGGGCAACAAGGAGCGGCTCGTGCCGCTCCTGCCTGGAACTGCTGCGCTCACGACCCAGCATCTCCAGGAGACGGGCAGAGCCGTCGACGACACCGCGCCGCTCATCCGCAACAGCCAGGGCGAGCCGATGACGAGATCGGGTCTCACCTTCCTGGTGAACAAGTACCGGCGCCTCGCCGCCGATGGCATGCCGAGCCTCCAGAGGCCAGGCATCAGCCCGCACACCTTCCGGCACACCAAGGCGATGCACCTGCTCCAGGCGGGCGTCCACCCTGTGACCATCAAGGACATCCTCGGCCACGCGCACCTGGAGACGCTCAGCGTCTACGCCCGGGCTGACCTCGAGCTGAAGCGCAAGGCCCTCGAACAGCTCGGCGCATGCTGCGATGCGACTCCTCGCCCCACCCAGCGCGACCCCGACCTGCTGGAGTGGCTGGAGAGCTTGTAATGCGCGCCATCGAACCCAGGAGACTGCGATGAACCAAGCCGAAATCGATGCAGCACGCATTACATGGGGCTGCAGATTCGAGATCTTATGCGTCGCAACCCATAAGATCTCGATGCAGATGGGCAGCGCCACGGTCGCCTCCTTCAGATCGGGTCCGCGA
>CAZIGT010000380.1:0-2351 GCA_964538465.1 uncultured Thermoleophilia bacterium | reverse complement strand
ACGGCGCCGCCACCATGGACTGGATGGAGCAGGAGCAGGAGCGCGGCATCACCATCACTTCTGCTGCCACGACCTGTGACTGGCGCGAGCACACAATCAACATCATAGACACGCCCGGCCACGTGGACTTCACGGTCGAGGTCGAGCGCAGCCTGCGCGTCCTGGACGGAGCCATCGCTCTGTTCTGCTCCGTGGGTGGCGTGGAGCCGCAGTCGGAGACGGTGTGGCGGCAGGCCGACCACTACGGCATCCCGCGCATCGGTTACATCAACAAGATGGACCGCATAGGGGCCGACTTCTTCCGCGGCCTGCAGATGATGGTGGATCGGCTCGGCGCCAACCCTGTAGCTCTGCAGCTGCCCATCGGTCGCGAGGCCGGCTTCAACGGGATCATCGACCTCGTCGAGATGAACGCGATCGTGTACAGCGACGAGCTGGGCACGGAGTGGGAGACAGTCGCGATCCCGGACGAGTACACCGAGCAGGCCGCCGAGTATCGGCATCACCTGCTGGAGGCCGTGGCGGAGTACGACGACCATCTCATGGAGGCGTATCTCGAGGGCCACGACATCGCGCCGGACGATCTTCGCAGGGCTATCCGCAAGGGTACGCTGGCCATCGCCATCACGCCCGTCCTGTGCGGTTCGGCGTTCAAGAACAAGGGCGTGCAGCCGCTGTTGGACGCCATCGTCGACTACATGCCGTCGCCGCTGGACGTGCCGGCGGTGAGCGGGCATACGCCGGGCGGCGAAGAGGTCACCCGGCCGGCGTCAGACGACGCTCCGTTCGCCGCTCTGGCCTTCAAGATCGCCGCCGACCCGTACGTCGGCAAGCTCACGTACTTCCGCGTGTACTCGGGGTCTGTCAAGGCCGGCTCCTACGTGTACAACGTCAACAAGGGCAAGAAGGAACGGCTGAGCCGCATCCTACAGATGCATGCCAACCACCGCGAGGACCGCGACGTGATCTACGCCGGCGAGCTGGCGGCGGCCGTGGGCCTCAAAGGCACCGCCACCGGCGATACGCTGGCGGCGCAGGACAAGCCGATCATCCTCGAGTCCATGGTCTTCCCGGAACCCGTCATCTTCATCGCCATCGAGCCCAAGACCAAGGCAGACGAGGAGAAACTCAGCGCTTCTCTGCAGAAGCTGGCCGACGAGGATCCCACGTTCCGCGTGCAGACTGACGAGGAGACCGGGCAGACCATCATCGCCGGTATGGGCGAGTTGCACCTGGAGATCATCGTCGACCGACTCACACGCGAGTTCAACGTCGACGCCAACGTCGGCAAGCCGCAGGTGTCGTACCGGGAGACCATCCGCAAGGCCGTCCACGGCATCGAGGGCCGCTTTGTACGCCAGACCGGTGGGCGCGGCCAGTACGGTGTGGTCAAGATCGACCTCGAGCCGACCGAGCCGGGCGAGGGCTACTCGTTCGAGAACCGCATCGTCGGCGGTGCGGTGCCGCGCGACTACATCCCGTCCGTCGACGAGGGCATCCAGGAGGCCATGGATTCGGGCGTGCTCGCGGGGTATCCCATGGTCGACATGCGTGCGGTCCTGGTCGACGGCAGCTATCACGAGGTCGACTCGAGCGACATGGCCTTCAAGATCGCCGGCTCGCTGGCTTTCAAGGCGGCCGCTCAGAAGGCCAATCCCGTACTGCTCGAGCCGATGATGGCCGTGGAGGTCGTTACGCCTGGTGAGTTCCTCGGGGACGTCATGGGCGACATCACTTCGCGGCGCGGCCATATCGACGGCATCGAGCCTCGGGGCACCACGCAGGTCATCAGCGGAACGGTGCCCTTGAGCACCATGTTCGGCTACGCCACGGCGTTGCGCTCGATGACCCAGGGGCGGGCCACCTATACGATGCAGTTCAAGCACTACGCGGAAGTGCCGGCCTCCATCGCCGCCGAGATCGTCGCCAAGGTGCGGGGACGCTGATGCCCGGCATGTCCGCTACCGCACACCTGTTTGCCCATACGCGCGGGCGCGGTGTATACTGCGCACCTTTGGTGCGGCGGGTAGCCGTGCCCTCAAGTCACGTAGCCACTGCCTTCGGGTATTGCAACTAAAGGAGCTCTAGATGGCGAAGCAGAAGTTCGATCGCAGCAAGCCCCACATGAACGTGGGCACCATCGGGCACGTCGACCACGGCAAGACGACCCTCACTGCTGCCATCACGCTCGTGCTTCAGAACCGCGGCATCGGCAAGACCGAGTTCGTCGCGTTCGACCAGATCGACAAGGCTCCAGAGGAGCGCGAGCGCGGCATCACCATCGCCACGGCGCACGTCGAGTACGAGACCGAGAAGCGCCACTATGCTCATGTGGACTGCCCGGGCCACGC
>CAZIGT010000379.1:0-2365 GCA_964538465.1 uncultured Thermoleophilia bacterium | reverse complement strand
GCCGGCGAACACGCCCTCCATGGTGGTCGCCTGCTTGTCGTGCACGACGATGTTCTTCCATTTGTTCAGTTCGAGCTGCGGCGTGGCGTTGGTGAGCAGCGGGTTGGCCGTGGTGCCCAGCGCTACCACGACGATGTCGCACGGCAGCTCGAACTCGCTCCCCGGTACGGGCACCGGGCGGCGACGGCCGCTGGCATCCGGCTCGCCGAGCTCCATCTTCTGCAGGCGCACGGCGCGCACCCAGCGCTTGTCGTCGCCGAGGATCTCGAGCGGGGCCACCAGGAAGTGGAACTCGATGCCCTCTTCCTCGGCGTGGGCGATCTCCTCGTTGCGGGCCGGCATCTCGGCGCGCGTACGTCGGTAGGCGCAGATCGCGCGCTTGGCACCCAGCCGCTTCGCCGTGCGCACCGAATCCATGGCCACGTTGCCGCCGCCGAACACCACGACCGTCTCGCCGCGCGCGATCGGCGTGCCGTCCGGGTCGTCCTTCCAGGCGCCCATGAGGTTCACGCGCGTGAGGTACTCGTTGGCGGAGTACACACCCTTGTAGTTCTCGCCCGGGATGCCCAGGAACATGGGCAGGCCGGCGCCGTTGGCGACGAAGATGGCGTCGTAGTCGGCGGCGATCTCGTCCAGCGTGATGGTGCGGCCCACGACCACATCGCACTCGATGACCACGCCCAGGTTGCGCAGGTTCTCCACCTCGCGGCTCACGATCGCTTTCGGCAGACGGAACTCGGGGATGCCGTAGCGCAGCACGCCGCCGGTGTCGTGGAGCGCCTCGAAGACGTGCACCTGGTGGCCCATGCGGGCCAGCTCGCCGGCGGCTGTGAGGCCGCCTGGGCCGGAGCCCACGACGGCCACGCGGAAGCCCGTCTGCTCGGCGGGCGGCGACTCGGGGGGCATGTGCTGCGCCGCCCAGTCGGCCACGAAGCGCTCGAGCCAGCCGATGGCGACGGGCTCGCCCTTTTTGCCGCGGATGCAGACACCCTCGCACTGCACCTCCTGCGGGCAGACGCGCCCGGTGGTGGCGGGCAGCGCGTTGTCCACGCGCAGCACCTTGGCGGCTTCTTCGAAGTCGCCATCGGCGATGGCGGCGATGAACTCGGGGATGTGCACGCCGACGGGGCAGCCATCCATGCACGGACGGTTCTTGCACTGCAGGCAGCGTTGAGCCTCGAGACGGGCGATGTCCTCGGGCAGGCCGAGGTTCACTTCCTTGAAGTTGGCGTTGCGGACGTCCGGCTCCTGCTCGGGCATCTTCACACGGTCGATCTGCATGCGTTCCTTGGCGGTGAGCTCGGCCATGATCAGTCCTTCCCCTCAGCGGCGGCCAGGGCTTCGACCTGCTTGTCGAGGCGACAGCCGTGCTCATCGAGCTCCAGATAGGTCTTCTGGCGTTCGGACAGCTCGTCGAAGTCGACCTCGTGGCCGTCGAACTCCGGGCCGTCCACGCAGGCGAACTTGGTCTCGCCGCCCACGGACACGCGGCAGCCGCCGCACATTCCGGTGCCGTCGACCATGATGGGGTTGAGGGAGACGATGGTCTTGACCCCGTACGGTCGGGTGAGGTTGGCGATGGCCTTCATCATCGGCACCGGGCCCACGGCATAGACGGCCGCCGGCTTGGTCTCCGGGTCGTCCAGGATGCGCTTGAGGGGCAGTGTGACGAAGCCGGTCTCTCCCTTGGAGCCGTCTTCGGTCGTTATGTACAGGTGTTTGGATATGGCCGCTAGTTCGTCTTCGAGGATCACGTAGCCCTCGCTGCGACCGCCGATGATGCTGGTGAGCTCGTTGCCGGCCTGCGCGATCGCCTTCGCCAGGGGATAGAGCACGGCCGTTCCAGCGCCGCCGCCCACGCAGACCACTCTGCCCCAGTACTCGATCTCGGTGGGCATTCCCAGAGGACCGGCGACGTTGCACAACTCACCCCCGGCCGGCACTGCGCAGATCAGCTTGGTGCTCTTGCCGACGGCCTGGATGATCAGGGTGATGGTTCCCGCCTCCGGATCGTCGTCGGCGATGGTGAGCGGGATGCGTTCGCCGCCTTCGCAGGCGCGCACGATCACGAACTGACCGGGCTTGCGCGCTCTGGCTACGCGCGGCGCCTCGATGACCAGGCGGTGCAGCGCCGGCGCTATCTCGTCGTTGCTGACCACTCGGAACATGAGTTCCTCCTCTTGAGCCCCGCTGGGTGAGCTCCTCGACACTTCGTCCGCCTGCCGCGACGGCCGCGCGGGGCGTGCGTCCGGACTCCCGGTCGTGCGCGACGGCCGTACGCTGGAAAGAAGGACGCGACGTCGGTGCACGGGACGGCCGCAGACCGGCGGAGAGACATCTCCAACAGGCAGTCTACCGGATGGAG
>CAZIGT010000378.1:0-2366 GCA_964538465.1 uncultured Thermoleophilia bacterium | reverse complement strand
TCTGACTCGTGTTTCGCGGTCGGTTGGCTGAGACAAGTAGACAGCGGGTGCGGATGATGCCACAGTGCCTTCATGGCGCAGGCGGCATGGCTTGACCCGACTCGATTCCGGCAGACGCGGCTGGGGCCCGCCGAGTTCGCAGCGCTGCAGCGGATCATCGACGAGGCCAGCGACGCCACATTGGAAGAAGTGGCTCGTCGGGCGTGCCGTCACTTCGGCTGGACGCGCCCCAACGGCGAGCCGCCGCACGCGTCGTGTTCGGTGTGGCTCCGGCGCGCTGAGAAGCACGGTCTCGTCCGCCTGCCCCAGCCCAAGGCGTGGTCAGGCAGAACGAACTCCTTGTCGCTCTTGGGCGAGCGAGCGCGGCTCCTCGACGAGTTGGGCCCGGTGCCGGGGATGGTCGAGTGCCAGCCCGAGGGGCCGCTGCGGGTGCGTCCCATCGCCGACGAGGAGCGCGACGGCTTCCGGCTGCACCTGAGCCGGTACCATTACCTCGGCTACGAGAAGCCCGTCGGCGAGTCCATCTGCTACGCCGCGTTCCTGGGCAGCGAGCTGGTCGCGCTGCTGGTCTGGGGTGCCGCGGTACTGCACAACGGCCCGAGGGACAAGCTCATCGGCTGGGACGCGGAAGTCCGTGCTCGCAACCTGCTCGGCGTGGTCAACAACCGCCGCTTCGCGATCCTCCCGTGGATCAGGCAGCCGCACTTGGCGACGCGCGTCCTGGGCGCCAACCTGCGCCGATTGCCGCGCGACTGGATGGCGATCTACCGGCACCCGATCTGGCTGGCAGAGACGTTCGTGGACGTCGCACGCTTCAAGGGCACCTGCTACCGCGCCAGCAACTGGCAGCACCTCGGCCAGACGCAGGGCTTCTCCCGGACGCGGGAGCGGGGCTTCGCCGAGAACCACCGTCCGAAGGCCGTCTTCATCTACGCGCTTCACCGGCGCGCTCTGGATCGCTTGCGCGCGTGAGGCGACTGCGAGGTCGTCGTGCCTCCCGCCACTGCCGCCCTCTTCGACGTGCTCGAGGCCTTCCGGCCCGCCTTCTCGGCGCCGTCCTTCGCCAACATGATCATCCTCTTCGCCGGCTGGGTGCTCACCGGCGGCAGGCACGCGGTCACCGAAGCCCTGGTGGCGAGCCGGGTGTCGGCGCGCCGTCACCACGCTGCCTTCCACTCCTTCTTCGCCTATGCGGCCTGGAGCGTCGACGAGCTCGGGCTCAGGCTCGCCGAGAAGATCGCCGCGGAGGTCGACGGACCGGTCTTCATCGCCATCGACGACACCTTGGCCGCCAAGAAGGGGCCCGAGGTCTTCGGGCTCGGGTGCCACATCGACGCGGTGCGCTCCACGCGCAAGCACAAGATCTTCAGCTTCGGCCACGTCTGGGTCACCCTCGCCATCCTGATCCCGGTGCCCTTCAGCAGACGGCGCTGGGCGCTACCCGTCCTCTTCCGGCTCCACCGGACGGTGAAGGAGTGCGAGAAGGCCGGCGACGGCCATCTCAAGAAGACCGAACGCGCCAAGCAACTGCTCGGCGCCCTCCTCGCGCGGCTCGGCGACCGGCAGGTCTGCCTTGCGATGGACAACGCCTACTGCTGCCGCCTGATGCTCAACGACCTGCCCGCTCACGTCACCGTGTACGGCGCCATGCGGCCCGACGCGGCCCTCTGTGCCGCACCGCCCGCTCGCCGCCGTGCGCGCGGACGCCCCGTCCAATTCGGTCCGAGGCTTCCTCGCCTCGACCGGATTGCCGAGGACGCCGGGATCCCCTGGAAGAAGACGACCGCCTTCCTGTACGGCGAAAACCACCGTGTGGCCTACAAGGCGCTCCTGGCGCAATGGCGCACGGTCACGGGCACGCGCCTGCTGCGCGTCGTCCTCATCCGCACCGTCAAGGGGACCGTCCCCTTCCGCGTCGTCTTCTCCACTGCGCGCGACGACTCGGCAGCCAAGGTCATCTCCGGCTACGGCCACCGCTGGAACATCGAAGTCGCCTTCCGGGAGCTCAAGCAGGAGCTCGGCTTTGCCGACTCGTCGGCCAGGAAGCCGGCGGCCGTCCTGCGCACCGCGCCCTTCGTCGGCCTTATCTACTCCGGGCTGGTCCTATGGTTTCTCGACGCACGCTGCGGAGCGGCCGAACTCCCTGCACGGCCGTGGTATCGCCAGAAGCAGGGCCTGAGCTTCGCCGACATCCTCCGCGCTGCCCAGCTGTCCCTGCGGCCGCTGGACATTCTTGCGGCCTCTGCCACGACCCGTGACCTGCGAAAAAATCGCCGCGCAGTCAGCGAAGCCCGGCGCTCCCGCTCTGGGCCACTACGCTACGCGGCTTGATGCCGCCCACTTCCGACCGCGAAACGCGAGTCTGA
>CAZIGT010000377.1:0-2373 GCA_964538465.1 uncultured Thermoleophilia bacterium | reverse complement strand
GAAGCACGCGCGCCGGTCGCTGCTTCAACTCGGATTCACCAACTCGGGTGAGAGTCTCAGTCGCTCGACGACCTCGGCGACCGAGGCTGGCTCACGCCCCAGCGAACGCGACACGCCCACCAGCCGCTTGACGAGCTGAGCGTTGGAGTCGGCCAGCACGTGCGGCTCGATCATGAGCGTGTCTTCCATGCCGGTGCGGGCATTACCGCCCAGCGCCAGACCGATGGTGGTCATCGTCAGGTTGACCCTGGCGACGGCGATGACCTGCCAACTGGTCCCTGGCGGCAGCTCGCGCAGCATGTGCGTGAGCAGCGTTGGGTCGCCGGCCACGCCGCCCTTGCCGCCCATCACGAACGACACCTGCAGCGGCTCCACGAGGAGCCCCTTCTTGACCAGGTCGAGCATGAGCTCCACATGGCCGGTGTCGTAAATCTCCACCTCCGGCTTGATGCCCAGCTCGATCATGCGTGCCGCCAGCTGCATCATCTGCTTGGGCGGGTTACGGAACTCGGCGCCGGCGAACGTCATGGTCGCCGGGTTCAGCGTCGCCATAGCGGGCTTGGCCTCCACGATCCGCATGCGGTCTTCGTAGGGGAAGTCCAGGCCGCCGGTGGAGAGCTGCACGATGCCGGGGCAGGCCTCGCGCACCGCTTCGACCGTGCGCCGGGCGACATCCAGGTCCGTGGTCATGCGGCCCTGGTCGTCACGGAGGTGGATGTGGATGACCGAGGCGCCGGCGTCATAGCACTCCTTGGCATCCCTGGCGATCTCCGCCGGCGAGCCCGGCATGTTCGGGTTGTCGGCTTTGGTCGCTACCGGACCGGTAAGCGACGCGGTGATGATGGGGTTCGGGAACGCCATGACGGCTCTCCTTCGTCAGAGCTCGCGCGGTTCCGGATAGGGAATGGCGACGAGCATCGTCGTCGGCGAGTTCGTGTGATTCAGGATGGAGCGGGCCTCGTTCGGGGCGAGATAGATGGAGTCGTACTTCTTGAGCACGACTTCGCCCTCTTCCGTCTTGACGGTAATCTCGCCGTCGAGCACGAAGTACACCTTCTCGACCGGAGTGGCATCGTACTCGCAGCCGCCTCTCGGGAGGAAGTGCGAGATGCTCATCCAGAACGTGCGCGTCTTGCTGACGTCGAAGCCCTGCAGGCGCAGGCCGTACACGTCGAAGTGCCCGGGAGCCTCGTAGCTCGGGGCCTCGTTGTAGCGCGTGACTTCCACCGTCTTCTCCTTTTCTCAGTAGCCGGCGCCGGGACCGTAGCCGGTGCCGGCGTAGGTGTACGTGCGATCCGGCACGTCGTTCAGGTCGTCCTCGTCGATCTCGGCGACGCAGCGGACCATGGAGCCGTCGCCCATGTACCAGCGGATCGGGAAGCAGTAGAAGCGGAACCGCTTGCCCTTGACCTTGTCCAGGTCGCCGCCGAGGTTCTCGACGCCCACGATGCCGTGGCCGAGCATCTGCTTGTGGCAGGGTTCCCACGTACCCTCGCAGCCGAGCCCCTCGAGGTCGCCGAACTTGGCGTCCTAGGCCTCCTGACCGTGCACCTGGATGTAGACGGCCTTCTCGAACTCGGCGTAGGCCTCGATGCCGTACTTCTCGATGTACTCCTCGGTGATCGGACGGCCGGAGGCACCCGTGAGGTTCATCTGCGGCGGGCCGTTCTTACCCATCGCGGTGTGGAGCGGATGGTCGAGGGCCTGCATGTCCATGGCCACGCACTTGAGCTGCTTCTCGACGAACCAACGGCCGGCCTCGACGCCGGTGCCGCAGGAGTACTGGTAGTAGTCCATGGAGTCGTCGAACTTGCGGTGCATGCCAGTGTTGAGGCACAGGACCATGCCCTTGAGCTCTTCGGGCTTGACGCCGGCACGCTCGCAGGCGTCCTCGAGGTGCGAGGGCAGGATGAGGCCCCACTTCTCGATCTGGATATCGAGGCAGACGGCGTCGCCGGTGTAGGCGTCGACCGGCATCTCGTGGGTGTAGCGGGCACGCTTGCCGGTGAACTCACGCTCCATCACGTGACGAGGAGCGTCGGCATGGGTGCCGGTGTGCTGCACGCAGTCGATGCGCTGGGTGAGGACGCCGCCCTTGGCCAGGGTGTGCATGGAGTCGATGACCGGCTTGACGAAGTACGGCCACCGGGGGATCTCGGCGCTGAAAGGATGCGTGAGATCGACGAATACCTTCCTACCCATTGATGCTCCTTCTCCGTCTCGTTACAGCTCGTTGCAGGCGCCCAGCCGGCTGATGTGAGGGCCTGGCGGTACCGCATTGCGGGCAAACGGGCCGTATTGTGGATACGGTATCGGTCGCGTGAAGCCGGTGTCAATCCCTCTTCGTGGTTAGGCGGCGGCCCGGGCGCCAGC
>CAZIGT010000376.1:0-2399 GCA_964538465.1 uncultured Thermoleophilia bacterium | reverse complement strand
GCCCCCGCCTCCCCCGCCGAAACGGGAACCGCCACTCCCGCAACGCATACCCCGCCGACCCCGGCTCGCTCTCGATCGTCATCTCGCGTCGCCGGCAGCGACGCACGGCATCCTTGATCTGGCGGGTGCTCGCCTCGATACCCAGGCTTCCCAGGGCCTCCTGCAGGCGCAGAGGCACGTCCGGGCGCAGGTTGCGCTGCAGGAGCAGCAGGCCGGCCACGACCTCCCAGAGCTCGACCTCGGGGCTCGCCGGCGAGGTCGACTCGAACGGCGCCGTGATCCGCGGCCGGCGCCCCGCCTGCTGGCACTGCCAGCACAGGCCGGTGTCGTTGAAGCGCGAGAGAACGGCGCCACCGGGCACCGGACAGTCCGGGCTCAGACAGCGCCGCTCGGGGGGCTCGATGCCGGCAAAGGGCGGTGGGCCATCCGCGGCCGCGACCACCCTCTGCCGGCATGACGTCTTCACAGCAGGCACAGATCCCCGGACATCGCCGCCGCGTCCTCGACGCAGCGAACGACGACGTACTCACCGCCGTGCGCCTTGATCTCGCGCTCGAACTCGCGCTGGGCGTCGGACTGCCGGCCGGTCGGCGTCTTGACCTCGACCCAGACCGTGCGGCCCTCGCGGGTGGCCACCAGATCGGCGACACCCTTGTGGCAGCCCATGCCCTGCTGGATGCGGACCACGTACCAGCCGAACTGCCGCAAGTAGGCGCGCACGGACTTGAGCACGAGTGATTCCGGCTGCTTGCCGGCGCCGTGGGCGAGAGCGCGGCCTGCCTGCTGCGGTGTGAGGCGTTCCGTCACGCCGCATCATCCTCGATCTGCTCGGTTGCCTTGCGGACGATCCTGAACGTCTGCCCGTACATGCCGGGCGGGATCACGTCGCGCAGCGAGCGCTCCACGCCCTCGGGCCCTACGACGGCGAACGCGTCGACCTCGTGGTCGATGCCCTCCTCGCTCAAGTACTCGGCCACCAGCTGGCCGAACCGGGTGCGCGACCCGACCGTGGTCTCGGTCGGCTCCTCTTCCCCGGGCCACTGCGTGAGGACCATGCCGCCGTCCTCTGCCTCACCGGCCGGCTGGTCGCCTTCCTCGACATCGTCTGAGGCCTCGACGATCTCACCGGTCGCGGTCGCATACTCGGTGCCGTCCGGCGTCACGGCAACGCCGTCGATCGCCAGGACTTCGGCGTCTTCGGGCTCGGCCTCGACGTCGACGACATCGGGCGCGAGCGTCGCCTGGGTGACGCTGTTGGCGCGCAGCAGCTTGAGGACGTGCAGCTGCTTGCTGATCAGGGCATTGACGTCCTCGAGGTTCTGCTCGGCGGTCGCCAGAGCCTTCTCGGCCTTCTCCCTGCGAGTCAGCAGGTAGTCGAGCACGGCCTGGGCGCGGTCGGCCTCGGCCTGGGGGAACAACTCGGTCTGCGTGATCATCTGATCAGGTCTCCTGATTCGTGGTGCCTGTGGGAAGCGCGCGGCCGCCGTCGATCGCCTTGAGCGGCGCCGGCAGTTGGCCGGCGGTAGCCCGGGCGATCGAGGCCTCGCGGTGCTCTCGGTAGAGCGCCAGGAAATGGGCTCGGTCGGCGCCGGGCATCTGCGAGTAGTAGAGGGCCCGCAGACCGCCTAGATCGAGCACGGTCTGCTTGATGAGGTCGTGTGACCACGCCGGCCATTTCCTGGCGTCGTCGTAGTCGTCGTATTCGCGGACCTTCTGCTGGACCTCGTGCCAGGCATCGGCCGGCGATGGGATGGCTAGAGTCCGCTCGGCGACGAGCTGGCGAATCTCCGACTGATGCGGACGGAACTTGCATCCACGCCGGATTGTGTGCAGAGCGGCGAGCGCCGCTTCGTGGTCAAGGTCGATCAGGTCCTCGGCGTACGCCTTGGCAGTGTCGGGGCTCATCTCATCCCGCGGCCAGGCCGCCTTGATGAGGCCGATCAGCGTCAGGACTTGTGCCCTGGTCATGAGATCACCTCGCAATCAGAGTCGGGCACGTCCTCGGCCTCAGCCATCTGGGCCATGGCGAAGAAGTCATCCGGTTGGAGGTCTCGCTTGCCGTTGGTGCGGTACGCCTCGGGGATCCCGGCAACCCATTCCCTGAAGGGCTCGTCTGGTCCGATGAAGGTCGAGGGGTGCTTGATGTAGCGCGCCTCCGTGCCGGCGTCGTCGTGGTAGGCGGCGTAGTTCCTGGCCGCGGCGATCATGTCGGCGGCCGGCACCTTGCTCTTGCGACGGGCCGCCCAGGCCCGACGTGCGGTCTTCGGCTCCACCCGCCGGCGCTTGGGATAGGCGGCGAAGAACGCCTCGAAATCGGCGTCGTCCGAATCACACGCGCTCTGCCTTGGAGGGTGAGTTGGAGCTGGAGTTGGAGGGTGAGTTGGAGCTGGAGTTGGAGG
>CAZIGT010000375.1:0-2412 GCA_964538465.1 uncultured Thermoleophilia bacterium | reverse complement strand
GGGGCGGGGGCTGGCCGGGGGGGGGGCGGCGGGGGGCGGCGGGGCCCGCGCCGCGGGCGGCGCGCCGGCGCCCGCTGATGACGTCCTGGCAGCCGTCCGTGCCGGGCTGCAACCGCAGCATCCTTCCGAGCCCGCCTTCGCCATCGACTACGTGGCCCTCGTCGACCCACGCACCTTCGAGCCGCTCGACCACGCGAGCGACGACGCGCTGATCATCGCCGCCGCCCGCCTGGGCAGCGTGCGTCTCATCGACAACCTCGCGCTCGGACCGGCGCTCGACTCCGAGCCCCTCCCTCTACCGGACCGCGAGCTCGACCCCGATACAGTCCCCGCGCCGGGCCCAGCACCCGACCTCGAGCCCGGCTCAGCGCTCGACCCGCCCAACGACGACCGGCACCTGCGGCCGGCAGGCCGTCAACGCCGCCGGACCGGCAGGCACAACCGCAGAGAAAGGTAGAGTACGTGGACGCCAGCACGAAACGACGCATCGCCATGAAGCCACACAGCACACACGCACATACAGCCGAGGGCCTGGTGAGGGTGGTCACCGACTTCGTCGAGCTGGACACCCCCGGCAGCGGCCACATCGCCGGCATCACCGACCAGGTGGCCGCTGCGCTCAAGCGCACCGGCCTGACGTCGGGAACGGTGACCGTGTTCGCCCCGGGCGCCACGGGAGCCGTCACCACCATAGAGTTCGAGCCCGGAGTGGTACACGACATCCAGGAGCTGTTCGACACGATCGTGCCTCCCGGTAAGCCGTACGAGCACAACGTGAACCTGGGCGACGGGAACGGCCATTCCCACGTGCGCGCCGGCCTGCTCGGGCCATCGCTCACGATCCCGTTCGCGGAAGGGCACATGACGCTGGGCCGCTGGCAGGCGATCGTCTTCTGCGACTTCGACGCGCGGCCGCGCTCGCGGCGCGTCGTGGTCCAGATCATGGGGGTCTGACGTGAGCGGCCAAGCTGCCGGTGAGGGCGGCGGGCGCGCGGCAGGAGCCGCGAACGCGGCCGGCGCCGGGGCGCCGAAGGCTCTGGGCGAGGGCGTGCTGCTGCAGGTGGCGCTGGACTTCGTCGACCTGCCCCGCGCCCTCGCGGTGGCCGCCGAGGCGGTCGCCGGCGGCGCCGACTGGGTGGAGGCCGGCACGCCGCTCATCAAGAGCGAAGGCCTGCGGGCGGTCCGGGAGCTGAAGAGCGCCTTCCCGGACCGCACCATCGTCGCCGACATGAAGACCATGGACGCCGGCCGCACCGAGGTGGAGTACGCGGCCAAGGCTGGCGCCGGCGTGGTCGGCGTGCTCGGCGCCGCCTCGGACTCGACGATCAAGGAGTGCGCCGAGGCCGCGCGCAACTACGGCTGCAAGCTGATCGTCGACATGATCGAGGTGGCAGACCCGGTGGCGCGCGGCCAGCGCGGCGCGGCGCGGGGGGGCGCCCGCCGCGGCGGGCCCACCGCCCGGGCCCCGCCGCGGCGCGGGGAGGCGCCCTTTGAGACTCTCCGCGCCGTCGCGAAAGCCGTGTCCATACCGGTCTCCGTGGCCGGCGGCGTCAACTCCGAGACGGCGGCGGCGGCCGTGGAAGCCGGCGCCGCGGTCGTGGTCGTGGGCGGCGCCATCATCAAGGCGCAGGACGCCGCGGCGGCGGCCGCCGAGATCCGCCGCGCCGTCGACGAGCGCCGGTCCATCGAGACCAGGCTGTACAAGCGGGCTTCGGAGGAGTCCGTCCGCGAAGTGCTCGAACAGGTCTCGACGGCCAACGTATCGGACGCCTGGCACCGTCAGCCCAGCCTGCCCGGCATCCGCCCGCTGCTGCCCGGAGCCCACATGTGCGGCCCCGCGGTCACGGTCCGCACCTATCCGGGCGACTGGGCCAAGCCGGTCGAGGCCATCGACCTCTGCCGGCCCGGCGACGTGCTGGTGATAGACGCGGCCAACACCACACCGGCCGTGTGGGGCGAGCTGGCCACGCATAGCGCCATGGTCAAGAAGGTGGCCGGCCTGGTCATCTGGGGGGCCATCCGCGACACGCCCGAGATCGCCCGCCTCAAGTTCCCCGCCTTCTCCAGCCTGGTGAGCGCCAACGCCGGCGAACCCAAGGGGTTCGGCGAGATCAACGTGCCCATCGTGGTCGCCGGCCAGACCGTGAGCCCCGGCGACTGGGTCATCGGCGACGATGACGGGGTCATGGTCCTCCCCAAGGCACAGGCCGTGGAGCTCGCCAACCGAGCCATGGACGTGCTCGAGAAGGAGAACCGCCTGCGCGGAGAGATCGAGAGCGGCAAGACCCTCTCGGAGGTCGCCTACCTGCAGAAGTGGGAGAAGACGCGCTGACCGCGAGCGGGCGGTCGGAGCACGCAGAACGGCAGGCGCGGATCGCTAGGTGCTGAGATAAAGGGGATGTCGCGGCGCCG
>CAZIGT010000374.1:0-2420 GCA_964538465.1 uncultured Thermoleophilia bacterium | reverse complement strand
ACAGCGCGTCGGTCGCGGGCGGCCTGAGGTGGGCGAACCCCACCTGGTGGCGTACGAGTGCCGGCTTCTTCGAGGAGAAGCCGGTGAGCGTGAGCGACGCGCAAGTGAGGCGACTGATGGAGGAGAAGGCGAAATGCGGGAAGGTCGGTCTGGCTGCCCTGAAGGCGGGGATGGACCGCAAGACGGCTCGCAAGTACCTCGACGAGGGGAAGCTGCCGTCGGAGCTGAAGGCGCGGCGGGAGTGGCGGACGAGGGCGGATCCGTTCGCCGAGGACTGGCCGGCGCTGAAGGCGCTGTTGAAGGAGGCGCCGGAGCTCGAAGCGAAGACGCTGTTCGAGCACCTGCTGGCTGCGCACCCCGACCGCTACGAGCCGGGGCAGCTGCGGACGCTGCAGCGGCGGGTGCAGGAGTGGCGGGCCAAGGAGGGCCCTGAGCGCGAGGTCTACTTCGCGCAGGAGCACCGCCCGGGCGAGGCGATGCAGACCGACTTCACCCACTGCGAGGAGCTCGCGGTGACCATCGCCGGCGAGCCGTTCCCGCACCTGCTGTGCCATCCGGTACTGCCGTTTTCGAACTGGGAATGGGCGACGGTCTGCCATTCGGAGTCGCTGATGGCGTTGCGGCGCGGGGTCCAGGCAGCGCTGTTCCGTCTGGGCCGGGTGCCAGAGTGGCACCAGACAGACAACTCGACAGCGGCCACGCACGACCTCCCCAACGGCAAGCGGGGCTTCAACGCCGAGTACCAGCGAATGATGGACCACCTGGGGATGAAGCCGCGGACGATCGAGGTCGGCAAAAGCAACCAGAACGGCGACGTCGAAGCGCTCAACGGCGCGACCAAGCGCCGCCTCGAGCAGCACCTCCTAATGCGGGCCAGCCGCGATTTCGAAAGCGTCGAGACGTACGAGCGCTGGGTGCAGCAGGTGCTGGAGAAGGCGAACGACCTCCGGCGCAAGAAGATCGCCGAGGAGCTGGCCGCGATGAAGGAGCTCAAGGTCTCGCGGCTGCCGGAGTACGTCGAGGAGACGGTGAGGACCACCTCGTGGAGCACGATCCGGGTGCGGCGCAACACGTACTCGGTGCCCTCGCGGCTGAAGGGCTGCGAAGTGCGCGTGCACGTCTTCGACGATCGGCTGGAGGTCTTCTACGGCGGCGGCGATCCGCAGCTCGTCGTCGAGCGTCTCCGAGGCGTGGGCGGGCATCGCATCAACTACCGGCACATCATCTGGTCGCTGGTGCAGAAGCCCCAGGCCTTCGCGCGCTACAAGTACCGCGAGGAGCTTTTCCCCTCGCTCACCTTCCGGCGCGCCTACGACGAACTGACGGCGAAGGGAGAACGGCACGCCGACCGCGAGTACCTGCGCATCCTGTACTTGGCGGCGACCACGATGGAGAGCGAGGTCGAAGCTGCGCTCGACCGGCTGTTGAGGGAGCAGCGGCTGACTGGCTCGGAACCGGTGAAGGCACTCGTCGCCCCGAGCAAGCCGGAAGTGCCGGCGCTCGAGGCGCCGCGCGTCGACCTGACTGACTACGATGGCCTGCTCTCCGAGGAGGTGGCGTCGTGAGCGAGGCCGCCACCGTGGGGATGCTGCTGCGCGCGCTGAAGCTGCCCGCTTTCTCCGCCCACCACGAGGAGATCGCGCGCCAGGCCGAGCGGGAAGGCTGGACCTTCGAGGCCTACCTGCGCCACCTCGTCGAGTTGGAGATGAGCGAGCGCAAGGAGCGCAAGATTCAGCGGCTGCGCAAGGACTCAGGACTGCCCGAGGACAAGACGCTCGCCATGCTGGATACCGAGCGGCTGCCGGCGAAGGTCAAGCGCCAGCTGCCGGCACTGTGCGAGGGCGGCTTCGTCGAGCGCGCCGAGAACGTGCTCGCCTTCGGGCTGCCGGGCCGCGGCAAGACCCACCTGGTCTGCGCGGTCGGCCACGAGCTCGTCCAGCGCGGCCGCTCGGTGCTCTTCACGCCGACGTACAAGCTGGTGCAGCGGCTGCTGGCAGCAAAGAAGGCGCTCACGCTCGAGCACGAGCTCAAGGTCCTCGACCGCTTCGACGTCGTCATCCTCGACGACCTCGGCTACGTGCAACAGGACCGCGAGGAGATGGAGGTGCTCTTCACCTTCCTCGCCGAGCGCTACGAGCGGCGCAGCGTGGTCATCACCAGCAACCTGGTCTTCTCGCAGTGGGACCGGATCTTCAAAGACGCGATGACCACAGCAGCGGCGATCGACCGCGTGGTGCACCACGCGCTGATCCTGGAGTTGACCGGGAAGAGCAAGCGCGCCGACGACGCGGCTGCGAGAGACGGAGGCGCGACCGTAGGCTCGTGTTCTACGACCGAGCGGCGATCGACCTAGCCAGACCGCTCGATCCTCCGCTGTGCTGTAACGCGGGGCGGGCGGCCGGCGAAAGAAGCCTCGCCGG
>CAZIGT010000373.1:0-2440 GCA_964538465.1 uncultured Thermoleophilia bacterium | reverse complement strand
GGAGGCTCCGGCATCCCCGCGCCCTCGTCCCGGCCGCGCCGGGCCTGCTGCGTCCCGCGCAGGCCGAGTGACCTGATCGGGCCTGCCGCGCTCGCGGCGACCGCGCCGGAGCGCGTTGGCTGCGGGTCTCAGCGAGTCCGTCGGACCCGCCGCGTCCGGCGCGCAGGCCTACCGGCCTCGTCGGGCCTGCCGCGCCCGCGCCTTCTGCAGGTCGTTGAAGAACGGCCTGTAGAGGAAGCTGCGCTCGTCGAGGCTGCAGAGCCGTTCCAGCATCGGCTTCGTCACGGTGAACGCCAGGATGTTGCGCGGGAGGAACTGGCGCATGGCGAGGTCTGTGGCACCTATGACGGCCTGTGCGACGGCGGGGTCGGCGAACGGCACGCGAAGCTGCATGCAGCCAGCCCCGAACGGGGCGAGCACCGGTTGCGGGTCGTGGATGGACGCATGGTAGTTGGCGCCCACGACCAGCGCCGAGAGCTGGTCGGGGTCGACGAAGAAGGTCGCCGTGACGAGGTGCTCGTAACACTCGGGGCGCCACGGGCCGATCAGGATGTGCCCATGTGTGCCGTGGCAAACGGAGTCGGAGTCGACCCACTCGGCCATGAGCTCGCGCGAGGAGCGCAGGCCTTCCTCGTCCACGAGGAAGGTCAGGAACTCCTCGCGCGAGCGCGGATTGACGTCGAAGTACGCCCGGCCGAAGCCGCTGCAGCCGTGCCGGTCCTTGGTGAGATGCACGGCGGCGCCCCGCTTCCATTGCTCGAAGAACGCCCACAGACAGGTGTGAACGCGGGGTTTCGGCGCGACCAGCGGCTCGTAGGCCGCGGGGTCGGGAGCGTCGTAGAGGCCGATGAGCGGCAGGTCGACGAAGAGCCGCTCGAGCAACGGGTGTGGGTCGGGTGTCATAGCCGTCCTTTCTCGTCCGTGCGCCTATCATGCGCGCGGCGCGCCGAGGCCTCAAGGGAGGTCTCAGGAGAAGCCTCGGCAGAAGCCTGGAGAGAGACTCCCCGCAGACAAGTAGTCGAGCCGCCGCGTCGACCGCCGCAGCACTGCTTCGCTGTGTATACAGAGCGGGTGACATCGGAGGTCCATACGAATACAATCAGCGCCGTTCACCAGTCTGACCTTGGGAGGGCCCACATAGACCACCTGTGAGGGGGCTTCCGTCGAGCTGTCTGCGTCCCGACAGGGCAGGGATATCCGCAGCAGGCGGATGGCCTATCTGGAGCCTGCAAGAATCCAACATACGTATCGGCCGGTCTCGTGAGCTGAGCCCGCAGCTGAGACCGAAGGAGACCTATAGGGGGGTCCCATGAGAGCGAGCACAGTCACTACCCACGCCAAGAAGAGAAGGGGCGGCAGAGCCCGCGGACCGCGACTCCTCCGCCCCTTGTTCATGCTCAGCCTGCTGGCGGCGCTGCTGATTACCTGCATGCTGCCGGCCGTTGCGTCTGCGGCTGTGGGCTTTGGCGCCGTGAGCGCGACGGCCACGACGAACAACACAACGTTGACACTGGCGAGGCCGACCGGCACGTCTTCGGGCCATCTGCTGGTCGCGGTGATCGCGCGCAACGGCGGCGGCAGCGTCACCGCGCCGTCCGGCTGGACCACGCTCTACGACACGGATCAGGGTACCAACGTGGGCCAGGCGGTCTGCTACAAGGTCGCTGGGTCCACTGAGCCCGCGAACTACAGCTTCACAATCAACTACGGCGGCGCAGGGAGCAGGGCCATGGGCCTCATCCTCCGCTACACCGGCGTCGACCAGACCAGCCCGATCTCTGCATCGAGCGAGGCATCGGCTGCCACTGGCACAAGCGTCACCGCCACAGGGGTGACCGCTCGGCCCAACTCGATGGTGATCGGGTGCTTCTGCGCTGACAACAACACGACGCTCACGCTTCCCAGTGGCATGGGCAGCCGCTACACGGGTGCCTACGGCGGAGGCAACGGGCCCACCATGCGGGTCTGCGACCAGACGTACGCCACGAAGCAGGCAACCGGCAGCAAGACCTCCACGGCCAGCGCCTCGACTCCTTGGGTGGCGCACCTTGTGGCCATTCGTCCCACAGCCACAGCCATCACCGCCACGGCGACCGCGAGCAACAAGACGTACGACGGCACCGCCAACGCCACGGCGACCGTGACCAGTTCGGGTGTGCTTGCTGGTGATGATGTGACGTTCAGCTACTCGAGCGCCACGTTCGCCGACAAGAACGTCGGCACCGGCAAGACCGTGACCGTCGCTGGCATCACGATGAGCGGAACGGACGCGGCCAACTACACGCTGTCGAACACGTCGACCACCGCCACGGCGAACATCACCGCCAAGGAGCTCACCGTCACCGGCGCCGTGGCCCAGAACAAGGTCTACGACGGCACAACCGCCGCCACGGTCGACTTCGACAGCGCCGGCCTCGACGGCGTGGTCGGCAGCGAGGAC
>CAZIGT010000372.1:1432-2447 GCA_964538465.1 uncultured Thermoleophilia bacterium | reverse complement strand
CGGCGAGGAGCCGCCAGCAACGAGCCGGTGACCACGGCGCGGCCGGCCGGTTGAGAGCAGACGACCACCGGGGTCATCCTCTTCAAGTCCGTCCAAAGACAGCGAAGAGAGACCCCAGTGGCCGAGCCGCTCACGGACGCCGAGCCACAGCGACGCGGGCTCGGCGCCGAAGTCGTCACTCGTCGATGTCGAAGCCGCCCTGGTCGATGAACGGCATCATCGCGCGCAATTCCTTGCCGACCTGCTCGATGAGGCTCTGCTTTCCCTGGCGCTTGAGCGCGCTGTAGACGGGCCGTCCGGCCTGATTCTCGAGGATCCACTCGCGCGCGAACTCTCCGCTCTGGATCTCGGCCAGTATGCCGCGCATGGTCTCGCGCACCCGCTCGTCGATGACCCGCGGCCCGCGCGTGAGGTCGCCGTACTCGGCCGTGTCGCTGATCGAGTAGCGCATGCCGCTGATGCCCTTCTCCCAGATGAGGTCGACGATCAGCTTGAGCTCGTGCAGGCACTCGAAGTAGGCGATCTCCGGCTGGTAGCCGGCCTCCACCAGCGTCTCGAAGCCGGCCGTGACCAGCTCGGCGCAGCCGCCGCAGAGCACGGCCTGCTCGCCGAACAGGTCCGTCTCCGTCTCTTCCTCGAAGGTGGTCTCGATGACCCCGGCGCGGGTGGCGCCCAGGCCCTTGGCGTAGGCGAGCGCGAAGTCCTTGGCCTTGCCGCTGGCGTCCTGGTAGACCGCGATCAGGCAGGGCACGCCCTTGCCCTCCTCGTACTGGCGGCGCACCAGGTGGCCGGGGCCCTTGGGGGCGACCATGCTCACGTCCACGTCCTTGGGCGGGACGATCTGGTTGAAGTGGATGTTGAAGCCGTGCGCGAACATGAGCGTCATGCCGGCGCGCAGGTTGGGAGCCACGTCGCTCTTGTAAAGGCGCGCCTGCACGTCGTCCGGGACCAGCATCATGACCGCGTCTGCCTTCTTGGTGGCATCGGCGGCGCTGAGCACCTTGAAGCCGGCCTT
>CAZIGT010000372.1:0-1422 GCA_964538465.1 uncultured Thermoleophilia bacterium | reverse complement strand
GCGCACCGCGTTGGGCGTGCCCGGCACGTCGCTCCCCCCGCCCGAGACGCCGCTGGCGCGCAGGTTCTGGGCGTGGGCGTGGCCCTGGCTGCCGAAGCCGATGATGGCCACGGTCTTGGGGGTGATGAGGCCGAGGTCGGCGTCCTTGTCGTAGTACATGCGTGTCTCCTTCTTTGAGCGGGCCGCCGGGACGGGTCCCGGGTGGCGCCAACAATCGTGAGTATGTCCGGACCGGCGCCGGCGGGCGGCGTGTGGTGGGGGTGTCCCCGCCGCACCCGCCGCCCGACCCGGCACGGCCGGGATGTTGGACTCTACTGCCTCGGGCGCGATACGGCCAACACGGCCGGCCGGCCGCAGCACCCTTCACCGGCGTCACCGCGACGGGAGCAGAGCCGCCTGCTACCCGTCCCGGCGTCCTGCCGCGTGACGGGTCACGCTACGCGCGGCCCCGCCCGATGGCGATCACGCCCGTGCGCACGATCTCCTGGATGCCCACCGGCTGCAAGAGGTCGAGCAAGGCCTCGATCTTGTCGCTGGCGCCGGTGACCTGGATGGTGAGCGTGCGCTTCTGCACGTCCACGATCTTGGCCTTGAAGATCTCGGCTATCTGCAGCACCTCGGCCCGTTTCTCGCCCTCGGCGCTCACCTTGATGAGCATGAGCTCGGCGCTCACCATGCCTTCCGGGTCGAGGTCGCGGATCTTGATGACGTTGATGAGCTTGTGCAGCTGCTTGGTGACCTGATCGATCGGCTGTTCGGCGCCGTCGATGGTGATGGTTATGCGGCTGAGGCCGGGCACCTCGCACTCACCGACGGCCAGGCTGTCGATGTTGAAGCCGCGACGGGCGAACAGGCCGGCTATACGCGTCAGCACGCCCGGCTTGTCCTCGACGAGCACAGAGAGTGTGTGCTTCATGACGCGCCCCCGGCCCTCCGCGCGCGCGATGGCGCGGCGGCGCCGGCCGCCGGCTTCGTCGCGGCGGCACCGGCTGCCGCCCTCGCCGCCTTCTCCGCCGCCGGCTTCGCCGCCGCTTTGCGCTTCCTGGGCGCGTGCCCGCCGATCATCTCGTCGAGAGACTGGCCGCTCGGCACCATGGGGAACACGTTCTCCTCGCGGCGCACGCGGAAGTCGATGACCGCCGGCCGGCCGCAGTCGATGGCCGTGCGCAACGCGTCGGCCACCTGGTCCGGCCGGTCCACCGTGATGCCGACGGCTCCGAACGCCTCGGCCAGCTTGGCGAAGTCCGGCTGGACCTCGAGGCCCGTGTCCGAGTACCGCTTGTTCCAGAACAGGTCCTGCCACTGCCGGACCATGCCCAGGTAGCCGTTGTTGAGCAGGGCGACCACCACCGGCACGTCGTAGTTCACCGCGGTGGACAGCTCCTGCATGGTCATCTGGAAGCCGCCGTCGCCGCGGCTGTC
>CAZIGT010000371.1:0-2449 GCA_964538465.1 uncultured Thermoleophilia bacterium | reverse complement strand
AGCGTACAGACCGGCCCGTCCGCTCCATACCCCACGAGCTGGTAGTCGGGGGAGCCGGCCGTGGCCGTGTACGAGAAGTCGCCGGCGGCAGTGCTGTTCTTGACCGGCTGCTTGGTATACGGATTGGTGGGCCATTGCTCCACGAGTTGGCCAACAGCCCCTGTAGCCGATACCTGGGCGGCGTCGGGGGCCGCGCCGTTCTCGGCGATGTAGCTCTGCACAGCCGCGTTGATGGAGCGTGTGTTGGATTCGACGGAGGCGTTCTTGGCGGCGTCGATCGGGCCGGTGACGGACGATCCCGATGTCGAGCTCGTCGCCTGGCTCGCGACGCTCGAGTCGCCGCCGAGTTGGAGCTTCAGCACCACGCCGACTGCGGCTGCCAGCACCACCACGAGGATCAGCAGAACGAGCTTCTGGCCGGAGAGGCCCTTGCCGCCGGCCGATCTACTGGCTCCCCGCCGGCCGCCCTTGCGCTGGCGCTCGACGGCCGCCGTGTCCGGCGCCTCGTTCTTCGAGCGCTTCGGGACAGCGCGGGAGCGCCCCTTGGCGAGGCTCGCGCCGCAGCGGTAGCAGGTCTGGGCCGTGTCCGATTGCGTGGTGCCGCACAGGCCGCAGGTCTTCGTGGCTCCTCCTTGGTCACGCAACGCCGGCTGTGGCCGGCCTGCGCCTTCGTCGGGTATCGCGGGAGAGCGCCCGTCGGTTCCCTTCATCGGCCGCAGCCGCGACTACCATTAACGATGCGTTCCCACGTGCGCGGCAGAGGAGCGGGTGCAGCGGGCCTGGAGCGGGGCCGTAGAGGCGGTCCAGCGACCGCAGCAGCGGGGAGTCAGGCCGCTGCGGCATCCTCGCGTGCGTACGCGTCTTCAAGCGCGTTCTCACGCTCCTTCCCGGGGAAGGCGAAAATCACGAGCAGGAGTCCGATGGCGATCGCGCACAGGGCGGCCACCAGAGCGAGACGTGACCCCTCTGTGAACGCCTGCTTAGCGGCCTGCATGAGCTTGTCGGCCTGGGCCTGCGGGTAGAGCTCGGCGACCTGCTCGGCGCCGCCGAACGAAGACTGGATGGTCGCCGCCGCGTCTTCCCCCATCTTCTCCTGCTGCTCAGGTGAGAGAGTCTCGAACGCCTTGGCGAAGTAGTTCGAGTAGCGGAGCGTGAGGAGCGCTCCCAGCAGCGACTGCATGACGGCGCCGCCGAGGTCGCGCTGAAGGTCCGTGGTGGCGGAGCCCATGCCGGCGCGATGCACGGGAACGGAGCTCATGACCGAACGTGATGACGGCGTGCCGCCCAGGGCGATGCCGGCTCCCACCAGCGCGTAGGCCACGCCGACCAACGGGTAGCCGATGCCTTCCTTCCACGTGAGCATCACGGCGAAGCCGGCGCCGATCAGCACGAAGGCGATGATCAGGGTGAAGCGCGCGCCGCGGGCGGCGATGAGCCTCGCCGACATCGGTGCCAGGCAGACCATGAGCACTGGGGAGGGCAGGACGGCAAGACCGGCCTCCAGCGCCGAGTAACCGAGTACGTCCTGGAGGAACTGCTGGCCGATGAACAGGGAACCCATGAGAGCGCCGAAGGCGATGATGCCGGCGAGGGCCGCCACCCAGAAGATGCGTCGTCGGGCCACGTGCAGATCGAAGAGGGGATCGACGGCGCGGCGCTGGCGCCAGCCGAAGAGCACCAGCGTGCTCACGGCCACCGCGCCGAGTATGAGCGCCAAGGTGGCGCCGTTCGGCACCGAGGCGAAATTGAGCGCCAGCACCAGAGTGCTGATGGCGACCACCGAGAGCAGCCCCCCGGCGTTGTCGACCTTGCGGTCGGACTCGCCGGCGTGCCGCGGCACGACCCAGACCGCCAGAATAATCGCCAGCACGGCCAGCGGGATGGTGATGACGAACGCGGAACCCCACCAGAACCTGGTGAGCAGAAGGCCCACGAGGAGCGGGCCTATGGCCGAGGCGCCGCCACCGATGCCTGACCAGAGCGCTATCGACTTGGTGCGGCGGTGGCCGCTGAAAAGGGCGGTGATGAGAGAGAGCGTGGTGGGGAAGGCCATGCCGGCGGCCAGGCCGCCGACGATCCTGGCCACGATGAGCAGTCCGACGTTCGGCGCCCAGGCTGCCAGCGCCGCGCCCGGGATCGTGAGAGCCAGCCCCAGCATGAGCATGAGCTTGCGCCCGTGGCGGTCGGCGAGGGCGCCGAGGTAGAGGACCGAGGCGGCCAGGCCGAGGGTGAAGCCGACCGCTACACCGTCGAGCGCGGCCTGCGAAGCATCCAGGGCCTTGCCGATCGTGGGCAACGCGACGTTCGCGACCGCGAGGTTGAGGTTGGCGACCGTGGCGCCGAGGATGAGTGCTGTGAGCACCAGCCCGCCGCGGGGTGGTGCATCTCCGGCGCTCGAGGCCGGCTGCGGGCCGCCGTGTCTCAGCATGCGTCGCATGTGCCGCCCCTT
>CAZIGT010000370.1:0-2456 GCA_964538465.1 uncultured Thermoleophilia bacterium | reverse complement strand
CGCCGGCCCGTTCGCCGGACGCAACCTCGGGCGAGCGGGCGGGCGCGACGGTGAGCGCGAGATCGCCGCATCCAGACGCCGGGGCCGCGCCGCCGCAGGCGGCGCACGGTAGACTCACCCCATAGCCGTACGCGAAGCTGCCACCTCGCACGAAATCGTCTCTGCTCTCGCCTCGGCTCGCGACGTTCGCGCACCGCAAAAGGGGAGGTCCACCGTGTGCTGTTGTCTCGGCGCCCTCGCAGGGTTCGTGCCGAGGGTCTTCTTCGGCTGCCTCTGGCTGTTCACCGACTACATCAGCTCGGCCTGGGTGACGTGGTGGTGGCCGCTGCTGGCGCTCATCTTCATGCCGTATACCGGCCTAGCCTACGCGTTCTCCATCAACACGTACGGCTCGGTGCGCAGTTGGGGCCTGGTGCTGCTGATCGTGGGGGTCATCTTCGACGTCTGCTCGTGGGGCGGCGGCGGCAGCTCCGGCAAGAAGAAGCTGGCCAGCTGAGTGATCGCCGCAGCGTGATGCCGTCCACTCGTCGCCACAGTCCCTGGCTGATCCTGTGCGCCCTGGTGCCGGGCATGTTCCTGGCGCTGGCCGATGCCACCGTCATGACCATCGCCATCCCCGAGATCATCCAGCGACTCGATTCCTCGGTCACGGCGGTCTCGTGGATCCTCAACGGCTACAACCTGGTGCTGACCGTCCTGTTCATGACCATGGGGAGGCTGGCGGACCGCTTCGGCCACAAGGGCCTGTTCCTCATCGGCCTGTTCGTGTTCACCGGGGCCTCGCTGGGCTGCGCCCTCTCCCCCACCGTGCCGTGGATCATCGGCTTCCGCACCGTCCAGGCGGCCGGGGCGGCGGCGGTGATCCCCACCTCGCTCACGCTGCTGCTCGACGCGTTCCCGCCGCGGCGGCAGGGCATGGCCGCCGGCCTCTTCGGCGCCATAACGTCGCTCTCGGCGTCGCTGGGGCCGACGCTGGGCGGCCTGCTCATCCGCGTCGCCGGCTGGGAGTGGATCTTCTTCTTCAATGTGCCCGTGGGCCTGCTGGGGCTGGGGCTCGTCATGTGGCTAGCGCCGCGGCGACCGCGCGAGGCGGGCGTGCGCATGGACGTGCCCGGCGTGGCGCTCATCAGCGGCGGCCTGTTCTGCCTGACCATGGCGCTCATGGAAGGCAACAACTGGGGATGGCTGAGCGGCGGCATCGTCGGCTTCTTCGTAGCCGCCGCCGCCTGCCTCTGCCTCTTCGTCTGGTGGGAGCTGCGCACGCCGGCGCCGCTGTTCGACCTGCGGCTGTTCAAGCGGCGCGCCTTCGCCGCCGCCACGGCCGGCATGACCACCGTGGACATCGCCATGATGGGCACGGCGTTCATGCTGGTGATCTTCCTGGTGGCGCTCGGCGACTACACCGAGTTGCTGGCGGCCGCGGCCGTCACCTTCGTACCGGCTGCGAGCCTCGTGATCGCGCCGTTCGCCGGCCGCCTCATCGACCGCACCGGGCCGCGCTGGCCGGCCGTGGTGGGCTCGCTGGTCACGTTCGGGGGACTCGTAGCACTAGCGTACATGCCGCGCAATCCGGCCTTCGTCGACTGCATGTGGCGCACGCTGCTGGTGGGCGCCGGGCTCGGCATCACCATCCCGGCGCTCACGGCGGCCGGCATGGGCGCGCTGCCGGCCGCCGCCAAGGGCGTGGGCAGCGGCCTGCTCAACACCGCCCGCCAGCTCGGCTTCCTGCTCGGCGTAGCCATCCTGGTGGCGGTGTTCTCGGCCACCGTGCATACGGCCGTGCTCGATTCCATCGCGCAGGCGAAGGTGATCATCGATCGCCAGCCCATGCTCAGCGACCAGTGGCACGAGTACCTCCACCTGGCCATGGAAGACGCGCGAGACATAGACGCCACCGCCGGCATCGGCGAGATCCGCAAGCTGGTGCATCCGGTGGAGGGCGTGCCGCTGCCCCCTGTGGGCAGCACAGACGCCCTCGCGCTGGCATCGCTGGCCGGCAGCCTCGAGAAGGTCTTCCTCAAGGAGGTCGCCGAGGCGTTCTGGTGGCCGTTCATGACGGCCGCCATGGCGGCGCTGCTCTCGGTGATACCGGCCGCGCTGCTGCAGCGGCGGCTGACACACGCGGAACCGGTCGCGGCGGCCGGCAGCGGCGCCGGGCCGCCGGGCTGACCACGTCTGTGGCAGGCTGTTCATAGCCCAGCCGAGCCGAGGCAACAGCAACGGCGAAGGGCCTGACCACCGCCACAGCAGGGCGTTGGCTGTGCCGGACTGACCACGGCCGCAGCGATCGGCGGGCAGCGGGGCCTCGCCGCCCGCCGGCCGTCCCAACCGCGAGATCCGTGGCGCCGGCGTGACTCCCCGCTCAGCGTGCGCGGTGGGGGCCCACTCCGGACCTCGCTTCACGGCCGGGCCGGGCGGGCCGCCCCTGCTGCCCCCCGATCCGGCCCCCACAACCC
>CAZIGT010000369.1:0-2459 GCA_964538465.1 uncultured Thermoleophilia bacterium | reverse complement strand
AGAGGCGAAGGCAGAGAAGAAGGGCGCCGCTGCGAAGGCCAAGGCGGAGAAAAAGGCGAAAGACGCAGACGCGGCCGCCGCAGAAGCCAAGGACGATGACGCCGCGCCGGCGGCCGCGGAAGCGGATGCGGCCGGCGCGGACGAGAAGAACGAGGGGTGACTATCTGTGGCTGAGATCACCGCAGGCATGGTGAAGGAGCTCCGGGCGAAGTCCGGGGCCGGCATGATGGACTGCAAACAGGCGCTCGAGGAGTGCGGCGGCGATCCCGCCAAAGCGCTTGTGGAGCTGCGCAAGAAGGGCGTCGCGGCCGCGCAGAAGAAGAGCGCCCGTGTCACCAAGGAAGGCCTGGTAGAGGCATACATCCACGGCGGCGGCAAGATCGGCGTGCTCGTGGAGGTCGGCGTGGAGACGGACTTCGTGTCTCGCGGCGACGACTTCAAGGAGTTCTGCCACGAGCTGGCCCTGCAGGTCGCCGCAAGCGCGCCGCAGTGGGTCACCCGCGACGAGGTGCCGGCAGAAGTCCTCGAACAGGAGAAGGCCATCTACGCCGGCCAGGTCAAGGGGAAGCCGGAGAACGTGGTCGAGAAGATCGTCGCCGGTAAGCTCGAGAAGTTCTTCCAGGAGAACTGCCTCATGGAGCAGCCGTGGGTCAGGGACGGCAAGACCAGCATCGAGCAGCTGCGCACGGACCTGGTCGGGAAGATCCATGAGAACGTCGAGGTGCGCCGCTTCGTCCGGTTCCAGCTGGGCGAGGAACAGGGCTGACGCCCATGGCCGACGACCGCGGGGTCGCCTTCAAACGCGTCCTGCTCAAGCTGAGCGGGCAGGCGCTTGCCGGCGAGAAGGGGGTAGCGATAGACCCGGCGCGCACCGCCGAGATCGCCACCCACGTGGGCCGCGCCCGTCGCCTGGGCGTGGATATCGGCATAGTGGTCGGCGGCGGCAACATCTTCCGGGGGGTAGCCGCCGCCGCCCGCGGCATGGATCGCGTGACCGGCGACCATATCGGCATGCTGGCCACGGTCCAGAATGCGCTCGCGCTCCAGGACGCTCTCGAGCACAGCGGCACGGAGACGCGTGTCATGAGCGCCGTATTCATGGACTCGGTCTGCGAGCCGTACATCCGTCGCCGCGCCCTGCGCCACCTAGAGAAGGGACGCGTTTGCGTGTTCGCGGCCGGCACCGGCAACCCGTACTTCTCAACAGACTCGGCGTCCGCCCTGCGCGCCCTGGAGATAGGCGCCGAGGCCATCCTCATGGCCAAGAGAACGTACAACGGTGTCTACACGGCGGATCCGGAGACGGATCCCGCGGCAGAGTTCATCCCGCGGCTCACGCATCTGGAGGCCATCCAGCGGGAGCTGGGAGTCATGGACGTCACGGCACTCTCGCTCTGCATGGACAACGACTTGCCTATCCACGTCTTCAAGATGACCGGAGACAACATCGACCGTGTGCTGGCCGGGGAGGATGTCGGCACGCTGGTCGCCACGTCCTGACCACCGTGAGAGGGCCCGTCTCGCCCTGAGACGGGACCAGGCCGCACTGGAGCTGTGCGAAAAGGAGGGGCACGAGGTGGAGAAGGAGCTGCTGGCGGACGCCAGGCACCGCATGCAGAAGGCGGTCGACGCCACCAAGTCGGAGTTCAACACCGTACGCAGCGGTCGAGCCTCCACTGCGTTGCTCGATCGCATCACCGTCGACTACTACGGCGCACGCACGCCCCTGAAGCAACTGGCCAACGTGGCCGCGCCGGAAGCGCGACTGCTCACTGTGACGCCCTACGACAAGAGCGCCATGAAGGTCATCGAGAAAGCCATCCGCGAGAGCGACCTGGGCTTGAACCCGGCGAACGACGGTCAGATCATCAGGCTGCCCGTGCCGCATCTCACGGAGGAACGCCGCCGTGAGCTTGTGAAGCTGGTGCACCGCCTGGCTGAAGACGGCCGCATCGCCGTGCGCAACGTGCGTCGAGACGCTATGAAAGACCTGCGCGAGCTCGTCAAGGAGGGCATGGTCGGCGAAGACGCCGAGCACCGCTCGGAGGACGATCTTCAGAAGATCACGGACGACAACATCAAGCAGATCGACGAGCTGCTCAAGCACAAGGAGGCCGAGATCCTCGAGGTGTAGAACCTCGGGAGGGATCCGGCTACTCGGGCGCGCCCTGCATGGCCGTCACCGACTCCTTGTTCCGCCTGTGGCGTAGCCGTGCCGCCGGGAAGCGGGCTGCCTCCAGGCGTTCGACCCCATCTGGTGAGACCGGCGCCGGCGGAGAGCCCTGCCGCTACGTAGCCATCATCATGGACGGCAACGGCCGCTGGGCGCAGCGCCGCGGCCTTCCGGTGGCCGCCGGTCACCGGGCCGGCGTCAAGGCGCTGCGCCGCATCATCGAGCGCGCCCTCGACCGCGACATCAAGGAGCTCACGGTCTTCTCCTTCAGTACGGAGAACTGGCG
>CAZIGT010000368.1:0-2472 GCA_964538465.1 uncultured Thermoleophilia bacterium | reverse complement strand
CCCCCGCCCCCCACAGCAGCGGCGCCGCGCGCCAGGACAGCGGCGGCGGGCGGGCGTTGCTTCATCTGGCGCGCGAGCGGCAGCGCGCGCGCCTCAGCCGCTACATGCTGCCGTACAAGCGCAGAGCCGCTCTCGGTCTGCTCGCCATGCTCATCTTCACCGGCACCAGTCTGGCCATCCCGTACCTGGTGCGGATCGCCATAGACGACGGTATCGGCAAGGGCGACCTGGGCGTGCTCACCACGGTCATCGTCGTCTTCGTGGCGCTGGCCGTCGTGAACCTGGGCGCCAGCTACGCCCAGACCTATCTGGTGAGCGTGGTCGGCCAGAGCACCATCCTCGACATACGACGGGCGCTCTTCGCCCACATCCAGAAGCTCACGCTCGACTTCTTCAGCCAGCAGAAGACCGGCTGGATCGTCAGCCGGCTCACCAACGACATAGACGCCCTCGACCAGCTCGTGACCGACGGAGTCACCTCCCTGGTCACCAACGGGCTCACGCTGATCGGCGCCACCGTGCTGCTCTTCGTGCTCGACTGGCGGCTCGCGCTGGCCACACTCGCCATCATGCCCCTGCTGATCGTCGCCACGTTGGTCTTCCGCTCGCGCTCGGCGCGCAGCTACGCCGGCGTGCGCGAGCGCATCGCCGACGTGAGCGCGCATCTGCAGGAATCGATCAGCGGCATGCGCACGGTCAAGGCCTTCCGTCGCGAGGACGACGACTACGCGAGGCTGGAGGACCTGAACGCCAGATACCGCGACGTGAACATGGAGACGGTGGTACAGAGCGGGTACTACTTCCCGCTCGTCGAGTTCCTTTCGGCCGCGGCGCTGGTGATTGTACTGTGGTTCGGCGGCTGGCTGACGACCGGGGGCACGCTGGACATCGGCGTGCTGGTGGCGTTCATCGGCTACCTGAGCATGTTCTTCGACCCGGTGCAGCAGCTCAGCCAGCTCTACAACACCTTTCAGGCATCCATGGCGGCCGTGAGGAAGATCTTCGCGGTGCTGGACACCGAGCCCGACCTCGTGGACGCGCCGGATGCGGTACCGCTCCCGGACGTTCGCGGCGAGGTCGTCTTCGACCACGTGACGTTCTCGTACGATAAGCAGACCGACGTGATCCACAACGTGGACGTCACCTTCCCGGCGGGCTCCACGGTGGCCCTCGTTGGGGCGACCGGGGCAGGCAAGTCGACGCTCGTCAAACTGCTTGCCCGCTTCTACGACCCGGATGCCGGCGCGCTCAGGATCGACGGCCATGACCTGCGCGGTGTCACGATGCGGTCCCTGCGCGAGCAACTGGCCGTCGTCCCGCAGGAGGCTTTCCTGTTCAGCGGGTCGATCATGGACAACATTCGCTTCGCGCGGCCGGAGGCGAGCGACGACGAGGTGCGCCGGGTGGCGCGCATCGTCGGCGCCCACGACCTCCTCGAGGACCTGCCCGACGGGTACGACACGGATGTCAAGGAGAGCGGATCGGGCTTGTCGACCGGGCAGAGGCAACTCGTGAGCTTCGCCCGAGCGCTCCTCGCCGACCCGCGCATCCTTATTCTCGACGAGGCCACCAGCAGCGTGGACGCCGAGAGCGAGCGGCGCATAGAGCGGGCGATGCGGGTGCTGTTCACCGGACGCACGTCGGTGATCGTGGCGCATCGCCTCAGCACGGTGCGCTACGCCGACCTCATCTTCGTAGTGGACGGCGGCCGCATCGTCGAGCAGGGGACCCACGACGGCCTGCTCGCAGCCGGCGGCCGCTACCGCAGCCTCTACGCCGACTGGGAGCGCACCGGGCGAGTGCTCTGACGCGCGTTCGTCAGGTGCGCGGAGCGCGGCGGGCGCGCGGCGACCCCCGCCAGGCCCTACTTCTCTGGGAGAGGCCCGCCCTGCCGCAGCTGGCGCACGCCGCGGGCGCAGACCTGGAGGGCGCTGAGCAGCACTGCAGCTCCGGCGCTCATCCAAAGGACTGCCGAGATACCCAGCCAGTCTGCGAGCGGGCCCGCCACCGCCAGGCCGAGAGGGTACATCGACAGCGAGCCGAGGTAGTCGTACGACACCACGCGCGAGAGCATCTCCTGCGGCACGTGCTGCTGCATCGCCGTCATCCAGAAGGGGTCGTAGATGCCCCATTCCACACCCAGGACGGCGGCGGCCAGCAGCAGGGGGAAGAGCGGGGCCTGCACGGCTAGGAGGGCCATCGGCAGCGCGGTGAGCGACATGCCGGCGGCCACGATCAGGAGCGGCCGCTCCGGCCGCCAGCGCAGGGCCAGCACGCCGCCGACGACCTGGCCCACGCCGAGCGCGGCGGATGCGAAGCCCCACGTGCGGGCGCCGTCGTATGCGTCCTGCGCCACGACCGGCCCAAGCACCTGGAGGGGCGCCTCGACCAGGAATAGGAACACGGAGGCGCCCAGCACCATCACCCACAGCCAGTCGTGGCTGCGGAACTCGGCCCACCCGGCCTTGAGAT
>CAZIGT010000367.1:0-2496 GCA_964538465.1 uncultured Thermoleophilia bacterium | reverse complement strand
GCGGCATGACGCAGTCGCCCACCTGGTGGAAGATGGCGCAGCGGTCGTGGCACACCTTGCCGATCTGCGTGACCTCCGCCAGGCAGCCGCCCAAACGCAGGCGCGTGCCGACCGGCAGCTCGTAGAGCACAAGGCCGCGCGTGGTGACGTTCTCACCGAACGCGCCGGGGCTCACGTCGGCGCCCACAGCGCGCATCTTCTCCACACTCTCCATGCCCAGCAAGCTCACCTGACGGTGCCACGGCCCCGCGTGCGCATCGCCCACCGCCCCGTGCTCCACCTGCAGCTCGATGACGGGCTGCGGCGTCTTCTGCACGCCGGTCGTCCGGGAGATGTTCACCGAGACCACCTCGCCGCGGCCGGAGCGCACTCCACGTGCGCCCTGACCGAGTGGCCTCTGCGCCCGCCGGACTTCTCCTGCAGCCGCACGACGGCGATCTCAATGCCACGATCCACGGCCTTGCACATGTCGTAGACGGTCAGCGCCGCGACCGAGGCAGCCGTGAGCGCCTCCATCTCCACCCCGGTACGACCGGTGACCCGCGCCTCGGCGACGATCCGCAGGCCTGGCAGCTCATCGTCGGCGGCAATCTCCACGGTAGCCACATCCAGGGGCAGGGGGTGGCAGAGCGGGATGAGCTCCCACGTGCGCTTGGCGGCCATGATGCCGGCCAGGCGGGCGGCGCCGAGAACGTCGCCCTTGGGTGCCGCCTCGTCGAGAATCAGGTCGAGCGTGGCGCGCGCCATACGCACGCGCGCCTCAGCGCGCGCCACGCGCTGCGTCGCGGTCTTGGCGCCCACGTCCACCATGCGCGCCCGGCCGCGCTCGTCAAGGTGCGTGAGGCCGCCGGCTGGGTCGTCCGCCATCCTCATCCTCCGATCTGCGACATCGCACGCTCGTTCGGGAGCCGCTCGGCGCGGCGGTCGTACTTCTTGGCGGCCAGCACCGCGCGCAGGGCCGCACGCAACTCGTCCGGGTGGTCGAGGAGGGACCCCACGTCGATCTCCTCGCCAGAGAACAGGCAGGTGCGCAGACGGCCGTCGGCCGTAAGCCGCAGGCGGCTGCACTGAGCGCAGAAGTGGTCCGACACGCCGGGGATGAACCCCACGGTCCCCGGTGCTCCCGGGACCCGCCAGTAACGCGCTGGGCCATTACCGTAGGGTCCCTCCACCGGCGCAAGATCATAGCGCTCACGCAGCCGCCCAAGGACGAACGCCGCCGGCACGAGTAGCGGCCCGACGCCGTGCCTCCGGTCCACCGGCATGTACTCGATGAAGCGCACGTGCACCTCGCGCGTCAGCGAGAGGCCGACAAGGTCATCCAGCTCGTGCTCCACGCCGCCGAGCAGGACCACGTTCACCTTGACCGGCGAGAAGCCGGCGGCGAACGCCGCATCCAGCCCGGCCAGTGCGTCTTCCACGCGGCCGCCTCGAGTGATAGCCGCATAGCGCTCCGGCCGCAGGCTGTCTATGCTGAGATTGAGGCGCCTGAGGCCCGCGGCCCGCAGCTCCTCGGCGTAGCCCGGCAGAAGGAGGCCGTTGGTGGTAAGCGACAGGTCTTCGATGCCAGGGATGTCCCTGAGCAGGGCGACGAAGTCCGCGCAGCCCTTGCGCACCAGCGGTTCGCCGCCGGTGATACGAACGTGGGTGATGCCGATGCCGGCGGCCGCGCGGGCGAACGCCGCCAACTCCTCATAACTGAGGATCTCTTCATGACGCCGCGGTGGCACGCCCTCAGGGGGCATGCAGTAGGCGCAGCGCAGATTGCAGCGGTCGGTGACCGACAGCCGCAGGTAGTCCACTCTCGGGTTCGCCGTCCCGTCCGGACGCGCTGGTGTCTCGCGATGATCAGTCATGCGCAGGTCGGCCGGCGGCTGACCGGCCGGCGCCTATTGTAGAACGTCGGCGTCGACGGGTCCGCAGCGAGACGCCGGGTGCCCGAGCCACGGGTCGCGCCCCGGTGGGACATGGCCCCGACGACGCCGTGAGGGAACGGCTGCGCCGGGTCACGCCTTGTCGATCATCACCTCGGTCGCCTTGATGATGGCGGTCACGTCGTCGCCCGGCTTCAGTTTCAGTGCCTCCGCCGAACCCCGTGTGATGGCTGCCACCATCGTGTGGCCACCGGTCGTCTCGACGACCACCTCGGCCATGACCTCGCCGAGCACCAGGCTCTTCACCGTGCCCGGCAGCCGGTTTCGCGCGCTCAGGGTCATGGGGCACCTCCCGTCGCTTCGCGTCTCCCGCAACGCAGCGAGCGCCTCGATGAGACCTCCAAGGCGCACTCTTCCCCCGACGGCGTCCGTCAAACGGACGAAGCCTGCTCGCGACGGGAAATGAAGGCGTGCTTCTCCTGCGCAAGGAACGGGAGTGCATACCTGTGGGTGCCTGCCACAGGGCGCCGGGCACGCGGGGACCGCTGCGGTCCTGGACCGGCCCGCGGGCGGTCTTGGGGGGCCCACCCGCGTGGCGGATCGCCCAAGGGCCTTCAGCTGT
>CAZIGT010000366.1:555-2497 GCA_964538465.1 uncultured Thermoleophilia bacterium | reverse complement strand
GGCGCGTACCGCCAGGATCCAGCCGACCAAATAGCTCAGCACGGTGCCGACTCCGGTGATACCCCAATAGAGGCCACGCGGCGTGCCCTCAGGCACCTGCTGGAAGAACAGCACCACGGCGAAGCCCACACAGAAGAAGGTCAGGATCACGGAGATCCAGGCGCCGACCATCCCGCCGGGCACCACGTAGGGCCGCGGCCGGTCCGGCTCCTTGCGCCGCAGCACCAGCAGCGACGGGAACATGAGCAGATACGGGATCAGGAAGACGATCGAGGACAGGGCGAAGATCGTCCAGAACACGTTCTCGTTGTTGCCGAATGCCGCGTAGTTGATGACCGTGATCACGGTGGCGATGGCGCCCATGAGGAGATACGCGTAGTCGGGTGCGCCGTAGCGCTTGGAGGTGTGCCCGAAGAAGCGCGGCAGATGCTGTCTCTCGCCGGCCGCGGCGGCCGTGTGGTTGGCCCCCAGCGACCAGGTGATCATGTTGCCCACAAGCGTGACGACGATCAGCAGCACCAGCGCGTAGAAGAACCAAGTGGCGCCCCCGAAGATGTCGGTCAGCGACAGCTTGAGCGCGTCGGCTATGCCGCTCACCAGGCTCAAGTCCTTGAGCGGCACGGCAGCCAGGATGCCGAACGTGGCGAACATGTAGAAGAACACGATCAGGGCGCCGGCTATACCGATCGCCAGAGGAACGTCGCGCTTGGGGTTCTTCATGGAGCCGCCGGCCGAGTTGACCAGCTCGAAGCCCATGAACGAGTAGAGGATCAGCGGCAGGAAGGACCAGTTAGCGCCGAACGACGGCGCCCATTCCGAACCGTTGAACGGATTGGCCAGACCCGACTTGGCCCAGCGCCCAATGCCCAGGACCCCCACGACCACCATGACGAAGGCCTTGATGATCGCGGTGCCGCCAGAGAGCCACTTGACGCGCTCTATCGGCAGCAGGCCGAGCCCGACGATCGCCCAGATGAGGCCGACCACGATGATCGCCTCCCAGACGCGCGGGATGTCGATGTCGAAGGTGGACTCGAGGGTGCCGACGAGGACCACGAAGACGGCCGGCGCCCAGTAGGCGACGTTGACCCAGTAGACCCAGGCCATGGTGGAGCCCAGTCTGTTGCCGAAGGCCTCGCGGATCCAGACGTAGATGCCGCCCTCGTCCGGCCAGGCCGAACCGAGCTCGGCGGTGATGAAGCCGTAGGGAACGAAGAAGAAGACTGCCAGCAGGACCCACCATGTGAGGCCCTGCACGCCGATGCCGCTCTGGGCGGCCACCTGGTCCAGCGTGAGGATGGCCGCCACGCTGAACAGGACCATGTCGAACAGACGAAGCGTCTTGGGCTTCTCGCCCAGGATGGGTCCCGAGCCGCCGGGCGGCGCCGCGGCCCCGGGCGCGCCGCCGTTCCTCACCGAGGTGTCGCTCACCTCTGCCTCCCTTCTGTAGGCAACGGCCGTGTCCCCCCGCTCGCGCGGTCGCCGTTTGACCAACCGTCCAAATCATAGCACTCGGGGTCGCGGCCATACTGACACAACCACGGACCACGGCCTCCGTTAGGCCTTCGCCGGGTAGAAGCCGCAGGGCTCGTCCGAGAGGTTCACCGCCACATGCTTCACGACGGTGAACTCCTCGAGGCCGGGGGCGCCGCCTTCAACGCCCACGCCGCTGAGCTTGCGGCCGCCGCCGGCGGCGCTGTCCAGCGAAGCGAACCAGGTGTTGACCCAGATGGCCCCGGCCTCGAGTCGGCTGCCGACGCGCAGGGCCTTGCTGAGATTCGTGGTCCAGACGCCGGCCGAGAGGCCGTAGTCCGTGTCGTTGGCCAGGGCGACGGCCTCGTCCTCGGTGTCGAACGCCGTGACCGCCCGCACCGGCCGCTTCGGGCTGCCCACGCTGCTGGCGGTGGCCCTCTTCACCGGGCTGATCTTCGGAATCCTGCTC
>CAZIGT010000366.1:0-545 GCA_964538465.1 uncultured Thermoleophilia bacterium | reverse complement strand
AGATCTCCTCGCGGAAGATGCGCATCCGGGGCGTGACGCCGGTGAAGATGGTGGGCTCGTAGAAGTAGCCGGGGCGGTCGATGCGGGCGCCACCGCAGAGAAGCGTGGCGCCCTCCTGCTTGCCGAGCTCGACGTAGCGCTCCACCGTCGCCATCTGGGCGGCGGAGACGAGCGGGCCCATCTCCGTGTCCCGCTCGATGCCGGGGCCTATGCGCAGCCCGCCGGCCCGCTTCGCCAGCTCTGCCACGAAGCGGTCGTGCAGGCTGCGCTCCACGATCAGGCGGGTGCCGGCAGTGCACACCTGCCCGGCATTGGTGAACATGGCCAGCATGGCGCCCTGGATGGCGGCCTCGAAACCACAGTCGGCGAAGACCACGTTGGCGCTCTTGCCGCCGAGTTCCAGCACCAGCCGCTTCACGGTGGCGGCGGCCGCGGCGCCGGTCGCCTCGCCCACTTCCACGCTGCCGGTGAGCGTGACCATGTCGACGCCGGGGGAGGCGGCGAGCCGCGCGCCGACCTCGCCGCCCGGGCCGGTGACCACCTGC
>CAZIGT010000365.1:0-2503 GCA_964538465.1 uncultured Thermoleophilia bacterium | reverse complement strand
GCGGGCGCGCTCAAGTTCACCCTGACAGTCGAAGACCGCAACGGTGTCGCTGCCGCTCCCCGCCTCACGGCACTGCACCACCCAGTCGTTCACCATGGGAGCGCCGGTGGGCGCCGCGTGTGTCAAGAAGAGGGCCACGCGGTGGATCCTGTGGAAGTCCGGCGCACCGGCTTCTTCTGTCGCACGAGCAAGATGCGCACCGGCGGCAATCAGCGCAAGCTCCGCTGGCTGCGCGACCGGTTCGCGAGGGACCGCGGATCACGATGCTCCCCAGTCCGGATCGCGGCTACATCGGGTACCTGCCCGGCGAGACCGCCTGGCGAGTGGTGCACGTCGACGGTCTTATGGTGATCCACTGCATCTGACTGGTCGGCAAGAGCAAGGGGAAGGGCTTCGGGCGCCTGCTGCTCAAGGCGTGCGAGAGCGACGCCCGGGTCGCCGGCAAGGACGGCGTGGCCATGGTGACCAGCGAGGCGGTCTGGCTGGCGGACAAGCGGCTTCTGATGGCCGAGGGATACCGGGAAACGGATCAGGAGGGCCCGTTCTCGCTCAGGCTCAAACGCTTCGGGACGGCCGGCGACGCCGGCCTCGCCACCCGCTCCGTGGAGCTGCAGAGCCGCGACGACGTCGTGACCCGCTCGCCCACGCCGCACGGCACCGTCGGCATCGTCCTCGACAGCCGCCTGCTCGCGCACAACTACCTCATTGGGCGCGAGCTCCAGGCGCGCCTCGCGGCCGCCGGAACCTGACCGCCCGGCGCCGTGTGTGACCGGCCGCTCGGCCAGCTCTGTGCCCGGCCCGACCCCCACCCAGCGCGGCGTGTGAGTCGGCTCGGCCCTCGGACAATACCGTGTGTGAGCACGCCCTCGCGCGGCAGGTATGAACTCAGAGGGCGGCCTGGCGCCCCCACCCGAGCGAGGACGCGGAGTGGCGCGAAGCGCAGTTGGCGAGCCGGAGAGAAACGTAAGGCTACGCTATTGACGTTACCGTAATATTACGCTAAACTCCCCATGGCGAGGCGTGAAGGACACGATCCCGCGGGCCTCAAGCCCGCGGGCACGGTGTCCGCCGAGACAAGAGGGGAGGCTGTGGGACGCATCTTCGGCAGAGGGGAGCTGCCACGCGTACTGCTGGCGGTGATCGGCAGCATCGGCGAAGGCCACGGCTACACCATCATGCAGGAGCTGAAGCAGCGCGTGGGCGGCGGCTGGAAACCGAGCCCCGGCGCCATCTACCCGGCTCTGCTCTCACTCGAAGAGGCGGGGCTCATCACCGCCGACGAGCGGGACGGCAACCGGGTCTACCGGCTCACCGACCAGGGGCGAGCGGCCGTGGCTCACGAGTCCACGGCGGCCGCCTGGGAGTCGATCGCTGCCCGGGCCCAGGCCACTCTGCCGCCGGCTACCCTCGCGGGGCTGCTGCGCGATTTCCAGGGACGCCTGCCGGAGGGCAGGGTCCCGCTCACCCCAGACCAGGCCGCGAGCGTGCGCGAAGCGTTGCTGCGTGCGGCCCAGCAGATTACTCACGTCCTGAATCAGGGAGGTTCCGATGGATGAGTTCGGCAAGCTGGCGTATCAGGAGCTCGAGGTGCGGCGTGCGGCCCACCGCCAGGTCTTCTGGCTGCACGCCGTGGTCTGGGCGCTCACCGGGGTGCTGCTCTTCGTCATCTGGCTACTGGCCACACCGGATGCCATGCCCTGGTTCATCATCCCGATCCTTGCCTGGGGCATCTTCCTCGGCGGTCACGCGGCCTGGGTGTTCGTCGTTCGCAACCCGCAGGAGATCATCATGGACAAGGAGCGCCGGGTGCTGGCCGCACAGGACGCGCAGCAGCAGGGACGGCAGGCAGCGACGTCACAACCCTCGGAGCAGCAGGCGGAGCCGGATGCGGCCGCGGGAGTGGCCGTCGATCACCTGCTGAACGGCCCTGCAGCCAGCAGCACGGATAGGGAGGCCCGGAAATGAGCGCCACAGTCGCTCCCAGCGAGCCTCCCTCGACCGTCACGACCCTCTTCGGAGTCCTCTGGAGTGGTCGCACCTACCTCGGCTTTCTCTACCTGATCGTCGAGTTCGGGCTGGCCACGTTCTACTTCTCCTTCCTGGTGACGGTCATGGCGACCGGGCTGAGCATGGCGTGGACGTTCGTGGGCCTGCCCATCCTGTTCGTGGGGCTCGTCGTCTCGCGTTCCCTTACCACGCTCGAGTGCAGTGTCTGCGAACGCCTCACCGGGCGCGAGATGCCGCGGGTCCCGCTCATGGCCACCCCTTCCGGCGGCTTCTGGCACCGTACCTTCGCGGTGCTCAAGGACGGAGACTCGTGGATGAGCGTCGTCTACTTGCTCGTACGCTTCCCGTTGGCGGTGATCGGCTTCTCGCTCGGCGTCAGCCTCGTGTGCGGCGCGGTCTGGGCTATCGTGCAGCCGGTGTGGGCGCCGTTCTCGAGCTGGGTCGGGATCCCCCAGGAGTTCGGCGCCGGGACGATCGGGACCGTGTGGGTCGGCAG
>CAZIGT010000364.1:0-2511 GCA_964538465.1 uncultured Thermoleophilia bacterium | reverse complement strand
CGTCCTCCGTCACGTCCAGAGAGCCGGATGCTTTCTGTGCACTCAGCCTTCCACCCGCAGACGGTGGACGACGAAGCTGACTGGCACGATCGCGGGACGATGCCACCGGGAGCCACTCCTTCGTTGTCATCACTTCTCCATGTGGTACAGCCTGCTGCCACAGGCTCCGCGCATGATACCCGCCGGCAGCGGTTCGCACCGAGAACCGGCCTGCCTCTGGTGGCTTGGACTGACGACGCGGTCTGTTCTGGTTCCGCTACCCCCAGCTCGCCAGCAATGAGGCAACCCGGGGATCAGTCGCGGCTGCCGCGATCTCGGCGTCAGTCTTTTCGAGCTCGAGGGATTGCCGTACGGTTTCCTTCGGGTCAGGGCCAGCGTCACGCAAGCGATCGATCTCCCGGAGAAGCATCGTCTGTTTGACGAGAAGCATGAAGGCTCGCTGTCTGGTCTCGCACATGCCTGACTCCTTTCTAGCCAGCCACCGCACACAGCGCGACCACGATGGCATTCAGTAATCCGCAAGCCATGGCTCGCGCCGTTGCACTCCGCACCACCCTGGAACACGCGTCACACGCGATTCTCTGACCGCACCCGACGCCGGTGCGGCGCATCTCACGGCAGTCCCGCACGTTCACCTTCCTTCCCTCGCCACACACAGAGCACGGATCGCGGAGGAGGGGAGGTGCCGATGGGCTGTGCCTACCGGCGCCTCGCGTCTCTCGACGACGAGAGACAGCACACTGTGACCCCATCCCTGCCGGCCCGCCACCGCGTGACCATCTTGTCCACCATTTGCGTCATCAGGGGGCCGTGGCACCTGTCGGCGGTGGTGCGAGTGGTAAAGATGCGACGATATCTCATCTTTGTTGTCACTGTATGTCATTCCCGATGTGCTGTCAACGCAGCGGCGGGATGTCCATAAGGAGGTCTCTGAGAAATTCCTTCAACTGGCTGGACTCACCCCGCGCTCTGCACTACCATCAGGACCGTCATTCGAACAGCGGCGCGCAGCTACGGAGCTACAGGAAGCCAGCGCAAGACCGGCACGGTCCCGCCGCTGTGGCCGCTCGTGCGCGTCGCGCCCTCCTGGAGGAGGGCCACTGGGCAATAGCCTGGGAAGTCCGCGACGCACCCGCCGCCGGCTACGGCGACGGCCGACCGGAAGTCAGAAGACCGAGTGAGTCGCCCTGTGATGCTGCTACCCACGAGGATGGGGATTTGGTGAACGGACTGAGCACACCGACCCCGTGCTCCGCGCTGCGGGGCCTTCATCTTCTCTCGTATCCGGCGGTCTCACTGGGAGGGGACGCCCATGCTGGAAGATGGAACCGATGAAGACCCGTCTCACCCTCACGCCCACCGTCGCCACGCTGGTGGGGACCGTCGTCGCATCCTCCGGTGCTGCAGGCAGGTCGAGGTGAGCATGACCCCAAAGCCGATCCACCGCATGGACGACGGCAGTGCGCGTGTCATGTGTGCACAGGCGACATGCTCGCCGGACTTCGACGGCGCCGTCACGTCTGCCATCGACTTGCAGCCGGTCGCCAAGGCAAGCGCCGAGCGCGGCGCGCCCGGCTTTGTGCACGTCTACACCGGCGACGGCAAGGGCAAGACGACCGCGGCCTTCGGTCTGGCGCTGCGGGCCGCGGGTCACGGCCTGCGCGTGTATGTCGGCCAGTTCATGAAGAGTGAGCCCTACGGCGAGATTGCGGCGCTGGAAGGCCATCACCTTGTGGCAGTGGAGCAGTACGGAAGCCGGGGGTGCATCCGGCGCCACGAGGTGACAGACGAGCACGTCGACCTTGCCCGACTCGGACTGCAGACGGCGACGCGCAAGCTCACGAGCGGAGAATGGGATGTCGTCGTCCTCGACGAGATATGCACGGCCGTTCTCTTCAGTCTCGTGAGCACTGAGGACGTGCTGCGCCTCATGAAGCTGCGCCCGCCGCTCGTTGAGCTCATACTGACCGGCCGGCAGGCACCTGATGCCGTGGTCACAGAAGCGGATCTGGTGACCGAGATGCGAGAGGTCAAGCACTACTACCGTAACGGCGTTCTCGGACGCAGCGGGATCGACTTCTGAGCCGCCGCGCACGGCCTGTGCGACCTGCTCGGAGCCGGGCGCCCGTGCCAAGTCCCGTCGCGCCATGACGGCCGCAGCCATGAGGGGCCGGCGCCACTGCGAGGAAGCGCCGCGCTGACTGGCCCTGGGGCCCCGTTCTCGATGCTTGCTCGCGGACCCGTGAGCCGTCAGGCGTCGGCGAGGCGCCGCAGTCCAACGGCCTGGCCCACGTGCAGAGAGAGCACATCGGCGGCGGAGCCGTCTCGCACGCAGAGAGCGAGCTGGCCGTAGCTGTCGATGAGCACCACGATGTCGCTGGGGCGTACTCCCGAGAAGGTCGCCGCCACCTGGGCGTGGTAGCGCTGGTCGCCGCAGACCACATCGATCATGCCGTCGAGCCGGGCGGCGTCGAGGGATCCCCGGTCGCAGTTGAGGGCCACGTTGCCGTA
>CAZIGT010000363.1:0-2530 GCA_964538465.1 uncultured Thermoleophilia bacterium | reverse complement strand
GCCCTTGGGGCCGCCCGCCCCTCGTTCGCGACGGTCAGCTCGCGATGCGCCCCGTGACCGGCGCTGCCGCGCCGGTCGCCGGCGCTCGCGCGCCCACACCTGCCTACTTCGCGGCCGGCGTGATCGCCTTGATCTGCGCGGTGACGCCGTTGATGACTGCGGCGAGCGTAGCCAGGCGACCCTTGATGTCTGCCTGCTCCGCGGCGATCTTGGCGTTGAGGCTCGCAATGGCCGTAGCCGGCACAGTGCCGGCCTTGCGGGCCGCCACGATCTCGTTGTACTCGGGGATGATGTCCAGGGTCATGGCCGTGCGACCCAGGTCGGCCATGTTCGCGTAGGCATACCCCGGGACCCGTTGCTGCAGGTTGGTCATGTACACCGGGTAGCTGAAGTTGGTGCCGTACCAGGCGAGGTTGACCCAGTCGAGCGCCGCGAGGGCCTTCTTGTAGGCCACCGGCGTCTTGCCGAGCTCGACGACGGCCCCCTGCATGAGCGTGAGGTCGTTCATGCTCTGCTGGAACGGGTAGATCGTGTTGTCCCAGACGTCCAGCCCGGTGAGGTTGGAGTTGAGGTCCTTCTCGATGGCCAGCAGCGCCTGGTTGGTGGCGGCCACGTCGGCGGCCGCGACCTTTTTGGCCCGCGCGTCGAACTGCTTGGCCGCCTTGGCATACGCCCGGACCTCGGCCATGTACCAGTCGGCGGTGGCGGCGTCGATGCCGGCGCCCTTGAACGCCGCCGCCTTGGACGCCTTGAGCAGCGCGTCGGCCTGCACGGACAGGTCATACGGCAGCAGGCCGCGGTCGATGCTCTTGCCGAGCGCCACTTCCAGCTTGATGTTCTTCTTGAAGAAGCTCCAGTCGAGCTTGCTCACGTTGTCGTAGTCGGTGTGGTAGTAGTGCGACCAGAAGTAGTCGTTCGGCGTCCACAGACAGGTCGACGGGATGCCCTTGGCCGTGAGCGGCCACTGATCGTTGTAGCTGAACCACAGGCTCTGATTCTGCGTGTATACCTTGCCGCCCCGCTTGCCGACGAGCTTCGGGTTCGCCTTCATGACGGCGTTGATCCACGGCTTCAACTCGCGCGTTGCCGTGAACCAGGTGGAGCCCTTCTCGTAGCCGAGCAGCTCCATCTCGAACATGGCCTTGACCTTGCCGGCCCAGTCCCCGTGGTCCTTCTTCATAGCCTCGACTGCCCCCACGAGCCAGTCGTAGTTGCAGTTCGTATAGCCCCATTCCTCGGCCGTGGTGCTGAAGAAAATGACGCTGCTCTGCGGCTTGTAGCCGGTCATCTGCATCGCCTTGGCGATGACCAGCTGCGCCACGCACGCCGAGGTGTTGTCGAGAGCCCCGGTGAAGTGCGAGTCATGGTGGCTGCCGTAGATGATGCTGGTACCGTCGCCGGCGCTGCCCGGCAGCTCGCCGTAGACGTTGTAGCCCACGCCGCCTTCAGTGGCGAACGTGTGACTCGAGGTCAGGGTGACCGTGGCTGTGGTTGCGCCCTTGGCCACCTGCTTCTTGAGCCAGGTGGCGGACTTCGCCGGCAGCCAGACGAGCGGCGGAGAGGTGTACGTGTAGCCGGGGTCGTTGGAGGCGAAGGCGTTGGGAGCACCCTGGTACCCGGGATACTTGGCGTCGTAGATGAGGATGACGGCCTTGGCGCCGCGCAGCCCCGCCTCCGCGCAGGGGAAGTTGAACCACCAGTACTCTGACGCGAAGTTGACGAGAGCGATCTTGCCGGTGATGTCGCCGGCCTTGTCGAAGTCGGCAGCCGAGCCCGTGCCCGGGATGCGCACCACTTGGCCGGTGACGCCGGCAGCACCGGTAGCCGGCACGCCCGGATAGCTGCTGGCCTGCATGACCTTGGTGCCGACCGTGACGCTGGCACTCTCGAGGGTCCACGCATCGACCGCTACCGGCTCGAGCTTCACGTTGCTGAGGCCGGCGGCCTTCATCTCGTCGGCGATGAACTGGGCTGCCTGGTTGTCGGCGGCGGAGCCTGCCCAGCGGAAGCCCATCGATGTGGCCTGGAAGCCGTTGATCGCCTTCTCGAGGCGCTGCGGATAGCCCTGCTTGAAGAGCTTGTCGACGGCCTGGCTCAGGGTCATGGCCTGAGCCACAGCCGGCAGGAGCAACACCAGTACGGCGGCGGTGAGAAGAGCGGACACGGAACGTCTCATGGGCGACCTCCCTTTGTGGCCGGCACCGCAGCTGCCCCAGCATCGGCGTCGAGGCCCCCTCGCCCCGAAGACGCCATCGGTACCGGAAGTGTCCGCACTCTACGCGATTCGCAGGCGGATGGGAACATGGCCTGCGAATCGCAGCGCTTGACGCGTCCGCTCGACTGCCGGCACCGAGGAGGGATCCTTGGGCGCATGCGGGGATGCTCGACCGCCGGCACCGATGGGCGGCTTGGACGAGCAGGCCCGTTCGGCTGGCGCGGCATTCGCCCCGGAACGCGAAAGCGCCAGCCGGCGCGCCATTCGCCCCGGGAACGCAAAAGCGCCCGGCGCCGGAGCGGTCCGACGCCGGGC
>CAZIGT010000362.1:0-2548 GCA_964538465.1 uncultured Thermoleophilia bacterium | reverse complement strand
GACCGGCCAACGGCCGCCCCCGACGGCGCGGGAGCGCCGTCACTTCGCACGCCGGTGCCATACCGCCGCCTGGCTCGCGACACTCGCAGCCGTGCTTGCTCTGACGGCGGCGCTCTTCGCCGCACCGGCCGCCGCCGCTCCTTCTGACCCCTGGCTTGACCTCGACGGCCTCCAGGGCCTTCTCGACGCAAGCCCCAGCGGCGTGGCTGGCGAGTTCCTCACGGTGGTCGGCGGCGGGACCGCCGGCACACAGGATCCGGTCTCTATCGACATGACCGTACTCTCCATAGTCGGTGGGGCCGGGCCAGACGGCGCGCTCATCCTCTTCCAGGCCGACATGACAGACCCAGTCATGCAGAAGATAGGGAACATCGCCTCCGGCATGAGCGGCAGCCCGCTGTACGTGGACGACGGCGGCACCATCAAGGTGATCGGCGCCCTCTCGTACGGCGACGTCTTCACCACGAACGGACTGGGGCTGGCCACTCCCATCGAGTACATGGCCGACATCGAGTCGAACTACCCGCTCGTGTCCTCAAGCGGAGCCAAGGCCAGAGAGGCCGTATCTTCGGTGGCCTCGACGACCGCCGCGTCCGTACGCGGCACCACGCCCGGCTACTCGATCGCGACCCTGCCCGAAGGTGTTCGGGTCGCGGGGGACACGCTGCGCCGCATCGTCGTGGCTCGCGACCCGAATACCGCCGGATCCGTGCCCCATCCTGCGGGTACCGCTGTCTTCGCGCCACTCACCACTCTGCAGATCGGCGGCCTACCGTACGCCAGCGCCGCCTACCAGAAGCTGGCCGACAGGCTCGCCGCGCGCGGCCACTCCGTCCAGAGAGGTCTGGGCACCGGGCCGGATGGGTGGGACCCGGACTACGAAACCACCCTGGTGCCCGGCGCCGCCTGCGCCGCCATGTACACCGTGGGCGACCTCTGGGCAGGAGCCATCGGCACGGTCACCTACCTCAACGGCAACGCACTCCTGGCCTTCGGCCACCCCTTCGACTGGAGCGGACCCAGCGGGCTCTACCTGTGCAACGCCTGGATCGACGGCATCTGGAGCAGCACGAGGATGTCGTACAAGCTGGGCGAGCCCGGCAAGGCGCGTGGTACTGTGACGCAGGACCGCGGCTCGGGCATAGGCGCGCGCCTCGACCGGACGCCCGCGGAAACCCCGATCACGTCCAGCGCCACCGTGACGTCCGGCGGCGTGACGCGCACGTCGACCTCCACGACGAAGATGTCGCGCTTCATCGCCGACAGCTACTACGGCTGCGACTACGCTCAAGCGGCCGTCGCTGTGCCCATCTACAAGGCCGGCGACATCTCCCTGATGGCCGGCGGCGCTCAGACCACCACGGTCGTGAAGGTCAGCGACGGCACCAACCAGTACACCGTCACGCGCACCAACATCTGGGACAACGCCTACGACGTCACCTACGACGCCACGGCGGACGTGTGGAACATCCTGAGCGCCCTGGAGGAGAACGCCCAGGGCGTGGCCTCCGCCACGATCGTCTCCGTCGACTACCAGGCCACCGTCTCCCCGCAGCGCCGCCTGGCAACGATCGCGGGCGTCTCCGTGCCCGGCGGGCTACATGCGGGCGACAACACCGTCTACGTCACCTTGTCGCCCTACGGTTCCATGGACGACGTGGTCGTGCCGGTCATCCTCACGCTGCCCGAAGGCGCCTCGACCGAAGGGGTCCTCGTGGTGAGCTCGGTGAGCGAGTCGAGCACCGGCGGTACATTCAGCAGCGCCGCGTCCGCACGGTCCGCTTCGGGCGCGGCCAGTGCAGTCTCTCGCACCACGCTGGCCAAGCTCGTGGGCGCCCTCAACGCGGCACCCAACAACGCCGACATCGTGCTGACCTATCAGTCGTCGGGCACCCCGGTGGTCGCCTACGGGCGCACTAGCTACTACATCTCGGGTGTACTCAGCAACGCGAGCATGGCTATGCAGCTGATGGTGTCGCCGGACACCGCCGACTACGGCACGCGCACGGTGATGCTGGTGGGCACCATCCCCAGCGTCGCCGAAAGCAGCACGGTGGCTGTCTACCGGCACAGCGCCGGCACCTCCGGCTGGACGCTCGTCGACGACAAGGTGGCGGTGGAGCCGCAGGCCGACGGCAGCGGCTCGTTCCTGCTGGCGCTCACCGGCCCCCCGCGCACCACGACCTACAGGGCCGTGTGGGGCGGCGACTCGCGCATGCTAGGCGCGACCGCCGACGCTACGCTGCTTGTTCGCGCCCGCGTCACGCTCGACGGGCGAGCGCTCTCCTCGGGCGCGGTCAAGCTCACGGCCAAGGTGGCCCCGAGCCAGGCGGGCAAGAAGATCGCCATCGAGCGCAAGTCGGGGAAGAAGTGGGTGCGTCTGGCGCTGGTGAAGCTCAAGTCGGGCAGCAGCGCCACATGGACGTGGCATCCGGTGGCCGGCACGTACAGGGTGCGGGCCCACTTCCTCGGCAACGATCGCAACGCCGAGAACACGTCCGCCCCGTTGAAGGTGGTCGTCCGCTGACAGGCGGGTTCGGCTTGAACG
>CAZIGT010000361.1:0-2602 GCA_964538465.1 uncultured Thermoleophilia bacterium | reverse complement strand
TACGAGCGGCTGCGCACCACCGTGCGCAGGGCGCGCGTCATCAAGGAATCCGAGCAGGTGCTGCCACCCAAGGACTACTGGCTGGGCCTGGCCGGGACGGCCGCGTAGGGCTGCGGGTCGGGCGCGCAGGGCAGCCCCGCCGGCCGCGGCAGGCACCTTCAGTCGCGGTCGGACAGAGCCCCAGAGGCGCAGGACTTGACGCACAGGCGGCACCCGCGGCAGCGGTCGCCGTCGCGGACGACCGCGTGCCGATGGAACCGGACGTCGATCTTGCCGAGCACCGACTCGGGGCAGACGTCGACGCACCTCCAGCAGGCCTCGCAGCGCGAGCGGTCCAGCGTGACGAACGGTGTAGCGCAGCGGCTACTGCGTGTCATGGAGTTGCCGCGGCGCTGGGCGCGACGCGACGGATCGCACCACGGCCGTGCTTCATTGGGTGATCGTGAGGACGAGGACACCGGCGACGAGGGCCAGCGCCGCCAGAGCCTCGCGGCTCAACAGCGTCGCCCGGTTCGCCCTGTCGCGGAGGTACTTCACCAGCGCGTGCCGGTTGAGCACCACGTGCCACGTGGCCAGGATGGTGAACAGGCTGCCGATGATCACGTGGGCGAGGACCCATCCCATGCCGGCCTGCGGCCCGGACGGATGCCGGGCGAGATGGTTGCCGAGGCCGGTGATCGGCAGGGCGAGACCGGAGAAGAAGGCGCCGACGGACACGAATCGACGTTGGTTCCAGCGGGGCTTGGCGGTGTCGTTCATTGGGATTCCTTCTGGCTCTGAATCGCTAGACGCGACGTCTGGAGACCGCGTCGAGGGCGTCTCGCAGTGATCGCAGGACCTGCATCGTGGTCTCGATCGACTGCCGGTCGAGGGATCCGGTGAGGGCCGACTCGTACTCGTGGGCTTTGGCGTGGAATGAGACCATCAGGCGGCGGCCGTCTTCCGTGAGCACGACCGGCCGTCGCCGCCCGTCGCGGTCGTCGCTCTCGCGTGAGACCAGGCCGGCCTGCTGCAGGCCGGAGATCAGTCGCGAGACGGCGGCGGGATCCGAACCCAGCGCGCGCGACAGCGCCGAGACCGTTGCGCTCCTGTTCGCCAGGGCCAGCTCTCGCATGACCTCGAACTGCGCGCCCGAGAGCCCCATCCTCTCCGACATCTCTCTGATGAGCTGCCGGTAGGTCAGGAGCACCTCCCGCAGCAGATGGATGGAGTGCGTGCCGGCTATGCCCTCGTGCTGGAAGAGTCCCGAGTCCTGCGTCGTGCCTTCGCGATGGACAGTGTCATCCATGGGGCGCGATTATTGACAATATCATTGTGTTTGTCAACTATCTTCCGAGCTGCCGCCCAGGCGATGCGCTTCGGCTCCGCGCGCTCGAATCCGCCCCCGTGTCACTTCGGCCTGCACACCGGCCGCCGGACGCCGCGTGCACGCGGGCGCCCGCGCCGCCCTCACTCCTCGACGCGTTCGTCCTCGTACGGCAGTGGCACGCCCTCACCCGGCCACACCTCTGGGCGCCGCCGGAAGAATCCGGGCTTGAAGAAGGCGAGGACGAGCGCCAGCACCACACCAAGGCACATGGTGCCAACCGGGATGAGGAACACGTCGCCCACGCCGAACCAGCTCGCGGAGGACTGGATGCCGCTCGCCGCGTTCCCCACCCGGAACCCCTGGACAAGGGTGACCACGAGGATCACGGCGAACATGGCGGCGCCGAGGCTGGGGAACAGGCCGAGCAGCAGGAAGTTCTTCCAGCTACGGAGCAGCACGCGCCGGAAGTAGACCGTGGCGGCCAGCCCAGTGCCGCCGTAGGTGACGGCCACCAGCACGCCGAGCCCTACGATCGAGTCGTAGATCGCGCGCGGGTTCAACGCGGTCATCCCGACGTACCAGATGACCGACAGCAGGCCGAGGATGATCGTGCCCCAGAAGGGCGTCAGGAAGCGCGCGTGGATGCGGCCGAAGATGCTCGGGATGCTGCCGTGCGCGGCCATCGAGAGCGTCTGCCGGGTGAGCGGCAGAAGGGTCGTGAGAGCGGAGGCGAGACCAGACACCGAGACGCTCAGCAGCAGAGCGCTGTCGAACGGGCCCATCAGTGCGTGGGCTACCGGGCTGAAGACGTCGTCGGGCGAGGCGGCCAGGTAACCCGCGCCGCGATAGGTCTGCAGGGCGGCTGTCACGATCACGTAGACGGCGACCAGGCAGAGGGTGCTGAGCACGGCCGAGATGCTAGGCAGCCGGCGTGAGTCCTTCGTCTCCTCGTTGGCGGCGAGAACGGCGTCCCAGCCCCAGTAGAGGAACACTACCTGGACGGCTGCCGGCGCCAGCGTGCTCAGCGGGATGTCGGTCGTGAAGAACCAGCTGACCTCGGGTGAGACCGACCCTGGAGGGTGGTACCGCGCCACCCTGTAGAACGCCAGGACGCTGAAGACGAGGAGCGGCACGAGTTGCACGACCACGAGTACGTACTGGAGTCCCACGGCCATCCGGCTGCCGAAGGCGATGAAGAGCGTGACCAGCACGATGCAGCCCGCGCCGGTCAGCGTCACCCAGAAGGTCGAGGCGGCAAGGTCGTACCAGTGCAGCGCGAGGAAGAGGTACTGA
>CAZIGT010000360.1:0-2609 GCA_964538465.1 uncultured Thermoleophilia bacterium | reverse complement strand
AGCCAGTTCTTCCTGCACATACAGGAAGGCAACCACTTGCTCGAGGCGAGACAGCACCAGACAATGACGTGCTTCGACCGTGGCTACGTGACCAGCCTTCTGGCTGACAGCTTCGGAGCCGGCTGCTCGAGTTTCTTCCCACTTCGCCTCCGGCTGCAAGATTCCCAGTCAAGCCTCCTTGAGCAGTCAGATTCACGCACCCGCTACAACCTCAGCACCGGAGGGCAGGTGTATCTGGCTGGCTTGGGCGCCGATGCTTCCGCACTCTTCTGTCACGCGGTGGCCACACTCCGGACGCCGTCCTATCAGCTGGACAATGCTGGCGCACTCCGGCAGGACTGGCCCCGCATCCCGCTCCCGGCCACGCGCGAGGCGCTGTTGGCGTCGGCGGAGCTGGGTCGGCAGGTCGCGGCGCTGCTGGACGTGGAGGACCCGGTCGACGGAGTGTCCACCGGGTCCATCCGCTACGAGCTGAGGCCCATAGGCCCCATCACTGCCATCGGCTCCGGTCAGCTCGATCCCGCCGCCGGCCACCTGGCCGTGACCGCAGGATGGGGCCACGCCGGCAAGGGCGGCATCACCATGCCCGGCAAGGGCAGGCTCGTGGAACGGCCGTACACGCACGAAGAGCTGGCGCTGCTGCGCGAGGGCGCCGGCTCGCTCGGCATGACCTACGACCAGCTTCTCACCTGCCTCGGGGAGACCTGTCACGACGTGTACCTCAACGACCACGCCTACTGGCGCTGTGTGCCGGCGCGGGTATGGAAGTACACGATCGGCGGCTACCAGGTCATGAAGAAGTGGTTGTCCTACCGCGAGCGCCCTCTCCTGGGCCGCGACCTGAAGCCCGATGAAGCTCGCTACGTCACGGAGATGGCACGCCGCATCGCCGCCATCTTGCTACTGGAGCCGGCGCTGGACGCCAACTACGAGCGAGTGAAGGCCGACACGTACCCATGGCCCGGAAGCGAAACGTGAACCCCGAAGGACCTATGTCAACGATGCGCTGGCATGATCGACGGCCTACCATGGGCAAGGAAGCACCGGCCATCCTCCCGGGAGAGCCCACATGATCCTGTACACGATCGGCTACGAAGGCAGGTCTGCCGACGATCTGCCGTGCTGCTTCGAGGAAGCCGGAGTGACGCGGGTGGTGGACGTCCGCGAGCTGCCCATAAGCCGCAAGCGCGGTCTCTCGAAATCGGCGCTGTCCCAGCAGCTCGACGCGCACGGCTTGGGATACGTGCACGAGCGTCGTCTGGGGAATCCCAAGCCGCTCCGTGACTGGGTGAAGTCGGGCGGCGACTGGGATCAGTTCGCCCAGGTCTTCCGAGCGCGCCTCGGCACCGCGGACGACGCCCTGGACGCCGTGCTCGACTTCGTTGACCAAGGCGAGACCGTATGCCTCCTGTGCTACGAGGCCGACCCGTCGCGCGGTCACCGCTCACTCGTCGCGGAGGCACTCGTTGGCCGAGCGGCCGGACTGCAAGTCAAGCATCTGTAGCTTCTAGGGCGCACGAAAAAGGCCCCGCCGGGGGACGGGGCCTTCTTCTGGGCGCTGGCGCGCCCTGCGAGGCTCAGGGGGTGGATCCTCGCGTTCAGGGGGGCGAGACTAGTGTGCCCCAGCCTTGTTAAGCCCGTGTGCAGGCGAGGCGAAGGTGCGTTAAGCCTCTCGTGCGCTAGACTGCGTCTCGCGTCGCCGCCGACGGCGCCAGCCGACTCGGCGGCCGGGAATGCCTCGACAAGGAGATCTGTGACATGACAGTGCCGGCACCCGACGGCTCGCTGGCCGACGTTCGTGAGCAACTGGAGACGCTCGGCATGGCCGGCGGAGGCGCCGTGCACCGCAACCTGCCTCCGGCAGAGCTCATCGCGCGCTCGCTTGCGCGCGGGGAGGGCATACTCGCCGCCAACGGTGCGCTCGTCGTGAAGACCGGCGAGCCGTCCGGCCGCTCGCCCGACGACCGCCTTATCGTCATGGAATCGCCGGACGGCGACCAGATCGACTGGGGACCCATCAACCGGCCTTGTCGACCGGAGCTCTTCGAGCGGCTGCTCAACAAGGCCCGCGGCTACATGCATGACCGCGACCTGTACGTCTTCGACGGCTTCGCAGGCACCGAGTTCACGTACCGGCTCCCGGTGCGCGTTGTCGCGGACGCCACCTGGCACGCCCTCTTCGCCACCACGCTGTTCGTGCGCCCCACACCTGTGGAGTTGGACGACTTCACGCCGGGCTTCACCATCATCAATTGCGGCGCCCTGCGCGCCAGCGCCGATTTCGACGGCACGCGCGGTACCGTCTTCGTCGGCATCAGCTTCCGCCGCAAGCTCGTGCTCATCATGGGAAGCATGTACGGCGGCGAAATGAAGAAGGCCATCTTCACCGTCATGAACTACCTGCTTCCGCAGAGGAACGTGCTGCCCATGCACTGTTCCGCCAACGTGGGCGACGCCGGAGACGTGGCTCTCTTCTTCGGGCTCTCCGGCACCGGCAAGACCACACTCTCGGCAGACCCCGCCCGACACCTCATCGGCGACGACGAGCACGGGTGGAGCGATCACAGCGTCTTCAACTTCGAGGGCGGCTGCTACGCCAAGGTCATCCG
>CAZIGT010000359.1:0-2615 GCA_964538465.1 uncultured Thermoleophilia bacterium | reverse complement strand
GGGAGGCAGTGATGGCTCAGGACGCAGGATCCCGGGCGCGCGCGCGCGATCTGGACATCGTGGTCGGCACGCTCGCGCCCGGGCCTTTGAACGCCATCACAGACGTCGCGGGCGTGCGTGTGGGCCACTGCACCGTCTCATGGGGCGGCGCCGAATGCGCCCGCGGCAGCGGCCCGGCGCGCACTGGCGTGACGGCCGTCCTACCACACGGCGACGACATCTTCCACGAGCGTGTCGTCGCCGGAGTCCATGTGGCCAACGGCGTCGGCGAGGTCATCGGCAGCACGGCGGTCCGCGAGTGGGGACTGATCGAATCGCCGATCCTCCTGACCAGCTCCCAGGCCATCGGTCAAGTCTACGATGCCACCGTCCGGTGGATGATGGCACGGGACGAGCGTGTGGGCGTAGAGGACGCCGGCATGCCCTTCGTGGGCGTGTGCGACGACAGCCTTCTGAACGACGCGCGCGGCATGCATGTCCACGGCGAGCACGTCCACGCAGCTCTCGACGCCGCAGTGGCGAGTCCGGCCCACGCCCCGGTCGCGGAGGGCTGCGTCGGCGCAGGCACGGGCATGGTGTGCTTCGACTTCAAGGGGGGCATCGGCACCTCGTCGCGTGTGGTCGATGTCTACGGCGTCGCCCGCACCGTCGGCGTGTTGGCGCTGTGCAACTTCGGCGACCGGCCACGGCTGACGATGGCCGGCCTGCCGGTGGGTCGCGAGATCCCCGACCTCATGCCCGAGACGCCGCAAGGCGAGCCGGCAGGCCATGTCGAGGGTTCTTGCATCGTGCTGCTCGCCACGGATGCGCCTCTGAGCGCGCGGCAATGCGCGCGGATGGCCAAGCGCTGCTCGCTGGGCCTCGCCGTCACCGGGTCCTACGCAGGCGACGGCAGCGGTGAGATCATGCTCGCCTTCTCGACCGCGCTGCGCGTGCCTCGTGAGACCGTCGAGCCGCTGCGGATAGCGTGCGTGGGCAACGACGCGGTCGGGCCGCTCTTCGAGGCCGCTGTCGACGCCACGGCCGAGTCCGTCTACAACGCTCTGTGCGCGGCGCACACCACGGTCGGTCACGACGGCAACGTGGCCCACGCTCTGCCGCTGGAGCGCGTGCGGGGTCTTCTGCAGGGCCGCGGTGCGTGATCTCAGCCGGCGCGGAGGCTACTCCGCTGCGGCCGGCGCGCCGGTGCCCGTGATCAGCTCCACCGGCACGCCCACCTGCTCGGCTGTGAATCTCGTCAGTATGCCGCGTGCCACCTCGGGTTCCGTGTCCGGGTAGCCTACGACGCAGCGGAACCCGAGGTCGTTGGCCAGCCCGGCGAACCGCGCGCGCACATCGTCGACAGGCGCCGCGAGCCGGAATACGCCGGCCGCCACTCCCTCGCGCAGCACAGAGGAGACGATGTCCGACCAGGATCCCGAGATCTCCATGCAGGTCTCGAGGAAGCGCGGATGTGCCCGTGCTCCCGCCCACGCCTCCAGCCATACCTGGTACTCGTCACGCAGCATGGGGTCGGAGGGGATGCACGAGTCGATGAGCGCACGCAGCTTGTCCAAGGGATGCATCTCCCGACTCGCCAGTTCGTCGAACCGTCTCTGCCACTGCTGTGCAGCGTATCGGAGAGCCGCGAGCAGCACAGCCTCCTTAGTCTTAAAGTAGTAGTGGATGATCGCCGGCGACACGCCGGCCTCCGTGGCGATGTCCACCATACGCGTGTCGCGGACTCCTCTGCGGGCGAGGACCGTGCAGGCGGCGGCGCGTATGCGCTCGGCGGCGTCGGCGGGGGCGGTGCTGTCGGCATCGTCTGCGGCCCCGGCGCTCTCGCGCTCGAGCGCTGCCGCCTGGCCAACGCCCTCCCTGGCTATTTCACCGAGAAGGGCCGCATCGTCGCCCCCGCCCTCGGTGATCGTAAGGATCTTCCGCCGCAGCCTCGTGGCCGTCCTGGTGGAGGAGCCTATCGACGCGGCCAGGTGCGACGGGGAGAGCAGGGGATCGATCGCCAGTGCGGCCGTGGCCGCGAACCAGTACTCCAGGCCGATGCTGGAACCGCGGAACGGCGTCGACGCCGTGGGGTAGATCTGACGGCCGCAGTGATCGCATGCATACGCTCTGCGAGTACGGACCCTGTGGAAGCGCCGCATGCCACCGCAGGCGGGGCACGACGCGGTGTGCCCGTCCGGCGCAAAGAGGCGTCGCCAGAGCCAGTCGAGGGGGTCATCTGTGCCCGGCGCCCGCGACATGCCGTGGGCGAACGCCGGCTCCGGCGACGCGCTGTCTTCGGCCAACGTAGACCTCCCGGCGCCGGATACGTGCAGCGGCACGCTCGGCGCTCGTTACTTGTTCCTCCGGTGCAAGCTAGGGGACCGGATCGTGGTAGTCAAGTCCGCCGGCCGGGTTGTGCGCTCCGAACACGAGCGGCCTCTGCGAGCATGGGCAAGCGCACGTCTTGCAGGGCGGGAAGGCTTGTCGATAGAGTTGGCTCTGGAGTCAGCCTCATCACTCTTCCGAGCAAGGAGGATGGGTCCGTACCGGACGTCACCGAGCGATGCAAGGAGCAGCTGCACATGTCCACCGAGCTCTTCGCCCAGATGGCCCAGACGATCGTCGACGGCGAG
>CAZIGT010000358.1:0-2617 GCA_964538465.1 uncultured Thermoleophilia bacterium | reverse complement strand
GGAGGCGGTGCTGGTTTGGCAGGATGTGCTGGTGGAGCACGTGCATGCCGCGGGCGTCGTTCAGCAGGCTGTCGTCGCACTCGCCAACGACCGGCATGGCCACGTCCTCCAGGCCGATCTGCGCGTCGCGCGTCATCATCCAGCGGACCGTGGCGTCGTAGGCGGTGCCGATGCCCTGGGAGCTGGTGAGGACGATCGGCGTCTCGATCAGGCCCCATTCGCGGATGGCCGTGCTACCTATCACCTCGCCGACGCCGTTGGCGGCGAAGACCCCGGCGCGCACCCGCTCGTGGAACACGTCGCCCTCGTGCGGCAGTATGGCGGTGACACCCGTGCGCGCCGGCCCCCGTCCCGGCGGCAGGTCCCCGTCGCCCCAGGTGACCGTCGCGTGACCGACCCGCACGCCAGGCACGGCGGTGATCGCGGCGCAGTCGCCCGCCGGCAGCCGGCCTATCCGTATCCCCAGGTCGCGCGCCCGGCGGCGGCCCGCCGCAAGCGGAGCCGCCGCCCCTTCACGGTCTGCAGCGACCGCATCCTCCAGCGCGCTCACGTCCCCAGCGGTCACTCGGCTTCCTCGGCCTCTCCGCCTCTCCGGCGACGGTGGACGACGAACCATACCACGCCGCCGATCACGACCACGGCCGCCACGACGATGCCGACGATAAGGCCGGTGCTGCTGCCCTCGTCACCGGTGGCGGCCACCTTCGGGCGTAGATTCAGATAGGTCCATTCGTTGGCGACGGTGCCGCTTCCGCCCGGCTGCCGCAACCAGCCGGTCCAGTGCTCCGTGTCGTAGATGTCGGCGCCCTGCGGGTACACCAGGACGATGTTGGGTGCCTCGTTGTAGAAGAGCTCCTCCATCTGCCAGATGATGTCCTTGCGCTCCTGCGGGTCCAGGCAGGCGGCCTGCTCCTCGAAAAGGCGATCGTACTCGGCGTTCGACCAGCCGGAGTCGCTCCACTGGTTGATCTGCGACGTGAGGTAGACCGAGAGAAGGAAGCCGGGATCGTAGTCGCCGTCCCAGCCCCACACGAAGAGGTCGTAGTCTGGGGTCAGCTTGCCGTCGACGGTGTTGTAGACGTGATCGCTCACGTAGCCGTCGTCGTGGACGGAGAAGTCGATGTCCAGGCCGATCTGCTGATACCAGTCTGTGATCAGCTTGCCGGCGCTGGCGTAGGCCGGCTGGTCGGCGAGGGCCCAGAGGCGCAGCTTGATGGGCTCACCCTTGTACTCACGCACGCCGTCGCCATCGGAGTCTTTGTATCCGGCTTCCTCCAGCATCTGCGCGGCCTTCTCGAGATCGAAGTCCTGCCGCTGGTCCGCCGGGGGCGTCCAGTGGTAGTCCAGCGGTTCCTTCCAGTAGCCGCTCGGAAGCATGCTGTCGGCGGGGATCGCCATGCCCTGGTACGCGATCTTGGCGATCTTCTCGTGGTCGACCGCGCAGGCGAGCGCCCGCCTGAACTCGGGGTCGAGCAACACCGGGTTGCCGAGCGACTCCTTCGCATACACGTTGATGCCGATGCTGCGGAAACAGTCGTCGAGGGTCTTGATGGCACCGAAGCCCTCCATGCCCTTGAACTTGTTGTACTGCGCCTCGCCCAGGGCCGAGGTGAGGTCGATGGCGCCGGTGCGCAGGTCGTCGGCGAGGGACTCCGGCGTCGTGTAGATGCGGAAGATGAGCTCGTCGATGTGTGGCGCGCCGCCCCAGTAATCCTTGTTGGCGACCAGCCGGACGTAGCTGTTCTTCTTCCACTCGACGACCTGGAACGGCCCCGTGCCCACCACCGGCGGGTCGTTCCTGAAGGTCGTCCCCGCTTTCTTCGGATCGATCTTGGCCCAGATGTGTTCGGGCAGGATCGGCACCCATCCCTGAAGCATGGTCGCGACCGGCTGTGAGCACGTGAACACGGCAGTGTAGTCGTCGGTGGCCTCGACCTTCTCGATGTACGTGGTGTACATCGTGTAGGCGCCCATCTCGTTGTCGATGATGTAGTTGTAGGTGAACGCGACGTCGTGGGCGGTGAACGGCTCACCGTCCTGCCACTTCACGCCCTTGCGGATGTGGAACGTCCAGGTCTTGCCGTCGGCCGAGTGCTCCCAGCTCTCGGCCAGGCCAGGCTTCGGCTGCAGCGTCTCCTGGTCGTACTTGACCAGCAGGTCGTAGTTCAGGTGGTAGAGCACATATGAGGTCGTCTGGTAGCCCACGAACGGGTTGAGGTTGTCGGGGTTCATCATCCAACCGACACGCAGCGTGACCTTCTTGCTGCTTGCTGGCGACTCGCTCGACGCCTGGGCCGGCGAGACGGCCATGAAGAGGATCCACAGCGAAAGCAGGGCGGCCACGATGGGCAGCACGGCCACTACGGCGCGTCGGCCTGCACGTACGTTCTGACTCACGGAACACCCCCGGATCTGTTCGTCGCCCAGCCGGTGGAATGGCCCGGCCAGCATCAGCTTCCTTGTCTGCGGATCGCGCTGCAAGCGCTCAGCTTCCAGGTTGGCAACGCGAAACGGACGCATCAGAGAGCGCGCTCCGCGACGAAGATCATCTGGGGTGAGCGGGCGCCGTACGGCGACCGCTCGTAGTCCCCGTAGAGCTCGCGCACCCTCAGGCCGC
>CAZIGT010000357.1:0-2651 GCA_964538465.1 uncultured Thermoleophilia bacterium | reverse complement strand
TCTCTGCTTTGCTTTCCTTGGGCAGGCTCAATCTCGTGGAATCAATCATCTAGGGTACTGGGCACCGTGCGGCAGGCACCGGGCCGCGGCTTGGAGACCGGCCCGCTGTGGGCGAGGATCCGCGGTCAGGGGCCGTGGCGCCGGCAGCAATGGCCGCGCGGCGTTCGCAGGTCGACGGGCAAGGAGGGCACGTGCGCAAGTTGATCCTGGGGGCCGCCGTGGCGGCGGTACTCACACTGCTCACGGGAGGCGTGGCGGCGGCCGCCGACGCGGGCAAGCAGTCGGTGCCTCCCAACGAAGTGGCCTTCGCCAAGGCTCTCAAGAAGGCGGGCCTCATCCCGCGCAACGCCACCCGTCAGGAGATCTCGAACACTATCCAGAAGGTCATGCAGGGCCACGGTAAGTCGGAAGACCACGTGTACAACTACCGGCGATCGAAGGTGGCCACGAAGCTGCGCGACATGACCTCCTGGGGCCGCGTCATACGCGACGCCCGGCGGGACGGCCAGAAGCAGGTCAAGGACAAGGCGCTGGTGATCCTGGTGCAGTTCTCCGAGGACCCGGCGTACGCGTTCAAGGGCAAGGTGGGCCCTCTTGCCGGCGAGATCCCGGCTCCCGGCAAGTACGACAACGCCACGTACTGGCCGGGCGATTTCTCCACCAAGCACTATCAGAACATGCTCTTCGGCACGTCGTACAAGCTGTACGACGCCAAGGGCAAGCTGCGTGGCAGCACGAACGCCACCATGCGCAACTACTTCCTCGAACAGTCGCGCGACCTGTACCTCATCAACGGCACCGTGGTGAAGTGGGTCACGCTGCCGCACCCCGAGGCCTACTACGGCGAGGACGTGGTGCCCTTCGTGTCCGGCATCGACGAGGCCAACGGCCCAACGTGGAAGTTGGTGCAGGACGCCGTCGCGGCGCTCGCGGCTCGTGAGCCCGGCTTCAACTGGGCCGCCTACGACAAGAAGAACCCGTATGGCATCGCCGGCGACGACCCGGACGTGCCGGACGGCTACATCGACCACCTGGTCGTCATCCACGCCGGCGCCGACGAGGCGGGCGGCGGCGGCGCGCAGGCCAGCGACGCCATCTGGTCGCACTCTTGGTGGGTCGACTCCACGAACGGCAAGGGTCCCTACGGCGCCGGCCTCGGCGGCTACCAGGTTCCCGGCACCACCGGCCAGGGGATCTGGGCCGGCGCGTATACCTGTGATCCCGAGGACGGCGCCGCGGGCGTGTTCTGCCACGAGTTCGCCCACGACCTGGGCCTGCCGGACCAGTACGACACCGTCTACGCCGGCGAGTCGCCCACCGGCTTCTGGACGCTCATGGACAACGGCTCCTGGACGGGCAAGAAGTACGGACTCGGCTACCGCGCCGGCGGCCTCACCGCCTGGGAGAAATGGGCCCTCGGCTGGCTGGAGCCGATCGAGGTGGCCAACGGCAAGGTCAAGACGTTGACGCTGGAGGGCGCCGCCCTAGGCGACGCCAGGAAGGCGGCCGTCAAGATCCCGGCGCCGGACAGCGTGCACACCGTTACGCTCGGCGAAGGCGCCACGCCCGCCTGGTGGTCGTTCATGGGCAACGACGTGAACAACGTGCTCACGCTCAACGACCCCGTCGCCGTGCCGGCGTCGCCAGGCGACCTGACCATGCACACGTGGTACGAGATCGAGTCTACCTACGACTGGGGCTTCGTCGAGGCGTCCACAGACAACGGCGCCACCTGGAAGTCGCTGCAGGGCAGCGACACGATCGAGACGAGCGCCGGCAGCGGGGTCTACGGCATCACCGGCGTCAGCGGCGGCGGCACCGATCCGCTGTGGGTCGACGCCACGTACGACCTCACCCCGTTCGCTGGCCAGACGGTCAAGCTGCGCTTCCGCTACACGAGCGATTCCGGAGTGGCGCTGCGCGGCTGGGAGATCGCTGGCTTCACGTTCAACGGTGCCACGTGGGACGCGTCGACGCCGACGCTGTTCACCACAGACACGTGGATGGTGGTCACCGGCACGTACAAGGCCGTCTCGTCGCAGTACTACATGGCCGAGTACCGCAACTGGAAGGGCTCAGACGCGGTCCTCAAGAACGTCTACCAGATCAAGGATTCGGGCGGGAAGCAGGTCGACTGGTACCCGTACAGCCAGGGCCTGCTGCTCGTGAAGCGAGACACGTACTACCAAGACAACATCACGGCCGACCACCCCGGCGAGGGCGGTTGGCTCCCGGTCGACGCGCACCCGTACCCGGATCTCTTCCAGGTGGGGCTCACAGCGATCTCGTCGGGCAAGGAGTACGTCTCGCTGCCCGTCTCGTGGCGCAGCCGCGTGCAGACGCGCGACGCTGCCTTCAGCCGCATGCGCACGCCGGAGATCACGTTGAGCGCCTACCAGTGGAACGTCGGGGCGCAGACACTGGCGAGCCGTCCCAAGTCGGCCGTCTTCGACGACAGCTGGGTCTGGTGGAGCGAGGCCGCCGCGGACGCGGGGGTCAAGGTGCCCGAGTACGGCCTGCGCATCGAGGTCCTCAAGAACACGGCCACGAGCCTGCAGGTGATGATCGACAACCCCGTGGTGCCCGTGCAGTAGCCGGGGCAGGCTGGCGAGCGCGACGCGTCGGGCGGGCGCTCGCCGTTGGATGGAAGC
>CAZIGT010000356.1:0-2677 GCA_964538465.1 uncultured Thermoleophilia bacterium | reverse complement strand
GCTCAGTCTCGAGTGGCGCTCGAGTTCAGCCCTGAGCGGCTCCCGCGCGTGCAGCGCTGCGACCCCGGTGTGCCACGCGCAGCGTTCCGCGTTCACGTGCGCGGGGCTTGGGCGAGACGACTATGCACACGTCGCGGTCGAGGGCGTTGAGGAAGCGGATCAGCCGCTCCATCGAGAAGCCGGCGAGCTTGCCGGCGAACAGCTCGGACACCTTGGGCTGGGTGGTGCCCAGCAGCCGGGCCGTCTGCTCCTGAGTGAGATGCCGGTGCGCGGCGATGCTGGCGATCTGCGCCGCCAGGGAGGCCTTGGCGGCGAGTTCATCGGATGCGGGGAGGCCAAGGTCGGCAAAGACATTGCCGCTGCTGAGCGTATGCTCTTGGTCCCGATTGCTCATGGGCGCGTTCCTTTCCGACCTGCGCGCTGCTCGTGCAGGTCGCGGGCCGCGGCGAGACGGGTGCTGATGAGATCGACCTCGTGCCTGAGCGTGGCAATACCGTGAGTCGCCTTCTTCTGGAAGGCGTGCAAGACGTACACGGTCTCGGCAAAGTGAACAGTGTGGACGGCCCGGTATGTATCGCCGTCATGGTCCTCAACGATCTCCAGCACACCGTGCCGCCGAAGCCGCGCAAGGGTTTGGCAGCAACATGCTTGCCGCCGGATTGTGCCTGATACAGGGCGAAGCCCATGACCTGCCGCACCTCCTCCGGAAACGCGCGCAGGTCCTTCAGAGATGATGCGACCCACACGAGCTCCTTGAGCTTTTGGCGCCATCATGAAGGCATTATCCCCGATTTGGGATAGAACCGCAAGGGAGTCGAACGTAGGGGCGCGAGTGTTCCCTGCTGGCTCTAGGTGTGGCGCTCGCGTTCCAGTGAGTCGAGCATCTGGAGGTACGTTGGGTAGTCGACGATCGGTATGCCGAGATCGCGCGCCTTTCGCGCCTTGCCGCTGAGGCTGTCCGGGTCGGCGGCCACGACCAGCTGCGTCTTGCCACTGACAGAGCTCGTGGTCCGCAGCCCCAAGGTCCGCGCCTGGACCTCGAGGTCGGCGCGCTCAACGCCAGGCGCCTCACCGGTGAAGACCACGGCATCGCCGGTTCTGAGACGGAAGCCGCCGATGCAGCAGTCCGTCGGCGCCTCGGCCTCACCGCTGTCAAGGGCGGCGTCGACGGCGCTGGCGGAAAGGCCGAGCAAGGTGGCAACCCGATCCAGGTCGGAACGCTCTTCGCAGGTGATCTTGCCGTCGGCCAGGGCAAGACGGCCGAGTGCATTCAGGTACCTTGCGTGAAGCGCCATCGCGTCCTCACGCGAGAGGCTCAGGAGTCCCGCGAGCGAGACTAGTTCGTCCTCCTCGTGCCGGCTGAGATTGCGATCGAGCAGGGCCCGGTCGAGGAGAGCCAAGTAGCTGTTTGCTTCAGGGTGGATCTCGGATCTGGGCGTACGAACGGCCAGCCGTCCGAGGAAGTGGTCGCGCTGATCGGTGATGCTCTGTCGGCGCGTCACTGGCCGGACCGTGGTGGGCGGCAGCGAAGGCCAGACGCCCATCTGCGCACGTCTGATCGCATCGCTCCACAAGTTGGTGAAGTCGCCATCGGTAGCGATGTAGTGAGCCAGCAGCCGGGTCGTGGCACGTGCGTCGGCAAGCGCGGAATGGGCCGACTCCAGTGGGCAATCGATACAGCCGCAGCAGGCGGCCAGGTTGCGCGGACTCTCCGGCAGGTAGCGACCAGCGAGACGCATCGTGCAGAGCCCGGCAGTGGGCCCGATGGGGATCGAGACGCCGAGGCGCTCGAACTCCGCAGCAAGGAAGAGGGCATCAAAGGAGAGATTGTGGGCGACTGGCACACGGCCCTGGAGGAGAGCGGCCACCTCCCCCGCGACCATGTCGAACGTAGGTGCCCCGTGGAGATCGGCTCCCGTGAGGCCGTGGATCTCAGACGCTCCAACGTCCCGCTGGGGATCGATGAGCGTCTCCCACTCGTCGACGATTGCACCGGTCTCGTCGGCGATCACGATGCCGATTTCGATGACGCGGTGATGATGGGCGGGCGAGAGCCCCGTGGTCTCAAGGTCGACGACTGCGTAGCTTGTCATCATCTCCGTCCCTCGCCGGGCAGCGTTGCGAATGATACCTGTACCGGTGACGGAAGCCCGAACCCTGTGTCGTCTTGACACCAGCATCCCACGAAGCAGGCTTGTAGGAACACGCGTCTTGCTACCCTGAATCTTGAAGCCACCAATACGGCATGTGAACCGCCCCGGCTTTCTCGGAGGCTCCAACCCTTGAGAGGATGGAGCCATGAACAGATCGACGAGATACCCCAAGGAAGTCAGGGAGCGTGCCGTACGGCTCGTCTTCGAACACGAGCGCGAGTACTCCTCGCAGTGGGCGGCGATCAGCTCGATCGCCGGCAAGCTCGGCATGACGCCGGAGACGCTGCGCAAGCGGGTCCGTCGCGCTGAGACCGACGAAGGCCTGCGCCCCGGCCTGACCACCGGCGAGCGCGAGCGCATGAAGGCGCTGGAGCGCGAGAACCACGAGCTGCGCCGCGCCAACGAGATCCTCAAGGCTGCCGCGGTTTTCTTCGGAGCTTAAGCTCGACCGCAACGGCAAGAGATGACCGCCTTCATCGAGGAACACCGAGGAGCGTACGGAGTCGAGCCGATCTGCGCACTGC
>CAZIGT010000355.1:0-2688 GCA_964538465.1 uncultured Thermoleophilia bacterium | reverse complement strand
GTGTCCGGAGTGGCCGGGTCCACCCGGTCGCGCACGCGACTGGCGCCCACGCCGACGAACAGCTCGACGAAGTCCGAGCCGGAGATGCTGAAGAAGGGCACGCCGGCCTCGCCGGCCACGGCGCGCGCCAGAAGCGTCTTGCCTGTGCCCGGAGGGCCGTACAGCAGGACGCCCTTGGGGATGCGCGCGCCGAGCTGCTGGAACTTCTTGGGGCTCTCGAGGAACTCCTTGATCTCCTGCAGTTCCTCGACCGCCTCGTCCACGCCCGCCACGTCGCGGAACGTGACCTTGGGGGCGTCTGGGCTGACGCGCCTGGCGCGGCTCTTGCCGAAGCTCATGACCTTGGAGCCGCCTCCCTGCATCTGGTTCATGATGAAGATCCAGAACACGAGTATGAGGACGAAGGGCAGCACGAACGTGAGGATGCTGCTCCACCAGGAGGAGCCGCCCTTCTTGGTCTCTACCGCCACCTCGGGGTGCTCCTCCAGCAGCGTGTTGAGACCGGCCGGGTCGTAGTAGGCGGTCTGCTTGACGCCGCCTTCGCCGGTGAGGGTGACCTTCATCGTCTGGTCGGTGACGTTGAGCTCGACCGACTTCACCTTGCCCGCCTCGAGGTCGCTGGTGAAGCTCGGCGACGGGCCGGAGTAGCTGTACGCCTGAGCACCGCTTCCCCCGCCGTGCCACAGCATCTGCACCACGATAGCGAGCACGATCACTATGAGTATTGGGAACATCGCGCTTCGAATGAATCTGCTCACGTCAGCCTTTCGACAGAGAGACTAGGCCCGTGTGGGCCGGGAGGACGGCCAGTTCGCTCGTCCAACGGTAGCATACCCGGCGCGCAGTCGCGGGAATCCGCTTCATCGGCAGGCCGAGTCGTCCTGCCGCGAGTACCGGCCAGGCCGGATGACACTGTGCTCGCGGGCGCCGTTGGGCCCGCCCTCTGACCGGGCTCGCTCACGTGGCGTGCACCGGCTCGCCGGTGAGCCTCGCGGCCACTTCCGGCTTCACCGTCCCAATGTAGTCGAGCGCTCTGAAGTTCTCGGCGAGATCGAGCCCGTAGCCGACGACGAACTCGTCGGCGATCTCGAAACCCACGTACTTACAGGGCAGCTGGATGCGGCGCCGCGACGGCTTGGTGAGCAGCGCACAGATCTCGAGCGACGCCGGACGACGCGCCGACAGACTCTTGAGCAGGTAGTTGAGCGTGAGCCCGGAATCGATGATGTCCTCGACGATGAGCACGTCGCGACCGGCGATGTCCGTGTCGAGGTCCTTGAGGATGCGCACGACGCCGGAGGAGTCGGTGGCCGAGCCGTAGCTGGACACGGCCATGAAGTCCATGGCGCAGGGCACCGTGAGACCCCGCGCCAGGTCGGCCAGAAAGAACACGGCGCCGCGTAGCACGCACACCAACAGGAGGTCGCGGCCGGCATAGTCGGCCGAGATCTGCGTTGCCAGCTGGCCGACTCGCGCGTGCAGCTCGTCCGGTGCTATGAGGATGCGATCGATGGCGTCGTTCATGGGGCGCGGTCTATCGGGTGTCGATCTGCTCGCTGACAAACACGGTGAATGCACTACTTTGGGTCACGCGGAGGGATTCCGCAACCCGACCCACCGCAGGACTGCCGGGTGGAGCCTGCGGGTAGCGGCCGATCCCCGGCGTCTCCACCCAGGCGACCCGGCCGTCCAGCTCGACCACGAGGGCGTGGGCGCGAGCGGCCGCGGGCACCTTCTGCTCGCGCAGGAAGCGCGCGATGCCAGTCTCCGCGCCCAGGCCGAGCGGCACGAAGCGCTCGCCGACGGAGGGATGGCGCAGCGTGACGGCCGCAGCCGGGTCGTCGATACCCAGCGCTACGCGACCAACCGCACGCCGTGGGTCGCCGCCGGCCTTTTGCCATAGCGCGAACCGGCGGCCACAGAAGGTGACAGACGCCTGGCCTTCGCCGGGTCGCGGCAGCGCGACAGTCGCCGGTATGCACGTGACGGCCGCCGCAGGGTGCTGCGCACACTCGCCCGCCCGTTCAGCGCGCCTCCCCGTCGGCGGCGGCTCCCTGCGCATCGAGAGGCGATCGTACTCGCGCACGGCCTGCCAGCCGTCTCGCAGCCGCACACGGCGCGTGCCGGCCCGGCCGGCTGCCAGCGCGAGCAGCGCGTCTGTGACACGGCGCTCGAGGAGCACATCTTCGCCCAGCGCCGAGAGTGCCAGGCGGCGCACCAGAAGCGCGCGCAGCGCCTCCGGCTCGCGCGCCAGCGCGGTCAGGTCGAGCGTGGGCGAGGCAGCCGGCGACTGTCCCGCTGCAGCCGGCGACGCCACGCGCGCCCACGCCTCGTCCGCCAGCCGTGTCAGAAGCTCCTGCTGCAGGCGCGCGGTTTCAGCCGCCGCGGCTATGGCCTCAGCGGCGCGCGGGTTCAGTCGCTCCAGCTGCGGCAACACCGCGAGCCGCACGACGTTGCGCGCGTATTTCTGCTGGGCGTTGGTGTAGTCGTCGCCGTACGCGATGCCGCGGCCGCGGCAGTAGTCGCGCACCTCGACCGCCCGCAGGCACAGCAGCGGCCGTACCTGGCGACCGGAGCGCGGCGGCATGCCGACGAGCGCGCTCGGCGCTCCGTACTTGGCGAGCCGGTAGAGCACCGTCTCGGCCTGGTCGTCGAGGTTGTGCCCGGTGGCGACGACGTCGTAGCCCT
>CAZIGT010000354.1:0-2705 GCA_964538465.1 uncultured Thermoleophilia bacterium | reverse complement strand
TGCGCACTCAGCGGGCGAGCAGCCCGTCGAGGTAGAAACTGCGCGGCGCCTTGGAGGCCACCTTGATGACGATCTTGGTGACCGAGCGGCTGTCGAACCCGCCGCCGGTCAGCGGCAGCGAGATGTGCGTCCAGCTCTTGGGCGTGAGGATGTAGCGCTGCCAGTTGCGGTGGCCGTGGGCGTCGAAGGCCACGACCTTCAGCCGCCAGGGAGCGCGCCAGTTGATGCTGCCGGGGTTGAAGCCGTCGAGCTCGATGTTCCGCGCGAAGCCCAGGTTCCGCAGGCTCTTCGGCACGGTGAGGGTGAGCGCGCCTCGGGGGCTGAGCCGCACGCGCAGCGAGCGGCTGCCGAGCGTGGCGCGCGAGCTCACCGGCCTGGCGGCGCCACGCTGCACGCCGACGCCCCGCTTGTTCTCGAACGAGGTCAGGAGCCTGGCGTCGCCGGGCTGGACGGTGATTCGGTGGACCATGCCCTCCTGACCGGCCTCGGTGACCGTGCGGTAGAGCGGGGCGCTGACCGTGAGCGTGTACTGCGAGAGCACGCCGTCCAGACGGAAGCTGCCGTCGGTGGCGGTCGTGGTGCTCAACACGCCGTCCGAGACGGTGACGCCCGTCACCGGCTTGCCGGAGGTGTCTACCACGGTGCCGACGGCGGCCGCCGGCTCGCGCCCGGCCGCCGCGCGCTCTATGGCTTCCGCCAGCCTGCGCCGCGCGCCGGCGTAGGCGTCGGCATCCTTCGAGAAGTCGGGGATGTTCGTCCAGTTGTAGGGATAGGCGCCGCTCGGGAAGTCGGTGAGGTTCTTGGCCAGACGCTCGGCAAGGTCCTTCAGCTTCGCGCCGGCCGTGCCGCCGTAGCCGGCCGCCAGTCGCAGGTACGTGTACTCCTCAAGGCCGTCGCGGAGCGCCTCGAAGCGCAGCGACGAGAGCGGAGCGGCGTACGGATCCGTCAGGCCTTGCCCGGGGGCGTAGCCTGGGTAGATGAGCGAGGCCTCGCCGTTGAACACCAGCTTCCCGTTCGCGCTGGCGAACGACATGGGATTCTCGAACGGGTCGCGCCAGGAGTCGCCGGTAGGTGTGCTCCAGCGGTTGGCGCGCCAGTAGAGCAGGCCGGTGGCGTTCCAGCGATACATCATCCAGTAGATGGCGTGCTCGTCCGCGAGCGTCTCATCGATGAGGAACGTGGGCGCCTTGCGAGCCTGCGGGTTGAAGGAGTAGGTGTACATCCACACTTCCTTGCCCCGGCTCTGCTGCTTGCGCAGCTCAGAGTAGTGGTCCCAGAAGCGGTAGACGCGGCTGGCCCAGATGTCGACGTCGTCGAAGAGGAAGCGGTTGGCCGCGCGGCCGTCGAAGGCCCTCTCCCGCGGCTCGGTGGTCAGCATGAACTTGGCGCGGTAGCCGGCGGCGGCGGAGGCCTTGTGCAGCAGCCGCGCGGCGGCCTCGGCCTTGCGCTCGCCGCGGCCGGGCGAAGGCTCGTCGTACGGGAAGGCGTAGGCGGTGTCGGCCCAGCCGTTCGCTTTGTACAGCTTGCAGAGGTCGGTCAGGTACCGCACCGTCTTCTCGCTCACCGTGCTGATGCTGCTGAAGCGCCAGGGCCAGTCGGGGCTCCAGGGGTAGCGAGAGGTGCTGATGCCGGCGCCGTCCGCGTCGGCGTTCAGGTAGTTGGCTACGTATTGGTCATAGCCGTCGATGCCCTGCAGGCGGCCGCTGGCGTTGTCGACCCACGCGACCGGGAAGATGCCGCCAGGCGAGAAGCCGTAGCGCTTGTAGAGCCGGTAGTAACCGTCGAGCACGCGGCGCTGGTTCTCGTGGGTCCACTCGATCGAGCCGCGCAGGCTGTCCTTCACGTTCTCCAGGTTGATCGCCAGGATGCTCGGCGCCTTCTGCGCGGGAAGGTCGAATCCGTATACGTGGAGCTGGACGGGGACCTCTTCCTGCACGCCGCCGTCCCGGATGAGGATCTGCCCGGTGTAGTCACCGGCGGGCGTGCCGGCGGGGACGTTGACCAGGAGGTAGAAGGACGTGGTCTCGCCCGGCACGCGGATGCTCTTGCCGAAGGCTGCCGGAAGGAGGGGGTCGGGGTAGCGGCCCGGGCTGGCGCTGACGCCGGTGCTGGCCCTGCTCGTCGTGACGTAGCCGACCCTGTGCAGCGTCGAGCCGCGCTGCAGCAGGGCGGCGCTGCCCTTCTCCCAAGAGAAGGTGACGGAGCGGTCGCCGCTGCCGCTGAGCACGATCTGGGCGCCTTCGTACTCGCCTCCGGCGGCGTAGAGCTGCACGGGGGTCAGGGTCTGTGCGGCGGACGAAGGGAACACCTTGGTGCCCGCCTGCTGCGTCCAGACGGCGGCCTGGGCGGCAGGAACCGCGGCGACGCCTGCCGCCACGGCTGCGCACAGCACGCATGCGGCCGCGAGCGCCGATGCGGCCGTCCGGCCGTCGAACAGTGAGCTCAGAGGTCGGCGGGCCGGCCTTGCGGCGGCGCCCGACCGGCGCTGGAATGCGTGGATCACCTTGTGCCCCTTCCGACTCATCAGTGCCGAGCCCGCCGCGTGCGCGGGACTCACATACCTGTATCGGCGGATGGCGGCATGCCTCAAGGGTGTCGCGTTCGCCGGCGTCGCCTGTGCGGGAGACAGGGCGGGCCGTGCCGTCGCCGCCCTGTCTGCGAGACACGACGCTCGGGCGCGGGAGAAGACTCGCGGAGCGCGCGGA
>CAZIGT010000353.1:0-2713 GCA_964538465.1 uncultured Thermoleophilia bacterium | reverse complement strand
GGCGAGACACACGGCCGGCCCGGACCCGGGCCGGCCGTGTGTCCGTCAGTCAGTAGCCAGCATGTCCGCGCGCACCGCCGTGCCGTCCGTGAGACGCGGCACCGGGTTCACGACGTTCGTGATCGCCTTACTCACAGTGGAGCGGGCGCCGTCCGGCCACAGAGCCACAGCCGTCGGGCACTCGTAGAGCGGATCGCCCTTGACGCCCGCCCAGAGCAGGCGGTCGGCCCTGCACCAGTCCTTGACGATGCTCGGCTGGGTATCGAACACGGCGGTCGTTCGCCGCGACTTCGTGTAGGTCTTCCACTTCGGCATGTACCTGTTGTTCGGGTCGCCGGAGACGGCGAAGTTGATGAACGACCGGTGCACCTGGTCGACGACCTGGTCCGGCCACACCTTCGTCGGATAGAACGTCCCGTAGCCAGCCTCGCCCTGGTGTCCAGCCTCGTAGGGCGCGTACTCTTTCCAGGGCGCATACGTCCACTGGTCCGGGATTGCGAACGCGAAGCCGACCTCAACGGCGTGATACGCCTTGGCCCACAGGCCTTTGACGGGGTCGTGCTTGGGCTGCAGATACAGCTGCGAATCCCAGTCGAAGACGTACATGTAGTTGTTGTCCTTGTGGCCAGGCGCGGACAGACGGTTCTCGACCAGACGCACGACCGGGATGCGGAAGGTGAGGTCGTTGAGCATGGCCCAAAGCGCGTCGTTCGGCGTGTCGCCGGGATGGCTGGCAAGGTAGGCTGCCTCGATCTCCTCGGGTGTCTTGCCCGTCTGGGCGACGGCGTTCTTGACCATGCGCTCGTACGTCTGCGTCTGCCAGGCCGGATCGCCGGCGCCCGGGTCACAGAGCGTGGGGATGGTCGCCGTGACGGCCGGACCATACGAGTCCGCCGGCTTTCTCCAATCGACCCAGTAATCCCAGTACCGCATCTCATCGGCCGTGGTGCCGGTCATGAGGGCGATGTTCCTGCCCTGACCCTGACGGATGCTCTTGTTGGGGTCCTGCTTGATGACGATGCCGTCCAGGATCGGCCGGTACAGCATGCACCACCAGTTGTAGTCGTAGGTGTAGTAGAGCTTGTCCTGAGCGTCGTTGAGCTGCTCGATGGTGAGCTTCATGGCCTCGTCGAACGTGGCCGGGACGCCGGCGGCCTTCATGGTCTCCACAGCGACCTTCCTGGACCACTGGAGGTCGCCGACCTGCGGCGCGCCGCTCATACAGATGGCCTTGTTGAAGAGCTTGTTGCTCTGGGGCAGAGCCATATGGATTGCCGTGCTCCAAGCGCCCGCCGACTGGCCTGCCAGCGTGATGTTGTTCGGATCGCCGCCAAACCGGGCGATGTTCTTCTTGATGAACTTCAGCGCCAGGCGCTGGTCGAGGAGGCCCAGGTTGCCGGCATTGCGATATTTGGCCGGAGCGCCCTCGAGCATGCCGACGTTCATGAACCCCCACGGGCCGATGCGGTAGCTCAGGTTCACGAACACGATGCCATCCTGCGCGAAACGCTTGCCGCTGTAGTACTCGCCACGCGGATCGCCCAGCGTGAAGCCGCCGCCATGGAGGTAGACGATCACGGGGCGCTTCTTGCCGTCGGCCGCAGGCGTCCAGATGTTCACTCGCAGGCAGTCCTCGTTCATCTTCGCCGGGTCCGGATCACCGTAGCCGTTGATCAGGCTCTGCGGCGCGATGGGACCGAACTCGGTGGCGTCGAAGACACCGGACCACTTCGCCGGCTTGGGCGGCAGCCAGCGGTTCGCGCCGCCGGTGTCTTGCCCGTAGCGGATACCGAAGAACGTCGTGTAGGCCGGGTTGCCGTCGGACGTCACGACCTTACCCTTGACGATACCCTGCGTCGTCTTCACGATCGTCTTGGCCGTCGCGGCACCGGCGATGTCTGCTGCCGTGAGACCGACTACCGCGGCCAAGGCCACTGCGAGCAGGCTGAGCACGCCGATCCGCGAGCGGTCACCCCTCCTCCTTACTCCACACACTGCCACTTCCCCATACCTCCTGATAGATTCCTCGCCCCCCGATCGCTCCCACGAGAGCGTGGCGTCAAGCAGCCAGAGTGGCGCGTGCAGAGGAATACGCCGTCCCGGGGATTTGCCGCAACGGATGTGCTTCCAGCATGGAAGCTGGGACTGACCTATCGGTATGCGGGGGCGTACACTAGCGGTCGCGATGGGACTTCCACGACACAACAGCGAGCCGGTCGACGACATAGACCGCGAACTCATCCGCCTGCTCCAGCAGGACGGCCGCATGGCGACCACCGAGATGGCACAGCGTCTCGACCAGATCAGCGACCGCGCGGTCCGCTACCGGCTCGATAGGCTCCAGCGGGAGCAGATCATACAGGTCACGGCCATCATCAACACGACGCGCCTGGGGTACCCGCTCATGGGCGACGTGCTCGTCGAGGTGGTCCCCTGGAAGCTCCACGAAGGGGTGGCGCACCTCGCCAAGGACGACCGGGTCTGCTACATCGCCGCCTCGCCCGACCAGACGCAGATCAGCTTCCAGGTGAACGGTCGCGACCGCGCCGACCTCATGCGCATCGTCGGCGAGGTGCTCGAGAACATGGACGGCGTCATCGCCGTGCGCATCGCGCCGCTGTCGCGGTTGTTCCGGGACGTCTCTGACTGGGTCACGCCCGTCGAGGAGTCGACGGCCTGACGACGCGAGCGGGCGGGGCGGCTTCTCCTGAGG
>CAZIGT010000352.1:0-2721 GCA_964538465.1 uncultured Thermoleophilia bacterium | reverse complement strand
CGATGACAAGCTCGACCCGGTCGTCGGGCGCCACAAGGAGATCGAGCGCGTCGTCCAGATCCTGAGCCGGCGCACCAAGAACAACCCGGTGCTCATCGGCGAGCCCGGCGTGGGCAAGACGGCCATCGCCGAAGGACTAGCGCAGAAGATCGTCGACGGCGACGTGCCCGAGAGCCTGCGCGGCAAGCGCGTGCTCGGGCTCGACCTGGGCGGCATGATCGCTGGGGCGAAGTACCGCGGCGAGTTCGAGGAGCGTCTCAAGGGCGTGCTCGACGAGATCATGCACCGCAAGGACGTGGTGCTGTTCATCGACGAGCTGCACACGGTGGTGGGCGCCGGCGCCGCGGAAGGCGCCCTCGACGCCTCCAACATGATGAAGCCCATGCTGGCGCGCGGCGAGCTGCAGTGCGTGGGTGCCACCACACTCGACGAGTACCGCGAGAACGTGGAGAAGGACGCCGCTCTGGAGCGCCGCTTCCAGCCTATCCTGGTCGGCGAGCCGTCGGTGGACGAGACCATCGCCATCCTTCCCGGGCTGCGCGACAAGTACGAAGCGCACCACAAGGTGAAGCTCACAGCGACCGCTACATCAACGACCGCTACCTGCCCGACAAGGCGATCGACCTGCTCGATGAGGCGGCCAGCAAGATGCGCATAGAGGCGACCATGCTACCGCCGGACCTGCGCGACATGGAGCGGCGCCTCAACGAGCTGAGCAAGGAAGGCGCCGCAGCGGTCCAGAACCAGGACTACGAGCGCGCCGCACAGCTGCGCGACCAGACCGACAAGATCCAGAAGACGTTCCTCACAGCCAAGGACGCGTGGCTGGCCGACAAGGGCATCGCCGACGCCACCGTCGACGGCGACGACATAGCCGGCATAGTGAGCAAGTGGACCGGCATCCCGGTGCAGCGCATGCTGCAGGAGGAGGCCGACAAGCTGCTCGCCATGGAAGATCGCATCCACGGCCGCGTGATCGGCCATGACAAAGCCGGCGCGGCCGGCAGCGAAGCCGGGCGCCGGGCGCGCGCCGGCCTCAAGGACCCCAAGCGGCCCATCGGGTCGTTCATCTTCCTGGGCCCCACGGGCGTGGGGAAGACCGAGCTGGCTCGCGCCCTGGCCGAGTTCCTCTTCGACGAAGAGGACGCCATGGTCCGCCTGGACATGAGCGAGTACATGGAAAAGCACTCGGTGAGCCGTCTGGTCGGCTCTCCGCCCGGCTACGTAGGCTACGAGGAGGGCGGTCAGCTCACCGAGGCCGTGCGTCGCCGGCCGTACAGCGTGGTGCTCTTCGACGAGATCGAGAAAGCGCACCTGGACGTGTTCAACATCCTCCTGCAGATCCTGGACGACGGCCGTCTCACCGACAACAAGGGCCGTACCGTGGACTTCAAGAACACCGTGGTCATCATGACCAGCAACGTGGGCGCGGAGCTCATCCCCGACGCCAGGGAGATGGAGCGCGACTACGAGGGTGTCGAGAAGAAGCTGATGAACCGCCTGCGGCAGACCTTCCGGCCCGAGTTCCTGAACCGGGTCGACGAGATCATCGTGTTCCACGCACTGGCGCGCGAGGAGCTGGCGCAGATCGTCGACCTGCTGCTGGGGCATCTGCGCAGCCAGGTGGAAGGCCAGGGCATGCACCTTGAGGTGACCGATGCGGCCCGCGAGGTGATACTGAGCGAAGGCTACGACACCGTGTTCGGGGCCCGGCCGCTCAAGCGCGCCATCCAGCGGCTGATGGAGCACCCGCTCAGCCGCGAGCTGCTGCGCGGCACGTTCGCCGAGGGCGATACCATCAGGGCGGACGCGGTCGACGGAGTGATCAGCTTCGCCAAGGCGTAAGGCATGACGGACGACCGAGCACAGAAGCGCGGCCGCCAGCGCGGCCGAATAAGCCGCGCGCAAGCCGCCTTCTATAGCGGGCTGGTCGGCGGCGCCGTGAGCGTCGCCGCCGGGCGGCGCCTGCGGCAGATGTTCGGCAGGCGTGGCGCTTCGGGCGAGTTCGCCGGCACGCCGTGCTCCAGACTGCCGGCAGAGGGCGGCGGCGACCCGATAGGCGCTGCTGCGGATAGGGTCGCCGGGGCGGAACCTGGCGCCGTCACCGGGCCGGCTGCTTCTGGGGTGAACGCCGCCGCCGACGCTGCGACCACTGAGCCGGCCGGCTCGGCGATGGACGCAGAAGCCGTAGACAGGCCGGCTGCACCCACTGCGGACCCGGGCGGTGACGCATGAGCGGTGCGAGCTACGCCGTCGAAGTGCTGATCCCGACCGCGCGTTTCGTGTTCAGCGTGCAGGGCGACCGGACCGTGGTGCTGCCCGAGCACCGCTCGCCGGAAGCCTTCCGCGCCTACCGGCAGCTCAAGACCGAGCAGCCCGGGGTGGGCATGACGACGTTCCCCAACACCGTGCTGCTGCGCGGCCCGCGTACCATCCTGGTGGATCCGGGCGTCGAGCTCCAGGGTGAGCCCATCGCGAGCGCCCTGTCGGCGCGCGAGCTCACGCCCGGCGATGTGGACCTCGTGGCGTTCACGCACACGCACAGCGACCACGCGGGCGGCCTGGCGGACCTGGATCCAGGCATGGCCGTAGCGTTCCACGAGCGCGAGATGGACAGTCCCTACTGGCCGGTGGTGGGCAGCCTCATGGACGGCCGCCGGCATCAGCTGCTGCGCGGGGAAGAGGGCGAGCTGGCGCCGGGCGTGCGCTGGCTGCGCACGC
>CAZIGT010000351.1:0-2738 GCA_964538465.1 uncultured Thermoleophilia bacterium | reverse complement strand
CACCAGGTCGGCCGGGGCCGATCTGTGCCCAGGGTCAGGCGAGGGGGATCGGCGCATCGGTTGAGCTGAGGCCGGTCGGCGCACGAGGTCAACATCCATCCTCCCCGGTTCCCAGAGGTCCGTAAAGCGCCGCGGGCGACCCTACGACGTACGCCCAGTACCGGTCGCCGTAGCTCCAGTGCCACCACTCCGTGGGGTAGTTGACGAATCCGCATGCGCACATCGCCCAGGCGAGCGCGTGGCGGAGCCGCCGGGCCTCGGCGGAGATGCCGGCGGCGGAGAAGTAGCACGCCCCTGCGCTCGACTCCGGCGATGCGTCGACCGGCGTGCCGAGGTCGACCGGACTGCCGTCCGCATCGCAGAGCGAGACATCCACCGCGGCTCCCGCAACGTGAGGCGCAACGTCGACCGGAGCCACGAAGCGGCTGCAGAGGGACTGCAGCTCCTGCTGCCCCGCGTCCGGATACAGATCCCGCAGCTCCGCCAGATAGCCGGCGAAAAGGGCTCGCTGACGGTCGATCGAGCGCAGCCCTTCGTGCACCACGAGAGTGCCTACGGGCGCAAGCATGCGGCGGGCGCAGGCGAGGCGCTCGGCGACGCCCTCTCGCACGAGGACGCTGCCGCCTCGACCGTCATCGGCCCGCCGCAGCGGCTGTCCGCATTCCCTCACGGGGACGCCCGAGACTCGTATGTCCGACAGTAGGGTGACCACGCGTCCCAGCGTAGGCGACCGACACCGTCACGTCGTCCACCTAAGGTATCGACCGTCTCCGTCTCAGGTATCGACCGCGACCAAGGTCGAGAGCGTGGAGCAGACTAGACAACTCCCCAATCTTCGGGAGGAGATCTACCGCTCAGACGCCGCGGGCGCGCGAGCTGGAGGGTCATCCTGCGCCGGACTCCGCTTCAGGACTCACGCCGCACCAAGGGACTTCACTCCGATGGGAAGGGGTAGCTGCGGCTACCCCATCGGGTAACCGCCCAACTACGCGGTCAGGTGCAGTCAGGGATCACCGCGGTGTTGTTCACTTCACGCGTTGGGGCGGCGTGGAAGCTTCTGAGGAATCGCTTCCGTCCACTGTTCGGGGACACGCAGATGGTCGGCGCAGCCGTGGACCGTCATGCGTACGCAAGCCTGTGCGCGACCAGGGAGGGCTGGACGTATGGCATTGGCAAGCACGAGGTACGTATGCGCCAGGGCGTTTTCATCGCGCGTACGAGTCCTGATCACCGTGGCAATAGCCGTCAGCGCGATCGTTGCGGCTCTTGCACCGAGCAGCGCGCTCGCCTGCGGCAGCAAGGTGAAGGTCGCGATCTTCGTCGGCAGTGGCGCCAACTCCGACAAGATCGCAGCCACGTTGCGCGCCTGTCAGGCATGCGGTTTCGATTTCTACGGCATTGCGCGAGGCGACATCACCCAGGGCCGCCTGACGACGGCCGACTATGATGTGCTGCTTCTGCCGGCCGGGCAGGAAGACACCACGGACGTCTACTGCAACACGAGCTGGGGTCTCGGCGATAGCGCGGCGGTCGACGCCATCCGTGCGTTCGTGAGCTCAGGCGGCGGTGTGGTCGGCATCGAGAGCGGGGCGGCATATCTCGCCCAGAACGGCCCGCTGCAGATCTACTCCGGCGACTACACCCGCACCGGAGCCGCCGGGAAGGACTGGCTGTCCTACACCGACCGTCGCTTCGGCGGTGGCCGGCAGCAGCTCTACCGCACCGCCGGCGGCGGCTACCTGGACGTTCCAGACTCGGCGACGAAGGTCGCGCAGGATATGGACGGCAACGCCGTGATCGCGCGGCAGTGCTACGGCGCCGGCCGCGTGATCGTGTGCACGCTCGAGCCCGAGCTTCGCGGCGACAGTGAGCTCGATTGGAGCATCTGGGACAACTGGGAGATGAACAACAGGCAGTTCAACTCCGTTGGGGGCTGGAAGCTGCTTGGTCGCATGGTCAACTGGGCGGGCACAGGCCGGTCGTGTGCGCCGAGGATCCGCAGTTATCCCAACCCACGGCACTGCCCGCGTATTGCGGTCGCGTCCACATATGTCGCCGACGGGGGCGCGTGGCCGGGTCTGCTTCCCGCCGTCAACCGTGCGTGTGAGTATTCGCGCTGTCTCCCGCTGGCCGTCCGCCTCTCGGACATCGTCGATGGGAAGCTCACTCAACGCTGCTTCGACGCGGTGCTCCTCCCGGGCGGCTACTGCTACGGATACGAGACCCAGCTCGGCACCGTCGGCGGCCAGAACCTCAAGGACTTCGTGAGCTCCGGTGGCGGCCTCCTGGCCATCTGTGCCGGGACCTACTACCTCTCGAGGGAGATCGACTACTACGGCGAGCATTACTACTATCTCGACATCTTCAAGGGCCTCACGAACGGTGAGCTGTGGGACATCGCCTGGTATCCCCATGCGGCGCTCACTCCTACGTACACCGATGATGCGGTGGTCGGCGATTTCGGTACACTGCAGATGTACTACGGGGGCGGCCCCTACTTCACCGACCTCGAGGCATCGCACGCCACGTCCGTCACGACATACTCGTACGACGGTCTGTATGCCGGCACCACCGACGCCATGCGCTTCAGCTACGGCGCCGGTCACGTCATGATGATCGGCACCCACCCAGAGGTACGCAACGGAAGCAACGTCGACTGGATGACCTGGGACAACTACTACGAGGGCACCAACACTCCGTGGGTCAATCCGGACAACACGTGGCCGTACTTCTCCGCG
>CAZIGT010000350.1:505-2745 GCA_964538465.1 uncultured Thermoleophilia bacterium | reverse complement strand
TGGACTCCCTCTATCTGCGCATCGGAGTGAGCGCCGCGGTCATCGCCGTGGTGGCCATCGGCCTGGGCATTCTCGTAGCCGGCCGGATATCCCGTCGCATACGTATCATCCAGGCCGGCGCGGAACGCTTCGCCGCCGGTGACCTTGCCTACACCATCGAGCCGTCGGGCGCTCAGGAATTCGCCGCGGTGGCCACGAGCCTCAATCAGATGGCCCGGCGGCTCGACGAGACGGTGCGCACGATCACCGAGCAGAGCAACGAGCGCGAGGCCATCCTGGCCAGCATGGTCGAGGGCGTGGTGGCCGTTGATTTGGACGAGCGGGTGATGACGCTCAACGCCGCCGCCGCCGACCTGCTGAACATCGACATCGCTGCCGCCCAGGGCCGAGCGATCCAGGAGGCCATCCGCAATCTCGATTTGCAGAGGCTGGTGGCCGAAGCCCTCGCCGAGCAGGTGCCGACGCAGGGCGAGATCACGGTGCGCACGCCACAGGGCGACCGCACGCTGCAGGTCAGCTGCGCGGGGCTGCGAGACGCCGGAGGCCTGCAGATCGGCGTCATCGCGGTGCTCAACGACGTCACACGACTGAAGGCTCTTGAGGAGATGCGACGGGAGTTCGTGGCCAACGTCTCCCATGAGATCAGGACGCCGGTGACGTCGATCAAGGGCTTCGCCGAGACGATGCTGGACGGCGCCCTCGACACCCCGGAGGATGCGGAGCGCTTCGCGCGCATCATCGTGGGACAGGCCGACCGCCTGAACGCCATCGTCGAGGATCTGCTGGCGCTCTCAAGCGTGGAGCAGATCGGCGCCGGCACGATCGAGCTTCAGGAGGCGAGCGTGTCAGACGTGCTGCAGGTGGCACTCGAGGTCTGCTGTGTGACGGCAGAGAAGAGGGGAGTCGCGATCGAGCTCGACGCGCAGGCCGAGACGTACGCATCCATCAGCCCGCCTCTTCTCGAGCAGGCGGTGATCAACCTTGTGGACAACGCCGTGAAGTACAGCCCGACCGGCGGCGTGGTCAGGATCTCGCAGACGGTCGAGGGCGATGAGATCGTCATCGCCGTGGAAGACCACGGCTGCGGCATCGCCGCCGAGCACCTGCCGCATCTCTTCGAGCGCTTCTACCGCGTCGACAAGGCGCGCAGCCGCGAACTGGGCGGCACCGGTCTGGGCCTGGCTATAGTGAAGCACATCGCCCAGGCCCACGGCGGCCGCGTCTCGGTCACCAGCAGCTTGGGCAGCGGCAGCACCTTCCGCATCCACCTGCCGCGGAGCTGATGCCCGGCGGCCGCGGCTGCACGTGCCAAGGCCGGTCGCGGCCATGCGCGCGGCGATTCGGGGCCGTGGCAGCCGCCTCTCTGGATCCGGCCTGTTCTCGGCCCAGCGCCTCCGGCTCGCTGTGACAACACGCGCGTAACGCAGCGCGAACACGCTGCTGGCGGCGATCTCATAGCCCCTTGGCGCCCCTCTCACCGCCCGCTCACAGGACGCTCCTAGGCTGCCTTACATACGGCGGCGGGCCCGGTCACGCACCGGCGGGGGCGGCCCGCGCTATCCGATCCGAGAGGAGTGAGGTATGAGGACACTAGGTCGCAGGACCGGCGCAGGTGTGCTGGCTGGAATGCTCACAGCGGCAGTGCTTCTGATCGCTGCGGCACCAGTGCTGGCGGCCACCAACATCACGGGCGCAGGAGCCACATTCCCGCTGCCCCTCTACCAGAAGTGGGCTTCCGACTACAACAAGAAGGTCGGCGACGTCCAGGTCAGCTACACCGGCGTCGGCTCATCTGCAGGCATCGCCCAGATAGAGGCCAAGACCGTCGATTTCGGCGGATCCGACGCTCCGCTCAACCGAGGCCAGCTGACCGGCAACGGCCTCGTCCAGTTCCCAACGTGCGTGGGCGGCGTGGTGCCGATTGTGAACATCAGCGGTGTCGGCTCGGGCAAGCTGCGTCTCACCGGGCCCGTTCTTGCGCAGGTGTTCATGGGCACCGTTACCAGATGGAACGCGTCGCCCATCAAGAAGCTGAACCCCGGGGTCAAGCTGCCCGCCACCCCCATCAAGGTCGTGCACCGCTCCGACGGGTCGGGCACCACCTGGATCTTCACGAACTACCTGGGTGTCGTGTCCACTGAGTGGCGCGGCGACGTGGGCATCGGCAAGACCGTCTCGTGGCCGGTCGGCCAGGGCGGCAAAGGCAACGAGGGTGTCGCCAGCATCGTCAAGGTGACCGA
>CAZIGT010000350.1:0-495 GCA_964538465.1 uncultured Thermoleophilia bacterium | reverse complement strand
CCATCGGGTACGTGGAGTACGCATACGCCAAGACTAACGGCTTGGCCTGGGCGCATCTGCAGAATGCCGCGGGCAAGTACGTCAAGCCGAGCGTCAAGAGCTTCGCAGCAGCGGCCGCGGCCACGAAGTGGACGTGGAAGAACGGCTTCTACGAGATCCTGGTGAACAAGCCGGGCGCCAAGACGTGGCCCATCACCGGCGCCACGTTCGTCCTCATCCAGCGCACTCAGCAGTCCCAGAGCTTCGGCAGGACCATGCTCAAGTTCTTCGACTGGGCTCTGCGCAACCCCGGCGCCCGCTCGTCGGCCAAGGCTCTCTCGTACGTGCCGCTGCCGACCAGCGCGGTCACTTCGATCGAGAACGTCTGGAAGTCCTCCGTCAAGGGCGACAACAAGCCGTGCTGGCCGTGACGGTCAAAGTCTCCTGATCGACCGGGACACGCCCACCCTGCCGGGCGTACACGCATCCCGGTGGGCGGGGGCCGGCGCTCCCCAC
>CAZIGT010000349.1:0-2748 GCA_964538465.1 uncultured Thermoleophilia bacterium | reverse complement strand
GGGCTCCTGAGGAGCCCCGGCCGCCCGCCATCGTCGTCGGATTACAAGCGGCACGCCTGACGCACTCTGCCGCCGCCACACCCGGCTTGCGGAGCCCGGCCGGTATGCCAGGCTCGTCCGGCCCGGCCGGCGCCTATCCCTCTTCGGCGATCAGGTCGAGGGAGGAGGTGTCGGGGAGACTCATCGTCCGCTCAAGCCCGGCGATGACGGCCTTCAGTGCATCGTCGAACGAGGTGGCAGAGAAGATGGTCCTCATGCGCTCCTGCAGCGACGGCACGACCTCGATGAGCTGCTCGACTGCAGGGGACGGGCGCCTGGTCAGCAGCTGCGTCTCCATGAGCAGGAAGCCCGTAACGAAGGAATCGATCACCGTCCACATCTGAACGAATTCCTTCTCATCTATCCCCTGTCGCGCGTGGACTCGTCGGATGCGTTCTACGTGAAGAAGCACGGGGGGTTCGAAGAGCGGAGCGTCGGCCACAAGCTCGAAAGCCGCCGGGTGACGGAGAGCCATTTCTCGAACAGACGTGGCGATCCGCCGGGTGGTGTCCTGCCATTGCGAGTCTGGCTCGTCTGGGACCACGACTTCGTCAAGCAGCAGTTCGACGACTCGGCCGGTGACGTCATCGCGACCGCCGACGTGCCGGTAGAGACTCATGGGCCCCACGCCGAGCTCGGCAGCGATGCCGCGCATAGTGAGCGCAGCCACTCCGTCGCGATCGATGATGTCCAACGCGGCCTTGCCCACTGCTTCGGCGCTGAGATGCATGTGTCGTCTCCTTGACATGCCCTGGACCATAGCACATGCTATTGATGCGTACGCTGTAGAGTACGGTGTACTCACCCACTGCGCGCATCGTCATGGATCAGGTGCCGGCAGCGCGTCGCTGCAGACGCGACCGGCCCATGGAGGCCAACAAAGGGGGGCTGGATCACCATGCACAAGTCCTGGAGAAGGCGAGCGCTGCTCATGTGCGTCGTCGCGCTGGCGGTCGCGCTGCTGACAAGCGCGTTCGCCACGGCCGGCGCGCAGGAGAGCCGCGCCAGTCAGAAGAAGAGCGCCGATCTGGTGCTGGTCAACGGCACCATCATCACCGTTGACCAGCGCGATTCCGTTGCCGAGGCCGTAGCGATCAAGGACGGCAAGGTCGTTGCCGTGGGCAGCAGGAAGAAGGTGGACGCGTACGTGCGCGCGAGCACGAAGGTCGTGGATCTGCACGGCCGCACGGTCACCCCAGGCATGATTGACTCACATATCCACTTCTCGGGCGCCGACGCGCTCTACAAGCTGGACCTGAGCGTGCTGCAGGTCCACAACATCGCGGACGTGCAAGCGAAGGTCGCGGCGAAGGTGGCGGAGCTGCAGCCGGGCGAGTGGGTCCAGGGCTCCAAGTGGGCGGCGGTGCATCTGGCAGAGCACCGGCCGATCTACGCGGCCGATCTCGATCCGGTCAGCCCCAACAACCCGGTCTTCCTGCTCGAGACCTCGTATCACCAGGCAACGGTGAACAGCAAGGCACTCGAGCTCGCCGGCATCACGAAGGACACGCCCGATCCGCCGGGCGGGTACATCGACAGAGACACCAACGGCAACCCGACGGGCCTCCTCAAGGAGGGCGCGGTGTGGATGGTGGCTGCTGTCATCCCCCCGTTCACCGCAGAGCAGGAGAAGGCCGGCCTCAAGTACATCACCAGGGAGGCCAACAAGGTGGGGCTCACGAGCGTGCTGTACCCGGGCATCGGCGCCGACACGTGGAAGGTCTTCAAGCAAGTGCGCAAGGAGGGCGATCTCACGGTGCGCTGCGCCGCGCTCTGGTCGAGCCCAGACACCATGAAGGCGTCGCGCAAGCTGATAGCCCAGATCTCCCCGTTCACGCATCCCGGAAAGAAGAAGGACACCATGCTCTGGTCTCAGGGCGTGAAGATGTTCATTGACGGTGTCCAGGATGCCGGCACGCACTGGTCGTGGCAGGAGCAGTTCACGAACTTCACGACGCCGAACCCCGGGTGGTACGGAGAGCCGGTCATGGACCCCGCCCTCTACCGCCGACAGGTGCGCCTGTACCACAACGCCGGGTTGCAGGTGCAGACCCACGCGATCGGCGACAGGGCGATCGACTGGGTGGTGAACTCCTACAAGCTTGCCGAGAAGGGAAAGGGCACGAAGGGCCTGCGTCACGGGGTCATCCACTGCGACATCCCCACGGATCAGGCCCTCAAGACGCTGCGCTGGCTGCAGAGGAACTACGACGCCGGCTACGTGTACACCAACCCGGACTTCATGTGGTGGACGGAGGTCATCGCCGCGACCATGGGTCCCCAGTTGAGCCTGCGGGAGATGCCCTACAACACGTATGAGAAGCGCGGCATCCGCTATGGGTTCGGCACCGACTGGTCGGTCGACCCCATGGACCCCAAGTACTCCATCTGGTCCGCCATAACGAGAGACACCCTGGTCGGACTGTACGGACCACATCCCTTCGGCACCGACGAGTGCATCAACGTGCACCAGGCGCTGCGCGCCGCCACGAGGTCCAATGCCCGCCTGCTCTACATGGAGAAGAAGATCGGCTCCATCGAAGTGGGCAAGCTCGCCGACATCGCGGTGTGGGACAAGGACTGGTACAGCTGCACCACCGACGAGATTTACAACATGAACTGCGAGATGACGCTGCTCGGCGGCAAGATCGTCTATAGGGCCAACGGGTCGCCGGTCACTGTCACCAGAGCCGGCATGCTTCGGTAGGA
>CAZIGT010000348.1:0-2775 GCA_964538465.1 uncultured Thermoleophilia bacterium | reverse complement strand
CAGGGGCCGGGGTGGGGGGCCATTTCAATGGCGCTCCAGGCGCCGTGTCATCTGCTGCCGCCGATGAATCCGTGCGGAATGAGAAGGATATCACAAGCTCTCGCAGGCCTGTCAAGTAGGCCGTTGCGGCGGACCCGGGGCGTTGCCACAGCGGGGTCGGCCAACAGGCGATGTATCACGATGGCGCCAAGGACCCGGAGCGCAGTCCACGATGCGGATGTCAGGCACCGAATCCGTGCGTGACGCGTCAGATTGAGCTTGCCCGAACGGAATGCCGGCGGTCGATCGTCCGGTGACGACGGCATTGCCGCGCGTCATCCGTACGTCGCAAAATGGAGTATGAGAAGATTGTTATCAACATCGATAACATATGGCACGCTATTGGCAGACGGGGTGCCGGAAGCGCGGAGGAGCACGTGATCGACCTCGGCAAGTCGCGTACCCGGGACGCGGTGGTGCGCGAGCTGTTCGCCGAACCGCGTGTCGAGTGGCATGTTCGCGGGCTGGCGCGGCAGACCGGTGAGGCGGTGGCCAACGTTCATCGTGAGCTGCGCCGTTTGGAGGCCGGCGGCTGGCTGGTTCGGCGTCGAGAGGCGAATCGGGTGCTCTACGGGATCAACAGGGCGCATCCGCTGTACCCGGAGATGCGCAGCATGGTCGCGAAGACGGTGGGAGTGGGGCGCGTGCTGGCGGCGGCCCTTGCCGAGGTTCCCGGCGTGGAGTACGCCGCCTACCTGGAAGGCGCCGGCGGGGGGTGGACGAGCGTCTCCGGGGGCCTGCGGCTTGTGGTGATAGGTCCCGCGGACCCGGCGACCGTGGCGGCGGCGCTGAGGCCGGCGGCGCAGTGGCTGGCGAGGCCGCTCCCGTGCGAGGTGTACGGAGTGGACGTCGTGCGGCGGGCGATCAGCCGTCGCGACCCGCATCTCATGGACCTGCTTGCGTACCGGCGCGTAGTGATCGTGGGGAGCGAGCGAGGGCTGCGTGGGCTTGTGGGCGGAGGGCTGGTGCCGGACGTCGCGAGCGTCTGAGCGGGGCAGCGGCGGGCCGTGCATCGCAGCGGTGATCTGGCGGCTACGGCAGGCGCACCATCTCGCCGTCGCGCTCGAGTAGCCTGTCGTGCGCGAGCAGGGCAAGGATCTCATCGAGCTGCTCGCGCGCGAGGGAAGTCTCCCTCTCAAGTGCCGTGACGCTCGTGTCTCCTTCGGCCAGCACCAGGCGGAGGATCCTGGAACGCCACCACCTCCGGCTGCCGGGGAACGGTCCCTGCCGCGTGCGCGCGGCGATGCCCGTGGCCCGGCCGGTGAGTACCAGCGCCCCGTAGTCCATGCGCGCGTTGTGCCAGTCGCGGCTGCGGCCGCGGGGCAGCACCGCCTCTGCGACGGCCTGCAGGGCCGCGGGTGGCAGATCGTGGGGCAGGTCGAGCTCGTGGGTGAGCACGCGGCGCACGTTCGCGTCGACGGCCGCTACATCCGCGTTGTGAGCGAACACGAGGACGGCCCCGGCCGTGTAGCGCCCGATGCCGGGCAGAGCCATGAGCTCTTCGAGCGTGGAAGGCAGCTCAGCACCGGCGGTAACGAGGGTCTGCGCGCAGCGGCGCAGCCGCTCTGCGCGGTTGTTGTACCCCAGGCCGGACCACTCTGCGAGCACGTCGGCAAGAGGGGAGGCGGCCAGTGTCTCCAGGTCGGGGAAGCGCCGCATGAAGGCCTCGTACCGGGGCACCACGCGGCTCACCTGGGTCTGCTGTAGCATGATCTCCGAGACGAGGACGGCATACGGGTGCCGCGTGCGACGCCACGGCAGATCGCGGCCGTTCTCCGCATACCAGTCGAGGATGCTCCGTTGCAGTCGCTCGACCGTCGCGGGGTCTGGAGCGACGGTTGCCGGTGGGAGGCTGAGGGCTGGCGCTTTCGTCATGGCACGACCAGCATAGCGCGGCATGTGACGCGGCGCGGCGGCCGGGATAGACTGCGGGAGGCATGGTGAAGATACGCATAGTGTGTGAGGCCGCCGGCGTAGCCGTCGCGGCCGTCCTGAACGAGTCCGCCACCGCAGAGGCTCTCCTCGAGGTGCTGCCCGTGGAAGCCCCGGCCCAGCGCTGGGGCGAGGAGCTCTACTTCATGGTGCCGGTCCATGTAGGTCCCGAGGCTCAGGCGGAGCATGTGGAGCACGGGGACATCGCGTACTGGCCGCCCGGACCTGCCTTCTGCGTCTTCTTCGGGCAGCAGCCGGTGAGTGCCGTCAACCCCCTGGGTCGGGTGGAGGGCGATGCCGCCGTGTTCGGCGGCGTCCAGGACGGCCAACTGGTCCGTCTGGAGCTGGCGGACTGACGCCGGGAGTGCGGCGCGGACGCGCGTGAGCCTGGTGCGTGCGCAGGCGAGCGGCGCGAGGACGCTGCGGGCCACGCGGCTCACTGGACTTCGTCTACAGCGTCCTCCCACTCCGTGTACAGCTGCTGCAACCGGTCGTCCATGGCGGCGCGTTCGTCGGCGAGCGCCGCGGCCGCTCGCCGGTCCTCATAGGTCGCCGGCTCGGCGAGCTCCGCGTCTATGTCGCCGAGGCGCTTCTCGAGCTTCAGGATCTCGTTCTCCAGGCCGCGGAGGCGGGCGCGCCGCCGCCGCGCCTCCTCGGCGCTTGGCGGGCGGCCGGCGTCGCCGCCCTGTCGGCCGGCGCGAGCGGCACACGGACCGCGGCCGGGCTCGGCTCCTCTCGTCCGGCCGCCGGGCGCGCCGTCCCCGGCAGCACCCGGCCGCGCGGCCGCCGGGCCGGGCGTCTCCT
>CAZIGT010000347.1:0-2778 GCA_964538465.1 uncultured Thermoleophilia bacterium | reverse complement strand
CATGGCTCGCACCCTGCTGGTGACAACCGGCAACGGCATGTTCGGGCGCGCGCTGATCGAAGAGCTGCGTGGCGACGAACGGGTGGTCGTGCGCGCCATGGTGCGCGACCGCGGCAAGTTCGATCTGCAGGCTCCCAACCTCGAAGTGCTGGTCGCCGACATGGATCGCCCGGAGACCTTGACGCCGGCGCTCGAAGGCGTGACGCACGTCTTCCTCAGCACGCCCATGGACGAGCACATCGCGGTGCGGGAAGGGAACGTCATCGCGGCCGCGGCCGCCGCCGCCGGGCGGCCGCACATGCTCAAGCTGTTCGGCGCCGTGAAGCACGAAGCCGACGAGCTCACCGCTCAGCACACGCGGGCACTCGACACGCTCAAGGCCTCCGGGCTGCCGTGGACGCTCCTGTCGCCGAACTCGGTCATGGAGACGTCGCTCACCGCGTACGCCGAGCAGCTCAAGTGGAACTGCATGTTCGGCATGTCAGGGCATGGGAAGGTGGGGCTGGTGGCGGCCGCCGACGTGGCTGCGGCCACGGCGGCCGTCGTGCGCGGCGACGGTCACGAGGGCCGGAACTACGAGCTCACCGGCCCACAGGCCCTGGACCTGTACGAGGTCGCGGCCGTGTTCAGCAACGTCCTCGGTCGCGAGATCACCTACTACGACATGCCCGAGGCCGAGTTCGCCAAGCAGTGCCTGGACAACATGAAGGGCGCTACGCCCGAGTGGCTGGAGATCAACGTGCTCTGTCACCTGCGCGCCTGGCGCGACGGCAAGGCGGACCTGGTCACCGACACGGTGGAGCGGCTCACCGGGCGCCCGCCCACGTCGCTGAAGGAGTGGGCGACGGCGTGCAAGGCGCAGTTCGACCTGCCGCGACACATGTCCGACAAGGCCATGGCGAAGATGATCGCTATGCGCTTCGGCGGGCGCGGCGGAACGCACTGATCGCGCGCGACCCGACCCCACGGTGCCCACGTCTCGACAAGCGCGCAGACACAAGACCGGCGCCCGCCGGCGCGCGCGGGCGGCGGCCCACGGGCCGGGACCCCGCGCGCTCGGTGGCGTGACTGCCGTCTTCGCCCGCGGCCTGGCGGTGTTCTTCGGCATCTTCGGCGTGCTGAACGCCGCCGCCTCGCTGCGCGGCCGCGGCTTCGGCGAGAACGTCCTGTGGGTCGACCCGCGGCCGCTGCCGGAGTGGGTCGGCCAGCCGCTCGTAGGCCTGGCGGCCGCGCTGTTGCTAGCTTGGGCGATCTGGCCTCGCTGCCGCCCGTGGCGGAGCTGGGCGGCGGCGCTGGCCGCCGGCTTCCTGGCCGCCGTCGCCCTCTGGAACGTCTTCAGCTTCTACTGGGCGCTGGGGACCGGTGTCATCGACGCCACGGTGCCGGTCCCGCTCTCACTGTTCGTGTGCGCCGTGATGATCTGGCTGGCCTGGGTGGTGCGGCGGCCGGCGCCGCGCCGCACGTCGCCCGTGGCGGCCGCCGGCATCGCGGCGGTCGCCGTGGTCGTGGGGCTGGCCTTCCCCGTGTGCCTCATGCTGTTCTTCGGCACCACCGACTACTCCCGTCCCTCCGACGCGGCCGTGGTCTTCGGCGCGCAGGTCCTCAAGAACGGCGCTCTCACGGCGTCGCTCTCCGATCGCGTGCGCACCGGAGCGGACCTGTACCTGGACGAGCTCGTCGACGTGGTGATCGTGGCCGGCGGGCGGGGGGACGGCGGCCGGCACGAATGTGACGCCATGCGCAGCTACGCCGAGGAGCTCGGCGTGCCGGCCGGGGCCATCGTCGAGGACCGTACGGGTGTCAACACGCAGGCCACCGTGGACCACACGGTGGCGCTGTTCGAGAGCGACGGCTACGGCCGCGTGCTGGTGGTGAGCCAGTTCTACCACCTGCCGCGCATCAAGATGGCATACGAGCGGGCGGGCATCGACGTACGTACCGTGCCCGCCAAGGCCGACCACTGGATCAAGGAGACGCCGGTCATCATGGCGCGCGAGATCCCGGCCTTCTGGCTCTACTACCTGCGCGGGCTGGTGACCTGACCACCGAGCGGCCGCCTCATATGCTCAGTCTGTGCGCTCACGAGTGCGCATGCCGACATCAGCATGCCCACGCCCCCGTCAGTGCGCCATCGCCCCTGTGAGCGCGCCGGTGCCCTGCGTGTGCGCAAGGCCCTCATCGGCTCGTCGGGACTGATGCAATCACGACGCCTGCACTGCGCAGTCATCCGGCGTACCTTGTGCCGTGACAACGAAAGGACGAGTGCGTGGCCACGGTGACCATCCGCAAGCCTCCAGACGATCTGCTCGAGCGCATCCGCGTGGCCGCGGACGCTCACGGCCGATCTCTCGAGCAAGAACTGCGGGAGACGCTCGCCGCTCGCTATCCCACCAGAAGCGAGGTCCTGCAGCGCATCCGTGGGCGCTGGGATCAGATGTCGGCGCTCAGCGCCCGGGAGATCGACAAGGCCATCGACCGCGGCCGAAGCTTGGGCTGTCGTGGCGAGCGAACGCACCGGGCGCGAGCAGGGCGAGGGACTGCCCGCGACCGTCATCGACGCCAACGTGGTCGCGTACGCGGTCTTCGGTCCCCAGGACCTTCGGGAGACGGCGTGGGTCGCCCTCTGTCGCGCGAAGTCGATCGTGGTCCCCGACCTGACGCTCGACGCGCGCAGCTTCGCGGTCGCCGACGGCTGACCCCGAGCGTGCCCGGCCTCTGGTACCAGTGGGTGAAGGGGCAGGAGCGGCGCCGCGGGCTGTCGTTCCACTCATGCAGACG
>CAZIGT010000346.1:1361-2790 GCA_964538465.1 uncultured Thermoleophilia bacterium | reverse complement strand
CAACTACATCGCCCAGCGCCCGAAGCTCTACGAACTGTCGCAGCCGCGCCTCGAGAACCCCACTACGGGCACCGGCTACGCCGGCCCCGAGACGCACAGCCAGCGCCTCTACGAGCTCTACGGCGTCCAGCCCGAATAACCTGCACCCGCGGGCGGCGCCGGGATCCCCCTGTCCGGCGCCGTCCGCAACCCGCGAGACCCGCATGGCCCACACGCTGGCGCAAGCCGCGCGGCACTTCAAGGAGCGCACCATCTCCGTGCTGCTCCTCTTGTGCGCACTCGTCTCCGTCGCCACGACCCTCGGCATCATCTTCGTCCTCATCGAGCAGTCGATCCCGTTCTTCCGGCAGGTCCCCCTCACGCAATTCGTCGCCGGCACCCGCTGGGCACCGCTTCTCGAGCCGCGCTCTTACGGCATCGTCCCGCTCGTGTCCGGCACCGTGCTGATCGCGGCCGGCGCACTCCTCGTCGCCGTGCCCATCGGCCTGTGCACCTCGATCTACCTCAGCGAGTACGCCCCCGGCTGGGTGCGCCAAGTCGCCAAGCCGATCCTTGAGATCCTGGCCGGCATCCCCACCGTCGTGTACGGCTACTTCGCGCTCGTCTTCGTGACGCCCGAAGTCCTGCGCCGCCTCGCCCCGCAAACCGAAATCTACAACGCCGCCGCCGCCTCGATCGTCGTCGGCATCATGATCATCCCGACCATCAGCTCGCTGTGCGATGACGCCTTCCGCGCCGTGCCGCGCAGCCTCCGCGAAGCGGGCTACGCCCTCTCCGCCACCAAGCTCGAGGTCTCCCTCCGCGTCGTGCTGCCCGCCGCCATGTCCGGCGTGGTGGCCGCGATCCTGCTCGCCCTCGGCCGCGCCATCGGCGAAACCATGGCCGTCGTCCTCGCCGCCGGCATGACGCCCAAACTGACCGCCAACATGCTCGAAAGCATGCAGACCATGACGGCCTATATCGTCCAGGTCAGCCTCGGCGACACTCCGGCCGGCACGATCGAGTACCACACGATCTTTGCGGTTGGGCTGACGCTCTTCGCCATCACGCTGACCGTCAACCTGATCGCCCAACGCGTGCTCAAGCACTTCCGCGAGGTGTACGAATGAGCACGCTGACCGCCCCGCCGCCGCCGGCCGCCAGCCTGTTTCGCCCGCGCTTGTGGCGCCGCCGCCTGTTGGGCTACCTGTTCCAGGCGGTGTGTATGCTGGCCGGTTTGACGGCCGTCCTGGTGCTGGCCGTGCTGCTGATCCAGGTGGCGTGGCAGGGCTGGCACCTCGTGGGCTGGAAGTTCCTCACCAGTCTGCCGTCGCAGCTCGAACCCGAAACCAGCGGCATCTGGCACGCCCTCTGGGGCACGCTGTGGATCATGGTGCTGACCGCCCTATTCGCGGTGCCCACCGGCATCGGGGCGGCCGTGTACCTCGAG
>CAZIGT010000346.1:0-1351 GCA_964538465.1 uncultured Thermoleophilia bacterium | reverse complement strand
GGAATACGCCCGCCCGAGCCGCTTCACGCGCTTCATCCAACTGAACATCGCCAATCTGGCCGGCGTGCCTTCCATCGTGTACGGCATCCTCGGCCTGGCACTGTTCGTCCGCTGGCTGCTGGGTAATCGCGGCGTGCTCGCCGGCGGCCTGACGATGAGCCTGCTGGTGCTGCCGGTGATCATCATCGCGGCCCGCGAGGCGCTGGTCGCCGTGCCGAAGTCGATCCGCGAGGCGGCCTATGCCGTGGGAGCGACGCGCTGGCAGTGCGTGCGGTACCACGTCCTCCCCGCGGCCCTGCCCGGCATTCTGACCGGAATCATCCTCGCCCTGTCTCGCGCCATCGGCGAGACCGCCCCACTGATCATGCTCGGCGCCCTGACGTTCATCACGTTCGTCCCCGGCCAGTGGAACGACAGCTACAGCGTCACCCCGCTCGGCCTGTGGCACTGGCTCAACGGCGCCCTCGAGAGCCAGTTCACCGCACTGCCCATCCAGATATACAATTGGGCCAGCCAGCCGGATGACATCTTCCGTGAGTTGGCGGCCGCCGGAATCATCGTGTTGTTGGTCGTGCTCCTTTCCATGAACGCTTTGGCCGCAGGAATCCGCGCATGGCAGCAGAGGCACCGCTCTTGGTAATGCCGCGTATGGTCAATGAACCGGTCCGCCCGCCCGCCTTGCGAGCCGTCGTGGAGGCCCGCAACGACGCGGCGCGGCCCGCCGTGGCCGACGCCGAGCCAATCGTCTGCGCCGAGCAACTCAGTATTCGCTACGGCCACTTCACGGCCGTCCGCGACGTGACCCTTGCGCTGGGACGCCAGCAGGTCACGGCCATCATCGGCCCCTCCGGCTGCGGCAAGAGCACGCTGCTGCGGGCGATGAACCGCATGAACGACTTCATCGACAGCGTGGCCGTGACCGGCAAGCTGTCGTACCAGGGGCGGGACATCTACAAGGATTGGGACCCGGTCGAACTCCGCCTGCGGATCGGCATGGTCTTCCAGCGGCCGAACCCCTTCCCCAAGTCGATCTTCAAGAACATCGCGTGGGGCCCGGCCATCAACGGCTACCGCGGCAACGTCGCGGAGCTGGTCGAGGAATCGCTGCGCAAAGCCGCGCTGTGGGATGAGGTGAAGGACAAGCTGCACCAGTCGGCGCTGGCGCTGTCCGGCGGGCAGCAGCAGCGGCTGTGCATCGCCCGCGCGATCGCGATGCAGCCGGAAGTGCTGCTGATGGACGAGCCGTGCTCGGCGCTGGACCCGATCGCGACGCGGCACATCGAGGACCTGATCGACCAGCTCAAGACGCAGTACACCGTGATTCTCGTCACCCACAACATGCAGCAAGCCG
>CAZIGT010000345.1:0-2818 GCA_964538465.1 uncultured Thermoleophilia bacterium | reverse complement strand
GCACCCAAGACGGAGTCGTGAAGGCCAAGTCCGTCTGAGCGGCTTGCCGCTGCGCGTCGGCACTCAGGTCCCCCCACTCGGAGTTGCCGGCGGCAGCGGTCGCCGCGCCGCTTTGCACATTCACCGCACGCTGTCCGGCGAGGACCTGTTCCCGCCGGCGCCCGCCGAGGTGGCCGGCCCCGAGCGCATGTCGCTCCACGTGTTCGCCCGTGCTCCGCGCGAACGTGGCACGGTCGTCGCCCCCGCCGCCCGCAAGACCAACTTCGTCGAGGTGCGCCAGGGCCTGCTCGATGAGCCCGGCCACGCCGCAGCCGCGCTCGAAGCCGGCCGCTGCATGAGCTGCGGCGTATGCAACGAGTGCGACCGCTGCTTGAGCTACTGCCCCGAGGGCATCATGCTGCACCGCGGCGACGGCGAGTACGAATTCAACTACGACTACTGCAAGGGCTGCGGCATCTGTGCCACCCAATGCCCCCGCGGCGTCGTCTACATGGCGGAGCTGTAGTGAGTAGGGATCAAGAGATCCTGGGATCAAGGGATCGCGGACGGACCGACGCAACACACTGGTCGGAAACCGCGCCTGCGATGGTCCCGTTGATCGCGGACTGCTGACCGCTTCGAAGGAGTTCACCGTGTCTCGCGAACTCGTCACCGGAAATAACGCCGCCGGACACACGCTGGCCATGGCTGGCGAAGCCAATCGCGCCGCGCGCGGCGCCATCTGCGGTGCCTATCCCATCACGCCGCAGACCGAAATCATCGAGTACCTGCGCTCGTTCCCGTTCACCAAGGGCCGCGTCGTGCCCGTCGAGTCGGAGCACAGCGCCATGGCCGTCTGCATGGGCGGCGCCCTCGCCGGCGCCCGCTCGTTCTCCGCCAGTTCCTCCAACGGCCTGGCCTACATGACCGAGAACATCTTCGCCGCGGGCTACTACCGCCTGCCGATCGTGCTCATCGGCGTGAACCGCACGCTCGGGCCGCCGTGGAACATCTGGACCGACCAGGGCGACACCCTGATGATGCGCGACGCCGCCTGGCTCCAGTTCTACACCGAATCGCACCAGGACCTCGTCGACACCATCCTCCTCGCCTTCCGCGTCGCCGAGGACCCGCGCATCCTGCTGCCCGCGATCGTCGCCGAGGACGGCTTCGTCGTCTCGCACACCACGATGGTCGTCGATCTCCCTACCCAGGAGCAGGTCGACGCCTATCTCAAGCCTCTGGACCTCCCCCACCGCCTCCACGGCCAGAGCGTCACCATCGGCGGCATGACCTTCCCCCACGAAACCGAAGTGCACCGCCACGAAATCCAGCAGGCCATGGACCGCGTCCCCGCCGTGCTCGCCGAAGCCATCGACGAGTTCGAACGCGTCTTCCATCGCCGCCCGCACGGCCTGCTCTCCGCCGAGCAGACCGACGACGCCGACACGATCTTGATCGCCTGCAACACCATGTCGCGCACCCTGCGCCGTGTCGTCAAGGAGCGCCGCGATCAAGGCGAGAAGATTGGCATGATCAAGACCAAGCTCTTCCGCCCCTTCCCGCGCGAAGCCTATCGCCAGGCTGTCGGCCGCGCGCGCCGCGTCGGCGTGCTCGACCGCAATCACTCCCCGGGTTCCGGCGGCATCTTCTGGCAGGAAATCGCCGCCAGCCTCCGCACCGGCGGCCGCGCGGGCAGCCCCGCCGTCCTGCAGGATTACCTCGTCGGCCTCGGCGGCGGCGACGTCACCCCGGCTCTGCTCAATGAGATCATCGACGACCTCGCGCGCCGCGACGCCGAGTCCGAGCCGATCTGGAAGGAGGTGCTCGCGTGACCGACACCATCCCCCATGCCATCTCCCGTTGTGACGGCATCCTCCGCCCGGGCAACACCAACTGCGCCGGCTGCGGCATGTCCATCGGCCTGCAGTGGCTCGAGCAGGGCCTCGGCGGCGTCCGCCCCACGATGTGCATCCCCGCCTGCTGCGGCATCGTCACCGCCGGTGCGTTCCCGACGAGCGCCTACGGCGTCCCCACCGTCGCCTGCACGTTCGCCAGCTCCGCCGCCGTCGCGACCGGTGTCTCCTCCGTCTACGCGATGAACAAGGAAGACGAACTGACCGTCTGCTGGGCCGGCGACGGCGGCACCTACGACATCGGCATGGCCACGCTCTCCGCCGCCGCCGAGCGCAACGAGGACCTCATCTACGTCTGCTACGACAACGAAATCTATGGCAACACCGGCGGCCAGCGCAGCAGCGCTACCCCGCAGGGCGTGAAGACCAGCACGACGACCGAGGGCAAGGCGGAACCGAAGAAGGACATCATGGCCGTCATGGCCGCACACCGCATTCCGTATGCCGCCACCCTCTCCGTCGCCCATCGCGACGACTTCATGCGCAAGGTCAAGATCGCGCAGCGCACCAAGGGCTTCCGCTTCCTGCTGATGCTCTCGCCTTGTCCGACCGGTTGGAAGTCCGAGCCCGGCGATAGCGTCGATTTGATCCTGACGGCCGTCCGTTGCGGGCTCTTCCCGCTCTACGAGGTCTTTGACGGGCGCCGCTACCGCATCAACGCCCGCCCGGACGGCACGCCGCTCGCGTCGTACCTCTCGCGCCAGCGCCGCTACAAGTCCGAGACGCTCGACCGCGCCGGCCTCGAACGCCAGATCCGCGAGAACTGGACCTACCTCGAAGCCATGGAGAAGACCTTCCCGCCCCACCCCGGCGAATAGTCCCGCGCCGCGTCAGGCCTTCGCGCCGATAGTGTCCGGCAAGACTCGGCGGACGCGGGCGGCGGGTTGCGCGCATCCCGCTCCCTCCCAGGGCGGGGGCAGGGG
>CAZIGT010000344.1:0-2843 GCA_964538465.1 uncultured Thermoleophilia bacterium | reverse complement strand
GGCCGCACTCGGCCAGGGCCTTCGCGACCAGGACGGCCGCGGCCTTCTCGTCCACGTAGAGTGCTACCAGATGCCCGAGCAGAGCCATCACTCGCTGATGGTCGAGCTCCTCGTCCATGCTGCGCTGGAACGACAGGCCGTCTTCCGCGGCGTTGATCAGGGTCGCGAGCACTGCAAGTTCGTCCTGTGAGAGGGCGTCCGTACCCGCACATCGGCGCAGTCCCTCGGCGCGGACCTCGCGGTACCAGGCGAACAGGTCCGCCACGCGTTCCCGCAGCACGGCGTCGCGCATGGCGTTCGATGCGATCTCGAAGTACTCGCGGGTGGCTCCTGCATCTGCGTAGAGGGCGCCGAACGCGGCCACGAAGCCTTCCACGTCGGCACCCTGCTCGTGAAGGTCCTGCAAGGTCCCACTCAACGCCACGGACTCCGGCTGCAGCAGGGAGTCGAAGAGCGTGGCCAGGAAACCCGCCCTGCTGCCGAAATGGGCGATCAGGGTGCTCTTGCTCGCGCCGGCTTCGTTGGCCACGGCCTCGAGCGTGAGGCCCCGGAAGCCCTGCTCGTCGAGGATGCGTCTGCCTGCCTCCAGCAGCGCACGAACACTGGGAGACAAGTTCTCGAGGGGTTCGTCGAGTGGAAGGTGATCCATGCGCGCCGGCGGCATGAAACGCCGGGGTCTGCCGGTCATTCGGCGCCTCCTCTCATGGACGGAGCCGACCTGCCATCGAGTATATGCCAGGGCTCGGCGGGGCGTCCTGCGGCCGGTCGCCGGCCAGCGGCTGCCGCGAATCGACAGCCGTAGTGCATTATCCGTATTGACTTCGTTTCTCCCTCTGGGATAGTCGCCACGGCCGGGACGCCGACGACGTTGGTGTGCGGCGCCGCCGGCGGCAACGGGGCGATCCAACGAAAGGGGAGGAGCGATGGCAGTGCAAGAGCGAGCGGAGCAGCGGCGATCATTGGGCCGGCGGCGCAGACGGCGGCGGGCTGTGCCGCTCTGGGTGGGCCTGGCCGTGGCCGTGGCGGTGATCGCGGCGCCGGGCGCGCCAGCGGCTGCCAACGCCGCCCGTCCCGCGGACACCATCCTCACCAACGCACACATCTACACGGTCAACAGCGCGCAGCCGTGGGCCAGCGCTGTGGCCATCCGCGGCGGCAGGATCGTGTACGTGGGTGGCAAGAGCGGCGTGAAGGCGTTCGACGGTGCGGGAACACGCACGTTCGACCTTGGCGGGCGCATGGTGCTGCCGGGCATGATCGACAGCCACACCCACCCCAAGGATGTGGCTCTCTCCCTCTGGCACACGACACTGCCGTGGACCTACGACCCCAACGCTCAGCTATCGTTCCTGAAGGAGTGGTGCGCGGCTCATCCCGACCAGAAGGTGGTCTACGCCGAGTACTACCCCACGGAGATGTTCAGTTCGGGCAACCTGCCGACGGCGGCGATGATCGACGCCTACGTCTCGGACCGCGCCGTGATCTGGGAGGACTCCTCCGACCACGCGTGCTGTGTGAACTCGAAGGCGCTGGAGTGGATGGGCATCACCAAGGACACGCCGGATCCTGAACCGGGTGTCGCCTACTTCCAGCGGGACGCGCAGGGCAATCCCACCGGCTACGTCACCGAGTGGGCCTGGTCGTACTTCACCGAGCAGCTGTTCACAAACGCCGGCTGGGCGCCTCCGCAGGAGGTCACGGCCAAGACGCTCAGACCCTTCCTGAAGTCACTGACGGCGAAGGGAGTGGTAGCAGTGTGGGATGCCATGGGCGATGAGGATGCGCTCAAGGCCGCCCAGAAGCTGGACCGTCAGGGCAAGCTGAACATGTGCTACGACAGCTCGGTCGTGTTCACTACTGTGAAGAACCTGCCAAAGGCCATTGCTACGGCGCGCGCCCGCCAAGCCAAGTACGGCAGCAGGCATATCCGCGTGAAGACCATCAAGCTGTTCCTCGACGGCACCAACGAGATCGGCACGAGCGCCGTGCTCGCGCCGTTCTCCAACGACCCTACGGGCACCAACTACGGCGACCTGCGCATGAGCGAGGACGATCTCACGACCTGCATGGTGCTGCTGAACAAGAAGAACCTGGACCTGCACATACACCTGGTGGGTGACCGCGCCTTCCGCACAGCCTGCAATGCCGTGGAGAGGGCGCAGGCCAAGGTCGGCTCCAAGTGGCGCATCCAGGTCACGCTGACCCACTGCGAGCTGATCGACCCGGCCGACATGCCGCGGGTGGCCAAGCTCGGCATCATCGTCAACTGGTCGCCGCACTGGACGGGCGGGTACTTCGGTCCGGCCTCCCAGGAGTGGCTCGGCGTGGAGCGCTTCAACCGCATGTACCAGTTCAATCCCATCATCGAGTCAGGCGGGATCGTCAACTACGGCAGCGACGTCGTCTCGCAGTGGGAGGCGAACAGGGCCGATCCGTTCTTCGGCATGCAGGCGGGCCACACGCGCATAGACCCGGATCCCAACCTGGCCTGGGGCATGCGCGCGCCTGAATCGGCCAAGCTGAGGCTGGTCGACCTGGTGGAGGGCTACACGATCAACGGCGCCATCCAGCTACGCAGGCAGGGGTCGATGGGCTCCATCAAGGTCGGCAAGCTGGCCGATCTGTCGGTGCTCAACGCGAACCTGTTCGACGTGGCCGACGACCAGATCAAGAACGTGACGCCGGTGGCCGTGCTCTTCGAGGGCAAGGTGGTCAGCGGGAGCCTGAAAGTGAAGTAGACCGACGACCGCTCCGGCGCGCGAGTCCGCGCGCCGGGCGGATGGAAGCAACATGAATCGGCGGATCGTGGTCGCGTGTATCGCGTTGTGTCTGAGCGGCGGCGC
>CAZIGT010000343.1:0-2856 GCA_964538465.1 uncultured Thermoleophilia bacterium | reverse complement strand
GACGCGAAGCGGGCGCAGCCCGCGGAGGTACTACGGAACGAATGAAAAAGCTCGGCCTCATCGTCAACCCGATCGCCGGAATGGGCGGCAGATGCGGGCTCAAGGGCACAGACGGCGCCGAGATCCTGGCGCAGGCCCGTGCTCTTGGCGCCTCCCCTGAGGCGCCGGACCGCGCCACGACCGCCCTCAAGCAGCTCGCCGCCGTCAAGGACCAGATCGAGATCCTCACGGTCTCCGGCGAGATGGGCGAAGACGAGGCGCGCGCCGCGGGCTTCGAGCCCACGGTGCTGTTCACCACCAACGGCGACAACACCACGAGCGAAGACACGCGACACGCGGCCAGGGCGCTGGCCGAGGCCGGCGTGGAGCTCATCATGTTCGCCGGCGGAGACGGCACGGCTCGCGACGTCTACGCGGCCGTGGAGCCCGGCCAGATCTGCCTTGGAGTGCCGGCCGGCTGCAAGATCCACTCCGGCGTGTACGGGATCAACCCGCGCAACGCCGGTGAGCTGGCCGCCCTCTATCTGGAGGGCAAAGTGAGCGGCACCAAGCACGCCGAGGTCATGGACATAGACGAGGACGCGTTCCGCCAGGGGCGCGTCTCAGCCGAGCTGTACGGCTACTTGGAGGTGCCGGCCGACGAGATCCGCGTACAGGGCGGGAAGGCCGGCCGGGCGCAGTCAGATGAGAACGCGCTCGACTCGATCGCCTTCTACCTCGGCGATCACATCGACGCGAACACGCTCTACGTCCTCGGCACGGGCAGCACCCTCTACGGCATCAAGCAGCGCCTGGGCGTCGACGGCACACTTCTCGGCGTCGACGTCACCCGTGGCCGCGAGCTGATCGCCAAGGATGCCACCGAGCGGCAGATCCTGGAGCTGCTGGGACCGCCCGGCAGCGTGGTCGCCAAGATCGTGGTCACGGTCATCGGCGGCCAGGGCTACATCTTCGGGCGCGGCAACCAGCAGCTCAGTCCGCGGGTCATCGAGCGCGTGGGCAGAGACAACATCATCGTAGTGGCCACCAAGGCTAAGATCGCCGGGCTCGGCGGACGGCCGCTGCTGGTCGACACCGGCAGCGAAGAGACCAACGCCATGCTCTGCGGCTACATGCGGGTCGTGGTCGACTACCACGAACAAGTGGCGGTGCGGGTATCCGCATGACACTGCGAGACGGACACGACGGAGCGCGGGCGCACACGGTGCGTGCTTGCCGAGAAACCGTGCCACCCGCGTCCGCTCGGGGGAAAGGAGGGTCCGTCGGCCGGTGGGGGTCGCGCTGGCAAGCGCACCTGCAACGTCGGCAACCGGCCATCTGCATGAGTAGGTCCCGAGAACCTCAAGGGGGTTGGTAAATGTCTTCAGACAACGACAAGCCGGCCTTCACGGCCGACGAAGGTACAGGCGGCGCGCCGGCCGAGTCCGGCGGCGCGGATGCCGCCCAGCTGCTCAAGGAACAGAAGATGGCCGGGGCCGGCACGCTGAAGCGTGCTCTCAGCCTCTTCTACGTCTACATCATCGCCACCGGCGCCATCTTCACGTTCATGGGCTATTGGGACGGCTGGTTCCTCACCGCCTGCGGACCCTTCACGTTCCTGGCGTTCGGCATCCTGACCTTCGCCGTGCTGCCGATCGCCATGGTCTACGCCGAGTGGGCCGCCATGGCCCCCAGCTGCGGCGTCGAGCTGGTGTACGGCACGCTGGGCCTCAACAAGCACTGGGGCTTCATCTCCACCTGGCTCATCCTGGCCGCCTGGCTGGCAGTCCCGCCCGCCGGCATGATGGGCATCGTACAGTGGGTCAACTACCAGCTCGACCTGAATCTGTCTATTGGCTGGATCGCTCTCATCGCCTGCATCTGCCTGTTCATCATCACCATGATCAGCCTCTACAACATCGAGCTCGCCGGCCAGGTGCAGACGTTCATGCTGATGTTCGCATTCCTCATCTGCGTCGTCGTCGGCATCGTCTACCTGACCAGCGATTCCTGGAGCTTCGACAACTTCAAGCCGTTCATCCAGACCGGCCTGGGCGGCGGCAACATGGCGTACGGCGTGGTCCTGGGGGTGGCCCTTCTGATCACTCCGTACTTCGGCTTCGAGATCGTGCCGAACATGGTCGAGGAAGGCACGTTCCCCATCAAGAGGATGAACAGGGCCATCCTCGGCTGCGTGCTCACGTGCGGCGCCATGTACGTCTTCTACTACTTCTGCCTCACCGGCATGGCGCCGTGGGACGTCCTCACCGGCGACGGCGGCGCCAAGCCGTTCGCCTCGCTGGACGCCATGGCCCAAGTGGTGCCCAACTCCGGTGGCTGGGCGGTCTGGTTCTGGATCGTGGGCTTCGGCCGGGTGGTGTTACCCATCGGCACCTGCGTCCTCGGCTTGTGGCTGAGCAGCGTGCGCATGTTCTACGCCATGGGCCGGCAGAACTTCCTGCCCAAGGTGTTCGCGAAGACCAACCGCTTCCACCAGCCCATCGTGCCGAACCTCCTGATCCTGGTGCTGGCCGTGGCCGCCATCATCACCATGGAAGAGGCCAACTTCCTGGAGGCCTTCTTCTGCCTGATGTCGTTCTGCGTGGCCATGTGCTACGCGATCATCTCGGTCGCCGGCATCGTCACTGCCATCAAGCATCCCGAATGGGAGCGGCCGTACAAGATCCCCGGCGGCATGGTCACGCGAGTCCTCTCGCTGATCATCGCACTGACCATCGGCGTGCTGTGCGCACTGGGTCAGCCCGGCTGGAGGGAGCTCGCCATCTACCTCGGCATCGGCTTCGTGCTCTGGATGTGGATGGTCTTCGTCAAGTGGCGCAAGGAGAAGGTCTGGATCGAATCGCCGGAAGGCATCAA
>CAZIGT010000342.1:0-2880 GCA_964538465.1 uncultured Thermoleophilia bacterium | reverse complement strand
ACCCGCGACCCTCAGCTTGGAAGGCTGATGCTCTAGCCAACTGAGCTACTCCCGCCCGGCGTCTATGGTCGGGACGGGCGGATTCGAACCGCCGGCCCCCTGCTCCCAAAGCAGGTGCGCTACCAGGCTGCGCCACGTCCCGGCGCGCGCCAGTATACCGCAGCATGGGAGCACGGCTTGCCGCTGGGACCCGAACCGCGCCCCCAGCTCCCGGGCGCAGCGGAGAGACACCGCGTGGCCGAATGCGACGAAGCAGCCTGGGCCGCAAGGGAACGGATGCCGCGCGCCAGCCGAACGAAGCGGCGCGCCGCGCTCCCGCAAGGGAGAGACGGCAGCGCAACGAACACTGCCCCATGACACTCGCGCTGTCAGTGTTCCGTGCGCGCCGGCTTCTGCCGGAGGCACCGCCGTTCGAAAGCGTCTCCGACCTCCTGGGACTCGAGGACGCCTTCGTGTGGGTCGACGTCTCGTCCCCCACCGTATCGGAGCTCCGCAAGCTGCAGCAGGAGTTCGATCTACCGGACATGGCTGTCGAGGACGCCCTTGAGCGGAACCAGCGCCCGAAGGTGGACCGGTACGGCGACTGCCGCTACACGGCCGCCTACTCGGCGGCTACGGTAGGCGGCCGCGTGCGCCTCACGGAGATCCACGTGTTCGCCGCTCCCAAGTACGTGGTCACCGTGCAGCAGGATGCTGGATGGGACGCGGCCGACTTCGGCCGCCGGCTCGCCGCCGTACCTGACAACGTGAGACTGGGCGGCGCCTGGGCGGCCTATGTGCTCCTCGACGGCGTAGTGGACACCTACTTCTCCGTTCTCGACACGGTCGGCGACACCATCGGCGATCTCGAGGAACGCCTGCTGCAGACCGAAGCGGGTGAGGATCGTGTCCAGCTACTCCGCGAGACCTACGACACCCGCCGCGACCTGGTTCACATGCGGCGGATCGTCGCTCCGCTGCGCGACGTGCTGAGCGTCTTCGGCAGGCGCGACGAGCTACTCCTGGGATCCGAGCTGGACGACTACTTCCGCGACCTCTGGGACCATGTAGTGACGGTCTATGACGATATTGACGCCGGGCGCGACATGCTCGCGGCCGCTCTCGAGGGCCACCTGAGCGTGGTGTCCAACCGGCTCAATGAGGTCGTGCTACGCGTGAGCGCCTGGGCGGCGATCATCGCCGTGCCTACCTTCATTGCCAGTGTCTACGGCATGAACTTCACTCACATGCCTGAGCTCCACTGGGTCTTCGGCTACCCCATGATAGTGGCGCTCATGCTCGTGGTCGGTTTCGTCCTCTTCTGGGCCTTCCACCGCAAAGGGTGGCTGTAGGTTCCCCCAGGCGACCGTAGGCCGTGGGCTCCCTTCCACTCCCTCTCAGTCGGCTAGCCTCGGCAGGAAGAGTTCCTGCCCCGGCTGCAGCTCCGCAGAGCCCAGGTCGTTGACGGCCATGACCTCGTCGACGACGACGCGAACGTCGCGCTCCCGGGCTCCGTACTCGGCCACCACGATCTCCCAGACGGTCTCGCCCGACGCGACAACGTGGACAGTACCCGCCGGCGCACCCTCGCTGATGGCCTGAGCGGCCTGATCGCCCGCCCACACGGCGAGCGAGGCGGCGGCGATGAGGACCACCAGCCGCAGGAGACGGAGCGGCCGCGGAACATGTCTGCTGGCTGTCATGGGCGTGCTCCACGCGCCAGGCGACGGTCCAGCGTCGTCTCCGCACCGCAGTCTGCGCAGGAGACGACCACCGAAGGCGGCCATTCCCTTCCCGTCGTTTGCGTCACATGCCGCGAGCCGCACCACAGGCAGGCGGGAGCTCCGGAGACGGCATCTGCCGTCGCACGTCGAAGGGTCGACGTCAGGCACTCTGACAAGGGAAGGACGGCCGCTGTGTTCATAGTCTGCGCAACACCCCCACGACTTTGCCGACCACGGCGACGGCATCGAGCGGCAGGATGATGGGCTCGTAGAGCTCGTTCTCCGGCTGCAGGCGGATGCGGTCGCCCTCGTTGAAGAACCTCTTGGTGGTGGCCTCGTCCTCGACGAGGGCGACCACGATCTCTCCGTTCTCGGCCGAGCTCTGCTGGTGAACGACGATGAAGTCGCCGTCAAGGATCCCTGCTTCGGCCATGGAGTCGCCGGTGACGCGCAGGATGAAGTCGTCGTCGCCGCGACGCAGCACCGACGGCACGTCCAGGTACTCCTCGACGTTCTGCTCGGCGAGGATGGGCATGCCGGCGGCGACGCGGCCGACGAGCGGCAAGGGGCGCTGCGGTCGCAGCTCGTCCACCAGTTCGAGCGCTCGCGGCTTGCTCGGATCTCGGCGGAGGTAGCCGAGCCGCTCGAGGTTGGCGAGGTGCGCGTGCACCGTCGAGGGCGACGAGAGGTTCAGCTCAGTGCAGATCTCGCGCACGGTCGGCGGGTAGCCGGTGCTGCGCGTGGCCTCGCGTATGAACTCAAGTACCTGCTGCTGTCTGTGCGTGAGATCGCTCACCGCATCCTCCTGAGGCGAACACCTGTTCGCTCGTACTGTAGAGGGAACACATGTTCGTGTCAAGAGGCATGGTAGAAGCCCCTGGGGACGGAAAACCCGATGCGCTGCGGCTCAGGCGATCTCGTCCAGGATGCGTGCCTCCACCACGAGCCTGCTGGTGAGTCCCGGGGCCTGAAGAGCGTCCGCGGCAGTCAGCGCCACGGCATCCAGCGGCAGCAGGCCGACCACCTCGCTGCGCCGCACTTCGATTCCGACTGCCGCGGCGCGATCGCGCACCGCCGCGAACGCGACGCCCAGTCCCGTGACTCGGTAGTCGGTGAGGTTCATCGACACCTGGACGTCCCCGTTGTCCAGGCGCAGGCCCATGGCCTTCACTCGCGG
>CAZIGT010000341.1:0-2933 GCA_964538465.1 uncultured Thermoleophilia bacterium | reverse complement strand
AGACCGTCTCGCGGGTGCCGACGGAGTGATTGTGCCGGGCGGCTTCGGCATGCGCGGCATCGAAGGCAAGATCGAGGCTGTGCAGTACTGTCGTGAGAATCGCGTGCCGTATCTGGGCGTGTGCCTGGGCATGCAGGTGGCCGTCATAGAGTTCGCGCGCAACGTGTGCGGCATGGACGGCGCCAACTCGTGGGAGTTCAACGAGGACACCCAGTATCCGGTCATCGATCTGCTGCCGGAGCAGAAGAACGTCAGCGACATGGGCGGCACTATGCGTCTGGGGGCTGAGCCGGTCTGCCTGATCGCCGGCACCAGAGCGCGCGAGGCCTACGGCAGCGAGGTCGTCTTCGAACGCCACAGGCACCGCTTCGAGGTGAACAACGAGCTGCGGCCCAGGCTCCAGGCGGCCGGCCTCGTCATCTGCGGGACGTCGCCGAACGGCCGGCTGGTGGAGACCATCGAGCTTCCGGATCATCCGTTCTTCGTGGCCAGCCAGTTCCATCCTGAGTTCAAGAGCAGGCCCACGCGGCCGGCGCCGCTGTTCCGCGAGTTCGTCGGCGCCGCTGCGCAGCTTCGCGCCGAACGCGACGCCGGGCGCTGTGCGGAGCCGGCCGACGCCGCGGTGGCGGCGACCGTGGACGTCGAGGGGTGAGGCGGCGGTCCGCTGGACGCGGCAGCCGCGCCACCGCCGTCACATCCATGACGCCGCGAGCCACAGAAGCGGAACTCCTCGACCTGTTCCTTGAGCTTGTGGGCATCGCATCGCCGTCCGGACAGGAGCGGTTGCTCGCCGATCACGTCGTGCAGCGCCTGTCCGCGTGCGGGCTCAGCGCGGAAGAGGACGACGCCGCCGCGACCGCCAGGGCAGGAAGCGGCAATCTCCTGGTGCGTGTGCCGGGGCGTGGAGATGGCTTGCCGATCCTGCTCTGCGCCCATCTGGACACGGTGGCAGTGGACGGCGCCGTGGAGCCCGTCGTGGAAAACGGCGTCATACGCACGAAGGGAGAGACGATCCTGGGCGGCGACGACAAGGTCGCCATGACCGCCATGATCGCCTTGCTGCAGGACCTCGCGCAGGAACCGCCGGAAGGGACCGTGGAGGTGTTGTTCACGGTGTGCGAGGAGGTCGGCCTGCGCGGTGCCCACGCGTTCGACTGTTCGCGGCTCGAGGCCCGCGCGGGCTTCGTGCTGGACAGCAGCGGCCCCCTCGGCGCGGTGATCGTCGCCGCGCCGTCCCAAAGGAAGCTCACCGCCGAGTTCCGCGGCACGGCGGCTCACGCCGGCCTCGAGCCGGAGCGGGGACACAGCGCCATCCTGGCCGCGTCGCGCGCCATATCGAGCATGAAGCTGGGCCGCGTCGACGAGCTCACCACCGCCAACGTGGGCATCATCGGCGGCGGCGTGGCCACCAACATCGTGCCCGAGCACTGCCGGCTGAGTGGCGAGGCGCGCAGCCGCGACCCGCAGCGCCTCGCCGCGCAGCTCCAGCACATGATCGACGCGGTTCATCTAGCCGCCGCCGAGGTGGGCGTGGACGTGGTGGTCGAGATCGCCGCGGACTACGAAGGCTTCGATCTGCCGAGCGATTCCCTGCCGGCGTCGCTCGCCGGCGCGGCCCTGCGCGCGCAAGGCATCGAGCCGCGCTTCATCGGCGCCGGCGGCGGCTCAGACGCGAACGTGTTCAACGCTCGCGGGCTGCCGAGCGTCAATCTGAGCGCCGGGTTCGAGCGCGTGCATTCGCCGCATGAGTACCTGCCGGTCGAGCGTCTCACGGAGGCGTATCTCCTCGTGAGCGGCCTCGTAGCGGCAGCCGGCGCGCGGCGGCTGGGGTAGGGGCGGCGCGGCGGGCGTCGAATCGCAGCCTATGCAGGCACGCCCGCACCCACAGTCCGAGACGCTCCCGGAGCCGGCGGCCGTCACCTCGTATCTCGATCATCTTGCGTACGAGCGTGGCATGAGTGCCAACACGGTCGCCGCCTACCGGCGCGACCTGCGCGATCTCACCCTCTTCCTGGCCGAGCGACATGCGGCCCTCGAGACGGCCAGCACAGCGGACGTGGAGGCATATTTCTCGGGTCCCGGGGCGCGCGGCGCGGCCGCCAGCGTGGCGCGCCGCACCGCGGCGGTACGCAGCTTCTTCCGCTACCTGACCGCCGAGGGCGAGATGAGCGTCGATCCGTCGCGCCTACTGCGTCCGCCGCGGCGCGAGCATGGCTTGCCCAAGGTGCTCAGCGTCGAGGAGCTGCAGGCCATTCTGGCCAGCGTGCGCGCCAGCGGCGCCGAGGGCCCGCGCGACCTGGCCCTCATCGAGCTGCGGTCCGGCTGCGGGCTGCGCGTCTCCGAGCTCACCGGCCTGCGGCCGGCGGACGTGGACCTCGAGGCCGGCCTTGTCCGCTGCATCGGCAAGGGCGACAAGGAGCGCGTGGTGCCTATGGGCTACTACGCCGTCGAGGCCGTGCGACGGTATGTGAACGGAGGACGCCGCCGCGTGCTGCGCGGCCGGCGTCGCGACGAGCTGTTCCTCAACGCCCACGGACGCCCTCTGACGCGACAGGGCGTCGACTACGTGCTGCGACGCCGCGTGCGCGCGGCCGGGATCGAGCGGCCCGTCAGTGCGCACACGCTGCGGCATAGCTTCGCCACCCATCTCGTGCGCGCCGGCGCCGATCTCCGGAGCGTCCAGGAGATGCTCGGCCACGCGAGCGTGGCCACCACGCAGGTCTATACTCACGTCTCCGTGGAGCACCTGCGCGAGGTGTTCCTGGAGACACACCCGCGGGCACGACGCAGACCGCCGGGGAGCATGGATGCGGGAGGCGCGGCGTGAGGCGAGTGTTCGTTTGTGTCCTGGACGGCGTGGGCGCCGGGGAGCTGCCGGACGCGGCCGCGTACGGCGACGCCGGCGCCCACACGCTTCTGCACGTCATCGAGCG
>CAZIGT010000340.1:0-2935 GCA_964538465.1 uncultured Thermoleophilia bacterium | reverse complement strand
CAGCCACGGCGAAGGTGCCGGGCCGCCCCTCCAGGGGTGGTGACTCGGGGCGGCCCGGACTTCTTGGGTCCCACGCCCTGTGTATCGGCCGACCGCTCGGCGGACTTGAGTCGGGCCAGTCTCGCTCAGCGCGTCGCCCGCGTCAACGCCGCCCCGTTGGCCGCCCCGGCCGTCACAGGAACGGCCTCAGCCGGCAGATGTACAGCCGCCCGGAGTGCCGGCCGACCGGCCGGTAGTAGGGCCCCGCCTCGTTGCCGTTGGTCAGCACCGTGCCGCGCGCGGTGACCAGCTCGGCATGCCCGACGCCGCCGACGTAGCAGGCGATGTCGCCGGTCCGCTCGGATCCCAGCGCGACGAACTCGCCGAAGTTGCGGCAGTGGTCGATGATCGAGTCGGAGTTGCCCCAGACCGCGTAGGCGGCGCCGGCGGGGTCGGGCCACTCGCCGGGATGCTTCTGGTCGAGCTGCCACCACAGGCAGCGGACCATGCCCGAGCAGTCGGTCCAGGGCGCCACGCCGGGCAGCGGCGGGCAGTCCATGCGCTCGGCCGAGTGCTGCGGATAGGAGTAGTGCGTCTGGGCGCGCTTGGCGTACCAGACAGCGCAGGCCTCGAGCAGCTGCTCGGCGGCCGTCTCCTTGGGATGGACCTCCGACTCCAGCCGGTTGAGGAAGGGCACGTTGAAGGACCCGCTGCAGCCTCCGTAGGCCGGCTTGCAGCCGTAGTGGCGCTTCATGTCGCTGATCAGGCGGCGGGCCGGCGCGCCGACGATCGGCGTGCGCCAGTCGAACCCGTCGCGGGAGCGGTCGTACCACACGGGCCTGCCGGTCTTCGCGTTGACGACCTTCTTGCTCGCCTTGGCGAGCAGCTTCTTCCTGGCGGGTGCCTTGGGGTCGCTGGCCATGGTGGACCTCCTCAGAGTCGTCCGGTCAGGGCGAGGGTGATCAGCACGTTGCCGGCCGTGACGGCCAGCGGCAGGAAGAGCTTGGCGCCGACGATGCGGATCAGCCAGTTGACGTGCTCCTGCTCTGCGTCGCCGAGCTGGCCGCCGTCGTTGCAGTAGCGGCAGTGCTGGGCGATCGAGGCCGTCTGCACCTTGAGCTCGGCGAGCGACTCGAGCACGTAGCGCTCACGCTTCTCGGGCGTGCCGGAGAGCAGCACGTCGATCTGTGTCTCGTCACTGCGTGCCGCGCTCATCTGCGCCTCCTCGCGTGGGGCGCGAAGCCGCGCCAGTCCGCATAGCGGCCGAAGCGTGGGCGCTCGCGCGCACGTCGGCGGTCCGACCAGGGCGGCAGCTCGCCGCCGATGCCCAGGGTGGCCTCAAGGCCCTCCGGGGAGCACTCGACGCTCGAGACATAGAGCGGGCTCTTGCAGCGCGGGTCGTTGACGATCGAGGCCCACCAGCCGCCGCGGATGCGGCTGACCGGCACCTCGCGGCCGCGCACGTCGAACAGGACGCCCCTGGCCTCGATGGTGCCCTTGCCGACGCCGCGGCGGAAGCTCTGCCAGTAGCGGCGCGCGCAGTTGCGCGCCGCCCAGAGGGTCGCCGGCTGCTCGAGCTCGAAGGTCTTGACCGTGTGGGTGCCGAACGTCGGCGGCTCGTGGGGATACCAGGCCGAGAGCTCGGTGCCCTCCGGGATCAGGTAGTAGAGCTGGGCGTTGCGCCAGTAGAAGGTGCCCTCATCGGCGGTCGCTCCGCTGCTGATCACCAGGTGGACGTACATCTCGTTGGCGGCGCTCGTGGGGTCGGTGAGCCAGTCGGCGCGCCACAGCTGCCAGTCATCACTGTTGACCGCGATCAGCGTGTCGCTGCCGCGCGGGTCGCCGTTGAAGAAGTACCAGACGTACATGCGGCCCCAGGAGTCGCCCGTCCGCCGCGCCCAGAGCTGAGCCCTGATAGGCACCCCCGGCACCAGCGGGATCAGGGAGGCGCCGCCACCCACCGGCGCCACCGGGTACTGGCCGCCCGCGGGAAAGATGGCATGCGCGCTGTCGGACGTGCCAGGGCCGATCCTCATCGCGTAGCGGCGCTGGCCCTCGACGGTGACCACATCGTGCTCGTAGGTGCCGCTGCCGCCGAAGCTCCAGTCGTAGGGCCGATCGTCGCTCTGGCCGCGCTCGATCCAGTAGCCGGCCTCGGCCGGGCTGTGGTGCCTGATCAGGTTGGTCTTGAGGTAGGCGTAGCGCACCTCGACGAAGTCGGGGGCGTCGAGCGCCTCGTCGTAGTCGACCTCGACCGAGACGTCGTCGCGCTCGGTGTCGATCGCCAGCCACTGACTCTGGTCGTCGGGATCCTGCGGCCGGCGGCGCACGACGCCGCGGCCCTCGTCCCAGATGCCGTACTCGAGCGGCTGGCCGGTGCCGTCCTCGTCCTCGTCGGCGTCGGCCAGCGCCTGGCAGGCGTCGCTGAGGGTCGGGCCCTCGACGCGGGCATGCGGCAGCGCCTCGCTGATCTGCTCGGCCTCGACCGTCGTGGCGCCGCCAAGGCTCAGCAGGTCGGCGAAGCAGTCCTGGAGCGTCGGGAAGGCATCACCGAAGGCCCAGGAGCGTGAGGCGGGTCCGTCCGGCCGCACCGCCACGCGGACGTGCAGCAGCTGCACGAACTCACCGGCGCCGACGTGGTCCGTCTGGGCGTAGTGGGAGAGCTGCAGGAAGACGCAGGGGCCGTCCGAGAGGTCTGCCCGCTCGCCGTAGCCGGCGTCGGTGAGGTTCGTCTTCGTCCAGGCCACAGCGATCGTGTCGGTGGGCGCCGACGGGTAGTAGGCCGTGCCGACCTCGGCCTTGAAGTTGGCCGTCAGCTTCACCCGCCAGTCGAACTCGATCGCCATGATCCTGCCCATGCGCAGGGCGTTGCCCGACGGCCACTCCGAGAGGGTCCGGCGATCGAGGCAGTAGGCCAGGCGCTTGAGGCAGGGCTTGCGCACGTAGAAGGGATCGC
>CAZIGT010000339.1:0-2960 GCA_964538465.1 uncultured Thermoleophilia bacterium | reverse complement strand
CGGTCGCCGTACGGCGACCGCTCGTAGTCCCCGTAGAGCTCGCGCACCCTCAGGCCGCAGCGACCAAGCATGCCCTCGATCTCACGGCGGTGGAAGTAGCGCAGCGGCGAGCGCTCGACCAGGCGCAACGTGTACCCGCCTGGCTCGGAGACGACGTAGGTGAGCTCGCGCAAGACCAGTTGCGTCGAGGGATCGCGTCCGAGCAGACAGCCGCTGACGCGCGCCGAGCGGCCGTCGGCCAGCCGCCCTTCCGTGGCAGCGGGACCGGCGGGTTCGTCCGACGACGTCGGCTGGAAGGACTTCGGATCCATGACATCGATCACCAGGGTGCCGCCGTGGGCGAGGTGCTCGACGGAGCTCTCCAGACAGGCGATCTGGCGTGGTGTGGTGGTGAGATGGTGGAAGACGCCAGCAGGGATGATGACCAGCGGGAAGGCGCGGCCGAGAGAGAGTGACGCGATGTCCGCTTCCTTGAGCGTCACGCGGGCACGTACATCGTCGGCCGCAGCGTCCAGCCTGGCCCTTAGACGGCTGAGCATGACCGGCGACCTATCCACACCGACGACCTCGTGACCAGCGTCAGCGAGCGGCAGCAGCGTGCGCCCGGTGCCGCAGCCAAGCTCGAGGATCGGTGAGACGGCCATGCCGACAAGGAATGCGGCGTCGGCACGGCCTTGATGGTGCGGCGCGAGGTCGTACAGCTCGGCATTGAAGATGTCGTAGTCGTCGGCCATCGTATCTCCGCCAAGCAGGCGAGTGTCGTCTGAGGTCATTCTGAGAGTCCGCGCACGGTCCCCTGCGGCCTACCGAAGCCTTCGCACGGCGCTCGCGGCGCTACGCAGCACTCTTGCCGTATTGAGGAGGCGTGCATCCAGTTCCGCGGCCTGCGCCTGGGCGATCGACAGGAGCTCCCGTCGCGCCTGCGCACAGCGACCCTCCTTGACCAGTCGGTACTGCGGCATGACGTCCAGGTTCGGGGCCAGGTGCGCACGAGCGCCCCAGCCGAGCTTGGCGTAGCCCGGCAGGTGCCGGCGCCGCTCCGCAAGGTACGCGGAGTAGTCGAAGTGCGTGCCGTACCAGCTCATGCCGACCGCCTCCAGCGCCTCGAGCGCCCCCTCCGAGTCGGGCTCGGGCAGACCGAGCAGGCGGATCGCGGCGTTGAGGCTCGCGAGATCGCGGTAGACCTGTGTATGCGGGTAGACGGCCTCCTCCCACTGGTCCAGAGCGAGAAGCGAGCGGTGCATCTGTCCTACGATCCGCAGCAGCCCGGCATTCACGGTCGCGTAGTGGGACGCTGCGATGCGCGAGCGCCGCCTCTGGAAGGCGGCGCTCGCGTGCGAATAGGCGACCAGCGCCCGGGACAGGCTCGACACGGCGCTCGACGACGCGCCGGCGCGCCGCAGCGCCTTCCGATCGAACACGCGGGCGATCTGGCGGCCGCGGGCGCGCAGATCGTACGGCAGGAGCCGATCCACGTCGGCGAGCCGCGCGACCAGACGCTCGATGAACTTCACATTGCGGCCCAGGTACCGGTAGTCCACAAGGTCCGCGGTGTCGTACTGCGTGTGGTACTGCCGCTCGTAGTAGTCGAGCTGCCATGGGGTCTGCAGACTGACAGCGGGGATGCCGGCGAGCATGAACGCGTAGCTGTCGCTCTGCGCCGTCTCGGCGCCGAGGCTGTCGAGCACGTGCACCGCGCCGCTCAGAGCGCGGTGTCTCCGCGCGGCCGCCGCGTACCAGCCGTCCAGCTCTACGGAGTTGACAGACCACAACTCGGGATCGTCGCGGAAGCCCAGCATCTCGAGGTTGACGTTGCCGACCACGGACCCAGACCATCCCGGATGTTCCTTGATCACCGAGTAGGCGGCGCCGTACAGCCAGTCGTAGAAGGCGTCGGTCTGTCCGCACTCCTCGCCGGTGGTGGCCATGAACACGATGGTCCGGTCCGGCCTGTAGCCACTGGCTTTCATAGCCCGGGCCAGGAGAAGCATGCCGGCGACGGCCGAAGAGTCGTCGAGGCCGCCCGAGAAGTAGGCGTCGTGATGCGCCGTGACGACGACCGACTGGCCTGTGGAGCGCCGTCCGCGTATCACGCCGGCGACGTTGTAGCCCAGGCCGCCGTCGGCGGCGGTGCGCACCGAGACGTCGCTGCGGAAGGTGACGGTCAGCGGGCCGTCCGCGAGCCTCCCCTTCAGCCAGTCGCCGTCCTCCTGAGCGACGAAGAGCATGGGCCCCCAGTCGAGGTCCCAGCAGCCGTCGTTCTCTCCCAGGGCGCCGGGGGCGCCGTACATGCCCTCTGTCACGCCCTCGGCACGCGTGAGGATCATCGCCACCGCACCGCGCCCGGCGCACTGCGCAGCCTGGATCGATGGGTGATAGTCGTCGGTGTCGTAGTCGACGAGGCAGATCTTGCCGGTCACGTCGCCGACGGCATCCATCTCGGCGGAGGTGGCGGAGTGGACGTAGACCACCTCGGCCTCGATGCCCTGCAGATCCGTACCTGGGCACCCGCCCCACGGTACGGCCAACATGACCCGGCCTTCTGCCGTGATCGAGGCTCCGTTGAACTGCGTCTCGTCGACAGGCACGGGCTCGAGACGCACGTCCGCCAATCCGGCCGCGATCATCTCGTCGCGGAGGAAGGCGGCAGCAGCGTCGTCAGACGCCGAGCCGGCGTTGCGGAAGCCGAGCGGGCTGGTCCCAAAGGCGCACAACCGCCGCTCTATCGCCTGCGGGTAGCCGCGACGCACAAGCTGGTCGACCGCCCGATCGAAGCTGTTGTGGGCCCAGCCACTCGGCGCCGGCGCAGCGCATGCGGCCGGCGCCAGGCACACGCCCGCCAGCCCGAGGACCGCCACGGCCGTCGCGATCGCCCACTCCCTGCACCTGCCGCCGGCCTCCCGCATCAGCGCTCCTCTCACCAGTCTCTTCTCGACTCAACGGCGTCTGCTGGACACTCC
>CAZIGT010000338.1:0-2992 GCA_964538465.1 uncultured Thermoleophilia bacterium | reverse complement strand
GGCGCGCCGCCGCCCACAGTCACGCCCCCAACGGATATCCCGCGCGACGAAGCCATCACCCCACCATCAATCGCCGCGTCGCTCCAAGGCGCCTGAGCAGCGCCCAGCCGAGACAATGCTTCAACACGGTGTTCGGCGCGATGTGGGCGTACGACCCGTGTGCATCACCTGACGGCGCAGGCCGATGCCCCACACGCGTGGACATCGTCCTTGTCAGAAAGGCCATGCCCAAGCCACCGCCCCGAACAACCGCTTGATGTCGTTGAACGTGAGGAACACGAACAGCGTCAGCAGCAGGACCACGCCGACCGCCGCGGTCCGCTCCATGACCCGGGTGCTCACCTTGCGCCCACGGATGCTCTCGAGCGTGTTGAAGAGGATGTGCCCACCGTCAAAGGGCAGGATGGGAATGAGGTTGAGGATACCGAGGTTCACGCTGATGAACGCCAGCAGCACCGGATAGATGTCCTGCTGCACGGCCTGGGCGGAGACCTTGACGATGCCGACCGGGCCGACAGCGCCATCCGGCCCCGTCACGCTGATCTGGCCGCTCAGGAGCCACCAGAAGCCCTGGAAGGTCTTGACGATCACGTCGCCTGTGTCCTTGAGGGCCAGCCATGCAGCGGTCCACGGCATGGCACGGTGGGTCTCGCCCACGGGACCTACGCCGAGATAGCCCTGCGTCTTGTCGCTCGGGTTGCGCGCCAGGCGCACCTCTATTGTCTGCACTGATGACTCTCCGCTGGCGCCGCTGTTCCCGGTGCTGCCGGCACCATGGACGGCCGGCCGGTACTGCAGCTCCACCAGCGTTTCGGGGTTGGCCTGGAAGAAGCTCGTAGCGTCGTCCCAGGTGTGGAAGCGCGTGAACGGCTGCTCCGGCTCGCCCGCCGCCGCCACCACGCGGCCACCCATTAGGGTGTCGCCAGGCCCGAGGCCCACCTCCGCCGCCGGCGTGCCCTTGAGAACCTCGTCAAGGGTGAGCGTGGGCGTCACCGTACCCCGCGCCAGCAGGAACACGAAGATGATGAGGACCGCGGCGACGATGTTCATCAGCGGTCCGGCGGCGATCACCACATTGCGCTTCCAGACAGGCTGGTTGAAGTACGCGCGCGGCAGGACCTCTTTGGGCAGGTCCTCCTCCTCGCTCATGCCGCTGATCTTGCAGAAGCCGCCCAGCGGTATGAGGCCGATGCCGTACTCCGTCTCGCCTCGCACGTGCTTCCAGGCCGCCGGCGGGAAGCCCACGTAGAACCGCTCCACGCGCATGCCGAGCTTCTTGGCGAAGATGAAGTGCCCGAACTCGTGCACGGTGATGAGGAACGCCAGGCCCAGGATGGCGACCAAGAGCGTCCATTTGGCGAAAATGAGCGCCACCACGATGGCGACCAGCAGTATCCAGCCCCATGTGGAGGCCTTCTCCTCCTTCCGGGCGCCGTCGCCCGAAGCGCCCGTGTGTGTGTGCTCGCCTCTCATGGATCCTCGCCTTGCGGCTCCACTCGCCGGCCTCGCAGCGCCGCCCGAAGGGCGCTTGCCGGTGCCTCCAGCGCCGCCGGCACCCCCGTCGCCGGAACGCCCACCAGGACGGCCTGCGCCTCCAGCAGAAGAGGAGCCTCCACGCGACTTCGCGCTGGTGGAGCCGCCTTCGAGCATCTCGAGGCCCCTGCTCAGCCGGCTGCGACGCTTCGGCGGAACGGCGCCTTCCTGGGCGCGGCGATCGGCCGCGCCGGGAACGGGGGCGTCGGGAGCATGGGCGGCCGTCGGCGGCGCGGACTCAGGCGCACGCCGTGCCCGCCGGGCGTCATCCTCTACGCCCGGCGGTTCGCCCGGGTCGCCGAGTAGTCTGCTGTCGTTGGAGTCGTCCATGGGTCAGGTCACGTCCGTGGTCGCGCGAGGCGCTTGTCTCGTCTGATTGTACCCGTCGCTACGCAGTGCGGCGCTCGGCGTGAGACAGGGGGCGATCGGCGTCTCAGAGGCGGCGCGCCTCCTCGGCGGCCCGGCGCCGCGCCTCGTCGTCTGCGGCGAGCACATCCTCCAGGCTCCCCGTCGGCAGGTCACCGATCCCCGCCACGACCTTCCCCACCAGCGCCTCGATGCCGAGGAACGGAAGGCGGCCGGCGAGGAACTCCGTTACGGCCACCTCGTTCGCCGCGTTGAGCACGACCGGCGCGGCGCCGCCCGCCTTGCCCGCCTCGTAGGCCAGCCGCAGACAGCCGAATGTGACCATGTCCGGCTGCTCGAACGTCAGCGAGCGCGACGAGAGGTCCAGATGCTCGACCATCGGCAGTGGTGCCCGGTCCGGATACGTCAGCGCGTACGCAATCGGCGTGCGCATGTCGGGGAGCCCCAGGTGAGCGATGGTGGCACCATCGGCCAGCCGCACCAGAGCGTGCACGAGCGACTGGGGGCTGATCAGGACGTCGATATGGTCGTAGGGCACGCTGAAGAGATGGTGTGCCTCGATGACCTCGAGGCCCTTGTTCATGAGCGTCGCGGAGTCGATGGTGATCTTCTGCCCCATGGACCACGTGGGGTGGCGCAGCGCCTGTTCGGGTGTGACGTCGACAAGTTGCGCACGGGTGCGGCCACGGAACGGGCCGCCCGAGCCGGTCAGGACGACGTGCTCGGCGGGCAGCAGGCGACCGCCCAGACCTGGGGCGCCGCTCTCGGCGCCCTCTTCCCCGGCCTGGCCGGCCGGCCGCCCCGCGAGCAGGCACTGGAACACCGCGCTGTGCTCGCTGTCGACCGGCAGGATGGCCGCGCCGGAACGGCGGGCGGCGCGCAGCACGAGCTCGCCGCCCGCCACCAGGCTCTCCTTGTTGGCGAGCGCCAGGGTGGCGCCGCTCTGCAGCACGGCCAGCGTGGCACGCAGACCGGCGGCGCCGACGATGCCGTTGAGGACCGTCAGGGCCAGGCCGTCGCGCCGCGCATCTGCAGCTGAGCGGGCGATGAGCTCGGCGATCACGAGCAGCAGCGCGAGGCCGATGGCCGCGGC
>CAZIGT010000337.1:0-3005 GCA_964538465.1 uncultured Thermoleophilia bacterium | reverse complement strand
CGGGAGGCTGCCGTGATCGGCAGCCTCCCGCCCCTCGTGCGTCAGTGACTTGCGGAGCACTGTCGAGCGCGGCTCAGGCGCCGACGAGCTCCTTGCAGCGCTCCACGCCGATGGCGGCGTTGGGACCGTAGGCGTCGGCGCCGATCTCGTTGCAGAACGCCTCACTGACCGGGGCGCCGCCGCAGATGACCTTGAGGCCGTCGCGCAGGCCGGCGTCCTTGAGGGCGTTGATGGTGACGCCCATCTTGGGGATGGTCGTGGTCAGCAGCCCGCTCATGCCGAGGATCTGTGGCTTGTGCTCCTTGACCGCCGCCACGAAGCCGTCTGCGGTGACGCCCTTGCCGAGGAGGACGACCTGGAAGCCGGCCCCCGCGAGCAGCATACCCACCAGGTTCTTGCCGATGTCGTGCATGTCGCCCTCAACCGTGCCCAGCACGATGGTGCCCACGCTGGCCGAATCACCCTCGCCGAGCAGCGGCTTGATGATGTCCAGGCAGCTCTGCATGGTGCGCGCGCTGAGCAGCACCTCGGGGATGAAGCACTCGCCGTTCTTCATGCGCTGACCGACGACGTCCATGCCGGGCAGCAGGCCCTCATCGAGGATCTCGCGGGCGCTCTTGCCTTCCGCCACCAGGGCGTTTGTCTGAGACTGGGCGGCGTCGCCGTCGCCGGAGATGATCGCGTTCTTGAGAGTCTCGAAATCTGCCATGGGGTCCCTCTTCCTCCTTGTACAACTGCTTCGCGCTGGGCGACGACCATAGCTCGTAGCCGGGGACTACGTGAGTATCGCAGCGTGGGTATGAACCAGATGAGTATCGTGAACCGTGCGCGCGCTTGTCAATCGGCGGCCAACCCGCGGCGCGCATCAAGAGCAGCAAAAACGTCTGTGGCGTTCGTGGTCGGCGGCAGCTTGAGCGCCACGGGATGCAGCATGGTGGCCTCGGTCTGCAGGCCGCCGAGCCCGCCGTGGCTGCCGACCAGCTCCTCGAACGCCGCCACCGAGCCGTCTTCGTAGATCGTGCTCAGCACGATGAGGTCGCCGGCGTGTGGGAACGACGCCAGGCGCAGGAGCTGGGCAGCGTGGTGGTCGGGCGCGCCGTACGGGGCGAGCGGATCCTTCCCCTGGACCTCGCCGCTCGCCAAGTCTCGGCTGCCGTCCGCGCCGCGCGCCACCACGGTGCCGTCCCGGCGCCGACCCACAAAGAACCCCACGCCGGGATGTGCGGCCAGGCGGCCGGTCAGCTCGGGGTAGGCAGCCTCCACGTCTTCCAACGGCACCTGGCCGTCGCTGAGATCGAAGTAGACGTTGGCCAGATTGCCGCTGCAGCACACCACGACCGGAGCCGCCGACTCCAACTCCGGCTCCAGCTTGCCGACCTGACGGCTCATGGCGCCGGCGACACGCCCCACGGCGTCCGGCCGGGCCTCGCCGTCGCCGGCACCGTCGCCAGCGCCGGCCTCTGCCCCATCGCCGTCCGACCGTTCGGGCGCCTCGGCATGGATCGACTCGATCTGCGTGAGGAAGGCCCGCGTCTGACCCTGACTACTCTCCGTGGCGTTCACGCTCGCCACCTTGGCCGCGCCCACCAAGTCCTGCTCGAACAGGTCGGGAAGGCTGATGCCGTAGCGCTGCAGGAACGTGGCGCCCCACGACTGGCCGTGGTCCGAGAGGACGATCAGCTCGTACGGCCGCCCAGCCCACTTCTGGATCGCCTTGACCACGCGGCGGATCTGCCGGTCCAGCCCGCGCAGCGAGCGTAGTGCCTCTCCGCTGGCGGGGCCGGCGTGGTGGGCGATCTCATCGTAGCCCACGTACGTGGTGTAGATGGCCGGCGTGCCGCGGGCTATCTCGCTGACCACCATGAAGGTGCTCAGATTGCGCAGCAGCACGTTCGTGGCCGCGCGCACAAGCGGGTAGGCGCCGTGCAGGCGAGGCACGCGCGGCCGCACGTTGCGCACGCGCTGCCAGAGTCCTTCGCAGATCTCGGCGACAGCATCGAAGAAGGTGGCCGCCAGCGTGCGCGGGAACAGGTACGGGTCCAGGAAGAACAGGTTGAAGTCGCGGGCTACGCCCGAGCCGGCCCGGCCGGACGGCGAGCGCAGGGCGCTCATCACGAAAAGCGTCCGCTCCGCGTCGCCGCTGGCGTGGTTGTTGACGCCCAGGCCGCCGCGTAGAAGGCCCTTGCCGGTCTTGAGCCGCCCGTCCATCTCGGCGGCGTCCGCGAAGTTGCTCGACGAGATGACCCTGGCGGTCGCCTTGTCATACCAGCGGAACGCCGGGATGTCCCAGTTGTCACCGTACATGATGCCCGCCTGGCATGACGATGTCTGCGAGGGTAGGCCGCAGTCATACGGCGACACCACGTGTGAGCCTTCCTCCACAAGGCGGGCGACCGTCGGCATGCGACCCTCGTCGATCGCCCGCCGCATGAGCGTGCAGCTCAGGCCGTCGATCTCGAGCATGACCAGGCCCTGCCCGGGCCAGTCGGCGGCGTCGCCGGCGCGCCGCCGGGCAGCGCGCCGCGCCAGGCGGCCGAAGAACCCCTCATCATCCTCAATGCCGAACAGCGTCATGAGCATGCCGTTCAGCGCGCCCATGGCCACGACCATGACGCAGGCTGCCCACACCGCGCCGATCTCGATCTCGGGGAAGATCCACGAGGCCAGATACAGCACGAAGACGTTGATGACCAGGATGCCGAACCCGAACGTGTACCAGGTCAGCGGCAGAGCCACCCAGAGGATGACCGGCCGGACGAGACCGTTCAGCACGGCCAGGAGGAAGGCGGCGGTGAGGGCCGTCCCCAGAAGCCCGGTGTCGTACTCCGGCGCCAGCGCGAAATCGGGCACGAGGTAGTCCACCCCGACGACGACGAGCGCCTCGAGGAGCCAGACCACGAGGAACCGCCCCGCCAGCCGCAGACCACGAAGGACCATGCCGACCCCTCCCTCTGCCGCGGATCACCGGACGCTGCGGGCGCGTCGAGTGGCCCGCTGTGTGCCGA
>CAZIGT010000336.1:0-3025 GCA_964538465.1 uncultured Thermoleophilia bacterium | reverse complement strand
CCCTGGACGACGTGTCGGAGTGCGTGCGTTTCGTGGAAGAGGGCCGACACGACCTCATCGTGGCCTTCGGCGGCGCCTCGGTCAGCGACTTGGGCAAGCTGGTGAGCGTCCTCACAGGCAGCGGGCAGAGCCTTCAGGACGTGCGCGGCATGGACAAGGCGTCGCGCAAGCACCTGCCGCTCATCGCCGTGCCCACCACGGCCGGCACGGGCGACGAGGTCACCGCCGTGGCCGAGTTCATCGACGACGCCTCACAGCGCCGCCGAGCCGTTATCAGCGACCACCTCATTCCCACCGTGGCGATCGTGGACCCCGTGCTCACCGTCTCATGCCCGCCCGGGGAGACTGCCGCGGCCGGCCTCGATGCCCTGGTCCACAACGTGGAGGCGTTCATCTCCGTCCACGCCACCATCCACACCGACTCGCTCACCCGGCAGGGCGTCGAGCTCGTCGGCAAGAGCCTGCGCACGGCCGTGTTCGACGGTGAGGACATCGAGGCCCGCGACGAGATGTCGATAGCCGCCTTGCTGGGCGGCATCGGCTACGGCAACGCCGGCCTGGGAGCCGTGCACGCCCTCGCCTACCCCATCACGAGCCGTTACCAGACGCCGCACGGGCCGGCGCTCGCCATCATGCTGCCGTGGGTCATGGAGAAGCTCATGCTCGCCGGCCTGGGCTACTTCGGAGAGCTCGGCCAAGCACTCGGCGAGCCCATGACCGGCCTGAGCCCCCGGGAGCAGGCCGACCGCACCGTCATGGCCATGCGGCAGCTCATCAGGGACATCGAGCTTCCGGAGTACATCAGCGACCTCGGCGTGGAGCCTGACAAGCTCGAGCGGCTCGCCGACGAGGCCATGCAGCACAGCCGGCTGCTGGGCAATGCGCCGCGCCGGCTCAACCGGCACGACGTTCTGGCCATCTACGAGCGCGCCGCCAAGCGGCCGGACTGAGGCCGCCGGACGGAGGTCGTCGGCCGTCCTCCGGGCGGCCCGGCCGAACAGCCGCCCGCGGCTCGCCAAGCGGCACGGCGACAGCGCCCGGCTCAGCCGGTCGGCAGGGTCAGCACCGTCGCCCTGCCGTCGCTGCGCCACCACTTCCCTATGACCCACGAACGGCCCTCGTGGACGCCTCGGCGAGCCACCTGGAACCAGTCCTGCGGCTCGCCGAGCGGCACCGCGCCCCGCCGCACTCGCCCAGGGCCGTAGGCCCCCTCCCACAGGTCGGCCACCAGCTGCTCCACCCACTCGCTGTTGCCGCCGTACTTGATGAGCTCGGCGTCAACGTCGGGATCCGGCGCGCTGCCAGGGAGGGCGTCCGCCCAGCGCAACCCCCGATCATCCGCGCGCATGAGCTCGTTCACATCGAGGTGGCACGTGCCGAACACCCAGGAACCGTGTCGCGGATCATGGAAAGCGGCCGAGCGGGTGTGAGCGGCGCGGCCCCGCGTGGTCGGTCCGTAGACGCGCACATGGGCCGAGCTCTGGATGTTGCCGCGCTCCAGGCGCAGCTTCACGCCCTGCGTGATCGCCGTCGGCACGAACGGATCGGGCGGATCTCCGATAGCGAGCGCCAGCCCGCCGTCGCTCGCCAGGTCGAGGCCGCGCACAAGGTCGTAGATCCGGCTGCGGAATCCGAGCTCCTTCAGCGTGGCCTCGACGGCGGCGACGGTGACCGGCCGCGAGCCGGCGCCGCGGAAGATGAGACACACCGGATGGTCCAGCCACCAGCGCTCGCCGTCGCCCAGCCTGAACCAATCGTATGTGGCGGTCCAGTTGCCGCTCCCCGGCGGGTAGTCGACCACTTGCAGGCCCGGCCAGTTCTTCTCCCAGGTCTGGGTGGGCTCCACGCAGCCCGCCGCGTCGACCGACCGGTACCGCACGCGGCTGAAGATGCGGCGCCTCCGCACCTCTGCCACGGTGCCGCGGCGCCAGCGACCCTTGTCGACGCGGTACTCGGTGTAGGCCACCGCCACCCCCTCGGTCCCGGGGCTCGCGTTGAACACCAGGGTGGCTCGGCCGTCGCGCGGGTACTCCCGGACGCTGAGCAACGTGGTCGGAGGGCTCATGCCGCTCGCCGGCCGGCTACGTCGTGAGCCGCTCGACGACCGCCGCGATCAGCTCTCCGGCCTCCTCGACGTCGGCGTCGTCCACGTCGAGGTGCGTGACCAGGCGGATGGTCCACGGCCCCTCGTCGAGGCACCAGACACCGGCCGCCGCGAGGTGCTTCACGATCTCGGCGGCCGGCAGCCCCGAGGCGCGGGTGCCGGCGTACACCATGTTGGTCTGGACCTTGTCCAGGTCGACGTGGAGGCCGGGCACGCGCGCCAGCCGTTCCCCCAGAGAGCGAGCACGCCGGTGGTCGTCTGCCATGCGCGCGATATTGTGCTCGATCGCAAACAGGCCCGCCGCGGCCAGGATGCCGGCCTGCCGCATGCCGCCGCCCAGCAGCTTGCGCGCGCGGACGAGACGCGGGATGAGATCGGCGCGGCAGAGCACCAGCGAGCCGACCGGCGCCCCCATGCCCTTGGAGAGGCACACACTGACGGTGTCGAAAGGCGCCGCGATCTGCGCGAGCGGCACGCCGCTGGCCACGTGCGCGTTCCAGATGCGGGCGCCGTCCAGATGAAGGAGCAGGCCGTTGCGGTCGCAGAACTCGCGCACGCCCAGGATCTTCTCCAGCGGGTAGACGAGACCACCGCAGTGGTTGTGCGTGTCTTCCAGCGCGACCATCCGCGTGGGCGCCCAGTGCGGGTCCGTGTCGAAGTGCACGTGCTCCTGCATGGCATCGGGGTCGAGCGTGCCGTCCGGGGAATCGAAGCAGCGCAGCTGAAGGCCGCTCAGCGCCGCGGCGCCACCCTGCTCGTAGTAGATTATGTGCGCGTGGGCGTGGAGAAACAGCTCGTCGCCGCTCCGTGTCTGGGCGTGCAGCGACGCCTGGTTGGCCTGTGTTCCGCTGGGGAAGAAGAGCGCGGCCTCCTTGCCGAAGAGCTCGGCCGCCGTGCGGTAGACGTGCTCCTCGCGCGCAT
>CAZIGT010000335.1:0-3037 GCA_964538465.1 uncultured Thermoleophilia bacterium | reverse complement strand
CTCTTGACCGTCGCACCGAGCTCGGCCTTGGCGTCGTCGTCGGCCACGCCGCCGATGACGAACGCGTAGCCCTCTTCCAAGATCTCGATGACCGCCGCGAGCTCGTGCGGGTCGTCGCCGGCAAGCCGGCCGTCCGCTATGCACTCGCGCAGCGTCGTCTCCAGCAGCTCCACCGACGCCTTGTGGAGGGTGGCGAACTGCGACCGCACCGCGGGGTGGCGCAGGCTCAGGTAGAAGCACGCGTAGAACGCGCTGTCGTCGAGCAGCTGGTGGTATTCGGGGGAGAAGATCGTGTCGAGGATCGCGTGCAGCCTGTCGAGCGGATCGGCGATCGCCGCCAGCTCGTCGCCGGCTCCCCGGCGGTACCGTTCGAGCAGGTAGTCCACCAGCTCGATGGTCATCTGCTCCTTGGTGCCGAAGTAGTGGATGAGCAGGCTGGGAGGCACGCCCAGGCGCCTGGCGATCTTGGCCAGAGAGGCACCCTGGAGGCCTTCGGCGACCAGTGCCTCGTAGTAGGCGGACAGCATCTCCTGCCGGCGCGCCGACGTGCGCTCTTCACGGTTCAAGCCGACCCTCCAGGGCGCCGTGAGCATCCTTGACTGAACATTCATTCTATGCCACAGTCGCGGCGGTGCAAGGGATACCGGACGCGGGGCCGTGAGCAAGCGCTGATCGCCCCGCTCTGGTCGTTGAGCGGTGGACCTGGGGGTGCCTATGGACAGCGGTCTGCGCGACAAGGTCGTGCTCATCACCGGAGCCGGCGGCATGGGGATGGCGAGCGCGCGCCGGTTCGTGGAAGAGGGCGCGCGCGTCTTCGCGGCCGACGTCAGCGAAGCCAACCTGGCGGCGGTGACCGAACAGACCGGCGGCGCCGTCCAGACCATCCCCTTCGACGTCACCCGGGTCGCCGACGTGGACCGTGTGATCGCCACAGTGGCCGACGCCGCCGGCCGCCTCGACGCGCTCGTCAACACCGTCGGCGTCTGGGTCGAAGGTCCCAGTGATCAGATGACCGAGGCCCAGTGGGACTTCCTCATGGACGTGAACCTCAAGGGTCTGTTCTTCTGTTGCAGCCGTGCCATCCCGCTGTTGCGTCAGTCCCAGGGCTGCATCGTCAACGTGGCGTCGGACGCGGGCCTCACCGGCACGCCGGAGACGGCGCTCTACTCGGCCTCCAAGGGCGGCGTCGTGCTGCTCACCAAGGCGCTGGCCATCGAGTTGGCCCCCGACCTGGTCCGGGTCAACGCGGTCTGTCCGGCAGATGTCATGTCGCCGATGCTCGAGGGCCAGGCGCGCGACTTCGGCCGCGGCGACCCCGATGCCTACTACCGCGACCTGCTGACCTGCTACCCCCAGGGCGACAAGGCCCGTTTCATCACCACCGAGGAGGTGGCCGAGCTGATCGTCTACCTCTGCTCGCGGCCGGCCGCACCGATCACCGGTGCCGCCGTCTCCATCGACTTCGGCACCACCGCCGGCTACGGCTACGGCTGATGCGGCGGCGCGTCGCCAGAGCGGCAGAGGGCGCCGCCGGAGGGGCAGGGGCGGCCGCCAGAGCGGTAGGGGACGCCGTCCGGCCGGGCCGGTGCGCCATCGGGCCGGTGCGGCGCGCCGTCTGACCAACATCAAGAATGACGACTCCCGGGGTGGCTTCCCGGGCAGGGAGGAGGAACGCACGGACATGGCCGACGACGACTACTTCGTCCATCCGTACATACCGAACTCGGTCCCCGAGACGAAGCGGGCGCTGCTGGCCGAGATCGGCAAGGACAGCGCCCTCGACATCTACGAGCCGATCCCCGAGCACCTGCGCTTCAAGGGGCTGCTCGACGTGCCCGGCCCCATCCATTCCGAGGCCGAACTGCGCCGGCACATGAAGGCCATCCTGGCGAAGAACGTGAGCTGCGAGGAGAACCTGAGCTTCCTCGGCGGCGGCACCTGGCAGCACAGCGTGCCGGCTGCCGTGGACGAGGTGGTCAACCGGGCCGAGTTCGTGAGCGCCTACGACGGCCTGTACTACACCGACATGGGCAAGCAGCAGGTCAAGTTCGAGTACGCCAGCCAGCTCGGTGAGCTGCTCGACCTGGAGGGCGTGGGTCTTGCCTTCTACGACTGGGGCACGGTGTGCGGCCTCAGCCTGCGGATGGCCGCCCGCATCACCGGCCGCAACACCGTGCTGCTGCCGCGCAGCATGTCGCCGGAGCGGCTGGCCGTGGCGCGCACTCTCTGCGGGCCGGCCGAGATGGCCAAGAGCATCGCCGTCGAGCGCGTCGACGGCGACCCCGCCAGCGGCCAGCTGGACCTCGACGACCTGAAGGCGAAGATCGGCGACGACACGGCCGCCGTCTACATCGAGAACCCGGGCTTCCTGGGGTCCATCGAAGGCCGGGCGGCCGAGATCGGGCGCATCGCCCACGACGCCGGCGCCCAGTTCGTGGTGGGCGTCGACCCCATCTCCCTCGGCGTGCTCGCCTCGCCGGGCAGCTACGGCGCCGACATCGCCTGCGGCGACGTGCAGCCGCTCGGTGTGCACATGAACTGCGGCGGCGGCCTCGGTGGCTTCATCGCCTTCCGCGACGACGACCCTGTGTACGCGAGCGAGTGCCCGCTGATCCTGTTCACGATCGTGCCCACCGAGCGCGAAGGGGAGTTCGCTTTCGCCGAGCTCATGGAGGAGCGCACCAGCTACGGCCTGCGCGACAAGGGCAAGGACTGGGTCGGCACCGGCGCCGGCTTGTGGATGGTGGCCAGCGCCGTCTACATGAGCCTCATGGGTCCGGCGGGCTTCCGGGAGGTCGGCGAGACCATCATCAAGCGCGCCCACTACGCCGCCCGTCTGCTGGCGGACATCCCCGGCGTGCGCATCCCGCTGGGCGAGCAGTTCTTCAAGGAGTTCGTGGTCGACTTCAGCGGCACCGGCAAGACGGTCGCCGCGGTCAACGCGCGGCTGCGCGAGCGCGGCATCTTCGGCGGCTACGACCTCTCGCGCGAGTTCCCCGATCTGGGCCAGAGCGCACTCTACTGCGTCACCGAGATC
>CAZIGT010000334.1:0-3043 GCA_964538465.1 uncultured Thermoleophilia bacterium | reverse complement strand
TCCGCACGGCCGCCCTCCCGCGCGTGAAAGGGTGACCTGTCTTTCTGGCCGGCGACCCGGGCAGGAGCCTGAGACAGGGGGTTGCCGTGTTCAAGCATCGACTCATTCCTTCTGCATGCCTGGCGAGCCTTGTGTTGCTTGTGTTCGCAGGCATGGCCTTGGCCTCGCCGCCGAGCAAGGACCGGCCGGTCGCGGGCATCACCTCCAAGGCCCTGCTCGGCTCGGCGGACAAGGCCGCGGTACCGGGCCGCGTCATCGTCGAGTTCAAGGCCGGGATCACGCTCAGCGGCGCGAAGGCGGCGGCCGGCCGCGCCGACGCCACGGTCCTTCGGCAGATCCCACGCTGCTGGGTCAAGGACGGCTCCAGGCTGGTGGTCATCCGCTCCGCGGACGCCACCACGGCTGAGCTCGTCAACCGGCTGTCGGCCGATCCCGCCGTCCGCTACGCCGAGCCCGACTACCGTCTGCACGCCGACGCGATCCCCAACGATCCCCACTGGAACGAGCTCTGGGGCATGTACAGGATCAGCGCGCCAAGCGCCTGGAACGTGAGCACCGGTTCCACAGGCGTGGTGATCGCCGACATCGACACCGGCGTCGACTACACGCACCCAGACCTCGGCGGCAACATGTGGACGAACCCCGGTGAGGTCGCCGGCAACGGCCTCGACGACGACGGCAACGGCTACGTCGACGACGTCTACGGATACGACGCTTACAACTACGACGGCGACCCGATGGACGACCACGGCCACGGTTCGCACACATCCGGCACCGCGGCCGCGGTGGGCAACAACGCCACCGGCGTGGCCGGCGTCTGCTGGACGGCTCGCATCATGGCCGTGAAGTTCCTCGGTTCCGACGGCTCCGGATACACATCCGACGCGATCATCTGCGTCAACTACGTGATCCACGAGAAGAGTCACGACGGCGTGAACGTGGCCGCCATCAATGCCTCGTGGGGAGGCGGTTCGTACAACCAGTCACTCAAGGATGCCATCACGAACGCTGGCACGGCGGGGATCATCTTCGTGGCCTCTGCCGGGAACGGCGGCAGCGACGGCATAGGCGACGACAACGACGCCACGCCCAGCTACCCCGGCTCCTACGACTGCTCGAACATCATCGCCGTGGCCGCCACGAACAGCACGGACGTGCTGGCGGGCTTCTCGAACTACGGCGCCACGAGCGTCGACCTGGCAGCACCGGGCGTGGACATCCTGAGCACCGTGCCGAGCTCCGTCTGGGGCTACAGCTACGCGTCTTGGCAAGGCACGTCGATGGCCGCCCCGCACGTCACCGGCGCCGTGGCGCTGTGCGCGGCGGTGTTCCCGGGCGACACCATGGCCCAGCGCAAGAACCGCGTGCTCAGCAGCGTGGACGCGGTGGCGGGCCTTGCGGGCAAGTGCGTGACGGGAGGCCGGCTGGATGTCGCCAAGGCGGTCGGCGTGACGCCGAGCGACAACGACATCCCGGGCGTGCCGCTATCCGCATCGCCGGTCGCCGGCAGCCTCACGCAGGGCACCGACATGAACGACGTATACTCGGTGTACCTGAAGGCGGGCAGCTCGTTCACGGCATCGGTGAGCGGCGCCGCCGGCACCGACTTCGACCTCTACCTGTTCCCGCCGGGCGCGGCGAACGTCGGCAACAAGGGCCTGGCGGTGGCCTCCGCTACCGGCGGCACGTACCCCGACTCGTTCACTTACACGGTGACCACGACCGGGACCTACTTCCTCGACGTCTACGCCACGTCCGGTTCCGGCACCTACACGCTGACCTGGGCGGTCCTCAACGACGACGACATCCCGGGCGTCCCCATCACAGCGTCGCCCATCGGCGGCACGCTGGACGATACCTCCGATACCGATGACGTCTTCGCGGTCGACCTGGACGCCGGCGACATGCTGACGGCGAGCATCACGGGGCCGGCCGGTTCGGACTACTGGCTCCTTCTCTACCCGCCCGGATCCACCAGTGTCTGGACCGACAGCGCCGTGGCCAGCGCCAGCAGCGGAGACTACCCACGGGCCTTCAGCTACCAGGCGACCGGCAGCGGCACGTACTACCTGGACTGCTGGGCCTACTCCGGCACCGGCGCGTACACCGTGACGTGGCAGATCACCGAGCCCGCGCCCGACGACGACATCCCGGGCGTGCCGCTCCCGGCGTCGCCCGTGAGCGACTCGCTGACGAAGGGCGTGGATAACGACGATGTCTACAGGGTGTCGCTGGCCTCTGGGCAGACGATCAGCGCCAGCATCAACGGGCTGGCGGGAACCGACTTCGACATGTACCTGTTCCCGCCGAGCCAGGCCACGGTCGTCGGCCACAGCGGATGGCTGGTACGCGCGTACTCAAGCTATTACCCAGACTCGCTGAGCTACACAGCGACCGCTGCCGGTACCTACTTCCTGGACGCGAACGTCTACAGCGGCTCGGGTGCCTACACCATCACGTACACCCTCTCCACCCCGTCCTCGACGGACACCACCGCTCCCACCACCTCCCTGCTCGGCATGACCGCCGCCGGCTGGGTCAACCGCGACGTGACGCTCACACTGCAGGCCACCGACGACAACACCGGCGTGGCCAGGATCGAGTACATGCTCGGCGCCGGCGCGTGGACCACGTACGGCGCGCCGATCGTGGTGAGCGCCGAAGGCGAGACGGTCGTCGGCTACCGCGCCGTCGACAACGCCGGGAACATCGAGGCCGCCAGAACGGCCACGGTGAGAATCGACAAGACCGGGCCGACCACCTCGGCGCTCAAGAAGGTGACCGCCAGGAAAGGCAAGAAGGCGACGTTCCGCTTCCGGCTCGCCGACCGCACGCCTACGGCCAAGGTCACGATCAAGATCTACAAGGGCAAGAAGCTGAAGAAGAGCCTGAACGTGGGCAGCAAGACCTGCAACAGCGCACAGAGCTACTCATGGAGAAGGTGCACCCTCGCCAGGGGCAGGTACACCTGGAAGGTCTTCGCCACGGACGAGGCGGGCAACAGGCAACTCAGGGTCGGCTCGAAGGCGTTCACGGTGATGTG
>CAZIGT010000333.1:0-3050 GCA_964538465.1 uncultured Thermoleophilia bacterium | reverse complement strand
CGTACTTCGACGGGCACTTGGTCTGCAGCTCCTGCGCGTCGATGAGCCCCTCGTCGGCGCGGTACATGCCGAACACCACAACGTCCACGTCCGGCCCGAACGTGTCGGGCACCACGCCGTCGTAACGTACCCGGACGGTGGCGTCGACGCCGGTGACGTCTCTGATCGTGAACGACCGTTCGCCCCCGGCCTCGGCGATGCTGCCCGGCACCACCGCGCCGCTCACCTTGACAGTCTTGCCGTTGAGGCCGGCGGCGCTCAGCTCGCCCACCTGCCGGTAGTACGCGCCCTGTGCCCGCACGAGCCAGACGACGGCCGCGGCGAAGGCGACGACGAGCACCACGACGGCGATGAGCAGCCTGCGACGCGCTCTCCGATTCACTTCTCACCCTTGTGCGCTGAACGGGACCACGACCCTCTCGCCGGACGCGATTCTAGCGGCGGAGGAAGCGTGCGACCATCGCGGCGCGCGGCCATGCGGCCCTCGGCCCGTGCGCTCGAGCGTCGCGGCACGCGGCCGGGCGGCCGCCGGGCCGCGTCGGGTGCCGCCGTCAGCCGCCGCGCCGACGCCGGGCCGCGCCATCGGCTGTGGCGGTCAGCCGCCGCGCCGCGCGCCCGGTCCCCCGCACACGGGGCAGGCCTGCATGCCCAGCGGCCGCTCCAGCCCGCCGGCCGCCAGCAGCTCGTCGTCGCCGAACACCGTTCCCGTGGGCCCGTCGGCGAGTACGCGGCCGGCGCCCATCACGATGGTGCGTTCGCAGAGCTCGGCCGCCAGGTCCAGGTCGTGGGTGGCGACGATGCGCGTGTGCTCGAACGACTCAAGCAGGCCTATGAGCCTTCGCCGCGCGCGCGGGTCGAGCCCGCTCGAAGGCTCGTCCATGACCAGGATGCTGGGCTCCATGGCCAGCACCGTCGCTATGGCCACGATGCGCTTCTCGCCGCCGGAGAGCCGGTACGGCGGCCGATTCTTCAAGTGGCCTGCGTCCACGCGCGCAAGCGCCTCGTCGACGCGCGCCGCCACATCGGCCGCCGGCAGGCCCAGGTTCAGCGGCCCGAAGCCCACGTCTTCGGCCACGGAGGGCATGAACAGCTGGTCGTCGGGGTCCTGGAACACCATGCCGACCGTCCTGCGGATGTCCGGCAGGGTGGTCTTCACCACGGGCGTGCCGCCGATGCGCACCTCGCCCTCCCCCGGGGAGAGCAGCCCGTTGAGGTGCATGAGCAGCGTCGACTTGCCGGCGCCGTTGGCGCCCACCACGGCTATCGCCTCACCGTGGCCCACCTCGAACGACACTCCTTCGAGGGCGCGCGTGCCGTCGGGATAGGCGAAGCCCAGGTCGCGCACGGAGATGGTGTGATGGCTCATGCTCCTGCCCCGGTGGCCAGGCGTGTCCCGCCGAGGCGACGCATGCCCCCGACCCCGTGAGCCCGCGCCCGAGCAGCAGCGAGACGTCGACGAAGCGGCAGACGCTGAACGCGGCCGACCAGCCGACCAGGAACAGCCAGTCGGCCGTCCGGAAGCGCAGCTCGCGCGCCATGCGAATCTGCCCGTCGAAGCCGCGGCACTTCATGGCTAGGTGCAGACGCTGCGCCCGGGCCACAGTGCGCAGCAGCAGCTGGCCCAGCATCTGCCCGTAGATGCGCAGCCCCATGCCGCGGCGGCCGAAGGCGCGTAGCCGCCGCGCCTGACCCATGCGATGCGCCTCGTCGCCCAGGACGAAGATGTAGCGGATGAGCAGCAGCAGCTGGGTCACGAACACCTCGGGCACCCACAGCTTCTGCAGCGCCAGGCAGATGCCGATGAAGCCGGTCGTCGCCGTGAGCACCAGCGCCGCGCCGGTCGTCAGCAGGAAGCGCAGCACGATCGACGCGTAGGACACCCAGCCGCCGCTGATGCCGACGTCGCCCACATACGCCACCACCTCGCGGTCGAGCAGAGGGTTGAACACCCCCACGAACAGAGCGAACGGCGACACGACGAGCAGCAGCTTGCCCAGGAAGCCGAACGGCACCGCCCCCGCACTCGCCAGGACCACCGGGAAGAGGACATACGGCAGGAGCGCGAGGACGTGGTACTTGCCGAACGACACCACGCAGACGATGAAGACCAGGGTCGTCAGGACCTTGGCACGCGGATCGACGCGATGGATGGGCGTGTCGATCCGCGCCAGGCGGTCGAGCCGGTCGATGGTGGAGAGGCTTGTCGCGACAGCCGACACGGCCCGCTCTCCGTTCAGTCGCTGTGGCCGGTAGTGATACCCATGGACCCGATCGCACTCGACATCGCCGCTCCCTCACCGCGGGTAGGACTTCACGCGTAGCCCGCGCGGCACGCGCTGACAGACGACTACGTGCCGCGCGGGCACTGCGCGCGATCCATGTGAACCCGCCGCACATGCGCGTGTCCATCATGGACACATCGGCCCGGCGGCTTCTCGGCTCACGAGAGCAGGATACGACCTCTCGTCACTTCTTGACGACTGTACGCAGGACTCGCTTTGGGTCCTTCACCAGGAGTACGACCAGCCATACGACGAGGGCAAGAAGAAGCACCGAGAACCCGAGTCCCGTAGCATCCGCGTTGACCTCGAAGAACTCCCCGCCTTCCTGCGCGAACGCGATCACATGGTCGACGGACCACATGAGAGTGGCTCCCCAGAGCAGCAGGCTCAAGAAGCCGAACTTGTACTTGTCATTGGGAGCGTTCGCGTACCAGAGAGCACTGGCGACGATCGCTCCCAGTGCAGTGATCAGCAACCACATATGCCCACACCCTCACCTGGAGACGTCGGTCAGTTCCGGACCGGACCGGCCTTCGGCCTTGGCTCTCGCATCGGCGATCCACACGATGATGCCCCAGACGACCGTCACCACGACGGCCATGGTGATGCCGTAGACCGCCATCTCGTGGAGCATGGGGCCCACTTCACCCGGAGTCTCCATCGCGGTCAGGAAGGGTGGCCAGGGCACCACTTCGCCATGCCATATGTGCTCCAGAGCCAGCAGCAGGCACCCGCCCCAAAGCATGGTGTTCAGCCAGCGCAGTCTCG
>CAZIGT010000332.1:2319-3056 GCA_964538465.1 uncultured Thermoleophilia bacterium | reverse complement strand
GTGCAGCCAGCGCCGGCTCTGGCGCCACTTGCCACCATGCTCCTCGGGCTGTTCCCCATCGCGAACAGCGCCCTTCTCCTTGTGCTCGACGACCTTCTGCACGACCGTTGTCACAACGGCCTCTGCAGCAGGCACCAAAAAACACGCCATGCCTTTCTCCTCCCTTGCTGAGTACCACAAGCGGTCGCACTCACGACCACGCTGCCAGATCGGCCGGCGCTCGTTCCTTCCCCTCAGTCTGCATCAGGGCGTGCGGGACCGCGGCCATGGGCGGCGTAGGGGGAGGACCCTGCCGGACCCGCCGCCTCCCGGCATTCGCGACAGAGCCCGAAGGCGGTGACCTGGATGTGACCGACCGCGAATCCCTGACGCTCGCCGAGCTCGGTGTGGACGGGTGCCAGGAGCTCGTCGCTGAAATGACCTACAGCACCACACTGCGTGCAGACGAAGTGGTGGTGCGTGGGCTCGGGTGAGACCTCGTAGTAGCACCTGCTTCCCTCGAGATGCGTCTCGACCACGAGATCGAGGCTCACGAGCAGCTCGAGAGTGCGATAGACCGTGGAGACGTTCACATCGGGCAGAGTGCGACGCACCTCTCGCGCGACTTCCTCGGCCGTCATATGGCGCCCGGCGCCGCGCAACACCTCCCATATGAGGTTGCGCTGCGGCGTGAGCCGGTAGCCCTGTTCGCGGAGTGTTGCGCGGGCGTGATGCATGATGCGAAACTATCGTACCTG
>CAZIGT010000332.1:1944-2309 GCA_964538465.1 uncultured Thermoleophilia bacterium | reverse complement strand
TGTGGACTCCGAGAATTTTCCCGGCATCGTCCGCGACGAGCTTCACCTGACCGGCGATCTCTCCCATGGCCTGCGCCTTTCCGAGCGCCCGGAAATGGTATACCGCGATGCGCACCGGCGCACAAGGGAGGTTCCTCGATGCACATGGCCGACGCCCTGATCTCTCCGGCGGTGGGTGGCGCGATGTGGGCCGCTTCGGCGGCCACAGCCGCCTACAGCGGCCGTAAGGTGCGTGAGACGCTCGACGAGAGCAAGATCCCGCTCATGGGCGTGGCCGGCGCGTTCGTGTTCGCTGCGCAGATGCTCAACTTCACCATCCCCGCCACCGGCAGCAGCGGTCACCTCGGCGGCGGTCTGATCCTCGC
>CAZIGT010000332.1:0-1908 GCA_964538465.1 uncultured Thermoleophilia bacterium | reverse complement strand
GGCCGGCTTCCTCGTCATGGCCTCCATCCTCACCGTACAGGCCCTCTTCTTCGGCGACGGGGGTTTGCTGGCCCTCGGCTGCAACATCTTCAACCTCGGCTTCTTCACTTGCTTCGTCGCGTATCCGCTCATCTACCGCAAGATCGTCGGCGCCTCCCTCTCCCCGGCCCGCTGGAAGGTCATCGGCGGAAGCATGCTGGCAGCCGTCGTGGGGCTGCAGCTGGGCGCCCTGGGCGTGGTGCTGGAGACGACCGCCTCCGGCATCAGCGAGCTGCCGTTCGCCGCATTCCTGTGGCTCATGTTGCCGATCCATCTGGCCATAGGAGCCGTTGAGGGTCTGGTGACGTCCGTCGTCGTGCTCTTCGTGCTCAACGCGCAGCCGGAGCTGCTGGCGCGTAGCGCCGCCGACAAGCCGCTCGGTAGGATCCGCCTCAAGCCGGTGTTCATCGGGTTCGCAGTGGCCGCAGTGCTCGCCGGCGGCGTGGTGTCGTGGTTCGCATCCACGCACGCAGACGGCCTGGAGTGGTCGATCGCCAAGGTCACCGGCACCGAGCAGGAGCTTGAAGCCGTCTCGAGCGCGCATCAGGCGGCAGCCAACGTGCAGGAGAAGACGGCGTTCCTGCCGGACTACGCGTTCAAGGAGCAGGCGACCGGCAGCGGCGAGACCGCAGCCGACGGAGAAGCCGCGAGTGCCGAGGGAGCGGCCGGGAAGAGGGGGGCCGGCGATGCAGGCGTCTGGCCTGCCGTCGACGCCGGCACCAGCGTGGCGGGCATCGTCGGCGGTTTCATCGTGGTCGCCGTCGTCGTGGTCATCGGCTTCGCCCTTCGGCGCCGATCGACTTCGCGGGCCGGCGCGGAGGAGTCGAGCGCCGGCCCCTGACGCGCCGCCGTCGCCTCAGCCCGGCGCCTCCGTGCGGCCGCCGGAAGCCAGGGCGCCCGCGACATCTGGCGCCCGTTCCTCCCCCTGATCGATGCTGAGGATGAGAGCCGGCCGCGGATGAGGCTTGGGCAGGATTCGGCCTGCTCACGCCGTACCCAGAGCGCGGTATGCCCATCGACACGCGCAAGGACCCACGCCTGCTGGCGGTCGTGTTCGCCGACGTGGTCGGCTCGAAGAAGATCGCCGATCGCGAGGTGCTGGCGCGGGCCCTGCGCGAGACCGCCGGGCACTTGAACCGCGTGTTCAAGCCGGCGCTCGCCGAGCCCTTCGCTCCGGCCGCCGGCGACGAGATCCAGGGCTCGCTATCAGACCCCGTGCAGGCGCCACTCTGCGTGACGGTGCTGCGTGAGACCCTGGCGCCGATCACCGCACGGGTGGTCGTGGCTATCGGCGCCGTGGAGGCGCGGCCGGCCGGGGAGCGGCCGCGCGATCCGTACGCGGCCGCGCACGACGGTCTCGCCGCTCTCAAGGACGGCGGAGGCCTCACCAACTACGTCGGCGCCGGCCCCGCCGCGGACATCCTTCTCAACGCCGTCTGCCGCCTCGTGGACCCGCTGCTCCGCGGGCGCAGCAGCAAGCAATGGGAGGCAATAGCCGCCTACCGGCGCCTGGGGCACCAGCGGGCCGTGGCCGAGGAGCTCGGGGTGACCCGCCAGAGCGTGGGTGACCGGATGGCAGCGGGGCACTGGCACGCGGTCGAAGACGCCGACGCGGCGGTCGCCGCGTTCCTGAGCTACGTGCGGGGAACCTGACCGGCCGCTCGCCCATGCGGCACCGCGTGCGCGAAGGCTCGATGCCGGCCTCGCCCGTGAAGGACCACAGACCGGCGGCACTCCATCAGCTCGCGCAGTCGCCGCCCTGATCGAGCAGCTTCTCGATGCCGTGCGGCAGGGCGTCGCGGATCATCCCGAACTGCTCGCGGCAGGCGCGCGGGCTGCCCGGCATGTTGATGATCAGCGTGCGGCCGC
>CAZIGT010000331.1:0-3079 GCA_964538465.1 uncultured Thermoleophilia bacterium | reverse complement strand
TCTGGTGATAGGCGCTGAGCAGTGACAGGGGCGGCGCGCGGGCGCTCAGGCGCGCGCCGGCCCGCGCGCCGGCCCCCAACGGAAAGCGAGGCGCAGGTGAACTGGGACGCCTACGACTACCACGCCCCGAGCGGCTCGTGGATCGCCAAGGACTTCCGCCACGGCGAGGGCTTCGATCACGGCCTGCAGTGCATCATCGACCCGGACGTGGTGGTGGGCAAAGACGTGAAGCTCGGCCACCGCGTGCACCTGGCCAGCGGCACCCGCGTGCTGGACGACGTGGAGATCGCCGACGACTGCGTCTCCACCGGCATCTGCATCCTGGGCAACCACGTGCGCGTGCGCACGGGATCGTGCATCTCCAAGTCGGTCATCGTCGACGATTGGTGCTTCGTAGCCGCCGGCATCATGAGCAGCCACACCAAGAACATCTACCACGCCCGACCCAACGCGCCCAGGAAGCAGCTCATCACCCGCTTCGGGTACGGCAGCGTGATCGGCAGCCGCGTGAACACGAGCGCCGGGGTGAGCATCGCTCCCGGCGCTATCGTCGGGTACGGCTCGCACGTGGTCAACGACCTGGAAGAGCCCAACTGCGTCTACTACAACGACCCGCAGCCCTACGCCACGCTGCAGCGCAGGCTGGAGCCGGGCAGCCCGTTCTACGTGGAGATCCCGGCCGACTACGTGCCGCTGCGCTTCGACCCGGAGATGCTGGCGAAGTACCTGCCGTACGCCGTCGACGAGGGCTGAGGCCGAGGCTCGAGTCGAGAGGCCGGAGTGAGCGTCGCAGCCAGCGGTGAGACGTGGGGCCGGGCGAAGGCCGAGGTGAGGGTCCGGGTGACGCCGCGATGACGACGATCGCGGACATCGTCGGCTACCTTCGCGAAGAGGAACTGGTCGACCGCCTCTTCGTCACCGAGCACGCGGTCGACGGGGCGCTGCTGCTGGTCGACCTGTCGCCGGGGGAGGCCGGGGCGGCCGGCGCCACTGCGGTGGACCTCGAGCGTGGGTTGGAGATCGCCCAGGCGGTCGAGCTCACCGGCGTGCAGGTGGATGGTACCGCAGGCGCCACCGACCTGGCGTGGAGCAAGCGGGCGGAGGCCGCGGCGCCGTTCCGTGGCGGCCTCCTCATCTGCACGCCGGAGGCGGCGAAGGGCGCCGACGCCCCCATCTACGGCATCTATGCGCCGGTGCGCCGCGGGTTCGTGGTGAGTCCGCGGCCCAGGCTGGCGATGGCGTTGGCGGTGCGGCGGTTCTTCCCCGAGCTCATGGCCGACCGGCCGGCGCGCTTCCACAGCGTGGAGCAGCGCGAGCAGGCGGAGGCCGTGGGCGCCTGGGTCATGAACGCGGCCCTGGCGGAGCGCGTCACGCTGGGCGCCCACTGCAGCATCGGCTGCAGCGGCATGGGCTACGAGCGCCGCGAAGACGGCTCGCTCGTCGGCTTCCCGCAGATCGGCAGCGTCGTCATCGAGTCGGACGTCGACGTGGCAGCCCACGCCACTATCCAGCGCGGTGCCATCGGCAGCACGCGCATCCGCCGCGGCGCCAAGATCGGCCCGCACGTCAACGTGGGCCACAACGTCGAGATAGGCCGCGACGTGCTGATCGTCGGGCACGCCCAGATCGGCGGCGGCGCCAGCATCGGCGCCGGCGCCGTGCTCTGGCAGAGCTGCGCCGTCGCCAACGGCGTCACGGTCGGTGAGGGCGCCGTCATCGGCATGGGCGCCCAGGTCCTCAAGGACGTGCCGCCGGGCGAGACGTGGGTCGGCAACCCGGCGCGGCCGCTGCGCAAGAAGAAGTAGGCGCGGCCGCCAGATACGGCCTGTGAGCGTCGCAGCATGACACGCGCGCGGAAACAGCGGTGGTCGCGCACACGACTTGCCTTTTCCGGGCGAAAAGCCGATACTGTGTTCAGCACACCCGCCAAGCCTCTGCTCTGCAAGCTCACTTCTGGCGGGTTTTCCTTTGTTGGGAGCTCCTCGTGAAGTACGCAAAGCCTGCTCTGACCTTTGATGAACAGGCGGATCAGCTGATTCAGCGAGGCCTTGTGTGCGACCGCGAAGATCTACTCTCGTGTCTCCGGAGTGTCAGCTACTACCGGCTGAGTGGCTACTGGTATCCATTCCGTCGCCATGACGACACGTTCGTTGAAGGTACAACCCTCGAGTCGGTCTGGCGTCGCTACAGGTTCGATCGTCAGTTCCGCCTCGTCGTGATGGATGCCTTGGAGCGTGTCGAGATCCGTGTCCGCACAGAGCTCGTCTATCTCCTGGCACACGCTCAGGGGCCCTTTGGGTATGTTGACTCGACGAACCTGCCGGGTCTCTCAGCCACACAGCATGCTGAGCTCCTGAACCAGCTCACTCTCGAGTGCGCTCGCAGTCGGGAGCAGTTCATCATTCACTTCCGCCAGAAGTACGGCGCCGACCACTCACTACCGCCGTACTGGATGGTGACCGAAGTGATGACGTTCGGTGCGTTGTTGACCATGTATCGGGGGTCGCCTTCGGAGGTCAAGAAGAGGATCGCGGGGCGCTTCGGAGTGACGGATACCGTGCTCGAGTCCTGGCTTGGGGCTCTGAACGGGGTACGGAACATCTGCGCCCACCACGGCCGCCTCTGGAATCGAGAGCTCGGCTACAAGCCGAAGATACCGGAGAACGATCGCCGATGGCACGACCCGGTCGAGGTGGCGAACAATCGTATGTTCGGGGTGTTGACCGTGCTCCGGTATCTTCTCGCGGAGATACGCCCTCAGACGGAGTGGCCGTCGCGTCTGGGCCGACTGCTCGACGAATACCCGGACGTTCCTCTGGTGCCCATGGGCTTCCCCGAGGATTGGTCGCTCTGCCCCATATGGGTGGACGACTGACAGGCGACCAGAGGTGAGATCAGCGCGAGTGCCGTTTGTTTGATCTGATTGCCGACGGTGAGGCCTGACCGGCCGGATGGCCAGTTACCATCACCGCCTCGGCGGGAAGAACCTGTGCGGCGGCCCGTGCACACGGGCCGCCCGGCGCTGCTGAACAAGGTCGATGCCGTACGATGATGCGGAGCGCGCAGACGAGACGGCGCT
>CAZIGT010000330.1:0-3094 GCA_964538465.1 uncultured Thermoleophilia bacterium | reverse complement strand
GCCCGGCTGGGCCCGCCCTTCGTCTGCTACGCCGCGAGATGCGCCTGCGTCAGCTCGCGCTCTCGCGGATGCCGCTCATGTGTGAGACGCTCAGGCCTCGTCGGGACGCTCGGCGCAGGCCTGGTAGATGGCCACGACGTCGTCGCGCGAGATGCTGCGCGGGTTGTTGACCAGCAGCCGCGTCTGGCCCATGGCACCGTCGGCGAGCTCGTCGATCGCGCTGGCCGGGATGTTCACGTCGCTCAGGTAGAGCGGGAGATCGAGGTCGACGGCCAGCTGGCGCATCTCGTCGACCGCGATCTGCGCGGCCTCACGCGGCGTGTAGCCCTCGACGTCGAGGCCCATGGCCACGGCGATGTCGACGAAGCGGTCGAGGCAGCCGAGCATATTGAACTCCATGACCCACGGCAGCATGAGGGTGTTGGCGGGGCCGTGCGGCACATGGAAGCGGCCACCGATGGGGTAGCTGAGAGCGTGGACGGCGGTCACGCCGGCGTTGCCGAACGCCATGCCGCCGTAGAAGGCGCCGAGAGCCATCTGGTAGCGCGCCTCCAGGTTGTTGCCCTGGTAGACGGCCGTGCGGATGCTCCGGCAGATCAGCTTGATGCCTTCGAGGGCGTACATGTCCGTGACCGGCGAGGCGTTGACCGACGTGTAAGCCTCGATGTTGTGGATGAGGGCGTCGATGCCGCTGGCTGCCGACACCTTCGGCGGGCAGCTCACGGTGAGCACGGGGTCTACCAGGGCCACGTCGGGGCCCAAGAATGGGCTGCTCACGCCCTGCTTCACGTTGAGCTTCTCGTTGGCGAAGATGGCGACCTTGGTGACCTCCGAGCCGGTGCCGGCCGTGGTGGGCACGGCAATCACCGGCAGGCCCTTCTTCTCGACGATGTCGATGCCCACGAAGTCTTCGACCGTCTTGCCGGTGCCGGGCAGGATGGCGACCATCTTGGCCGTGTCCATGGCCGAGCCGCCGCCGAAGGCGACGATGGCGTCGTACTTGCCCTTCTCGGCGAACTTGGCGGCCTCGAGCACGCTAGCCATGGGCGGCTCCGGCACCGACTTGTCGTAGACGCCGACCTTGAGGCCGGCCGCCTTGAGGGGCTTCTCGACGAGCTCGACCATGCCCGCCTGGGCGACGCCCTGGTCGGTGACGATGAGGACCTTGGTGCCGCCCAGCTTCTTGGCCTGAGCGCCCAGCTGCTCGACGACGCCGATGCCGTTCATGACGATGCTGGGGGCTACGAACGTACGTGGCTTGGTGTCCATTATCTGTCTCCTGTCTTCCGTTGCTGCCGGCGCCCCCTCCGTGCGCCGGCGGTTGATGCCTTCTTCCCTTGGTTTGGCTGGCGGCCCGTCAGTCGCCGCCCCACAGGGTCTTGCTGCGGGTGCCGCAGAACCAGCCGTCGCCCCGCAGGCCCGTGCACTCCTCGACGATCTGGTCGCGGAAATCCGGGTGGGCGATGTCGATGAGGGCCTTGGCGCGCTGATGCAGGCTCTTGCCCTTGAGGTGCGCTACGCCGTACTCGGTGACCACGTAGTCGACGTCGGCGCGCATGGTGGTGACCGCCGCGCCGTCGCTGATCTTGGGCACGATGCGGCTGACGGTGCCCCGCTTCGCGGTCGAGGGCAGGGCGATGATGGCGCGGCCGCCGTTGCTGCGGGCCGCGCCGCGCACGAAGTCCACCTGGCCGCCGATGCCGGGGAACTGCTCGAAGCCCATGGTGTCGGCCACCACCTGGCCCATGAGGTCCACCTGGATGGCCGAGTTGATCGAGACGATGTTGTCGATGCTGCCGATGACGTACGGGTCGTTGGTGTAGCTCACCGGGAACATGTTGACCATAGGGTTGTCGTCGACGAAGTCGTAGAGCCGCCGGGTGCCCATGAGGAAAGTGGCGACCATCTTGTCCCTGTGCAGGTTCTTGCGCGCGTTGGTGACCACGCCTTCGTTGTAGAGGTCGACCACGCCCTCGCTGAACATCTCGGTGTGGATGCCGAGATCCTTCTTCCCGTGCAGGAAGAGGAGCACCGCGTCCGGGATGCCGCCGATGCCGAGCTGCAGGCAGTCGCCGTCGTTCACGAGCTCGGCGATGTTCTTGCCGATGGCCTCTTCCACGGGGCCGATCTTGGGCGGCTGCAGCTCGATGATCGGCTGCTCGCTCTCGACGATGCGGTCGATCTGGCTCACATGGATGAACGAGTCGCCGTGAGTGCGCGGCATGTTGGGGTTGACCTGCGCGATCACGGTCTTGGCGACCGAGGAGGCCGGCTTGGTGTAGTCGACCGAGATGCCGAAGGAGCAGAAGCCGTGCTTATCCGGCGGCGAGAGGTGCACCAGGACCACGTCCGGCGGTAGATAGCCCTTGAGGAAGAGGTTCGGGATCTCGTGGAAGTGGGTGGGCACGTAGTCGCCACGGCCGGCGTGGATGGCCTCGCGGGTGCTCGCGCCCACGAACACCGAGTTGTGGAAGAAGCTCTCGGCGTATTCGGGCTTGGCGTATTCGCCCTTGCCCATGGCCACCATGTGGACTATCTCCACGTCGCGCAGCTCGGGTGCGCGCGCCACGAGCGCGTCAACTAGGTCGAGCGGCTCGCCGGTGGCATGGGCGAACACTACTCGGTCGCCTGACTTCACCACCTGCAGCGCCTCGTCGGCGCTACACAGCCTGTTCTTGTATTCCTGCTTCCAATCCATCGATCTATCCCTTGTGAGCGGCGCTTTTGCTGTTTGCCGGGCCTTCCGGGCAGGCCTCGCGGGGCCGGTCCGTAGGCGAGGTGAGCTTGTGGATGACGGCGGTCGTGAGGCACGCGGCGGCGGTGGGCACGGCGTCTACGTGCTCGCCGGCGACCACGACCGCACCCGGGTCCTCTTCGATGCTGAGACGGTGGCCGGCGGCGCAGCTGCGCTGGCAGCCCGAGATGTAGAGCGTGCGCGTCTGCGGGGAGGCGCCGGCCGCTGCCGGCGCTGCTTATCTTTGCGGCGGCACGCCTCGCACAGGTAGGTGCCGTTGATGAACTCCGCCGCCGTGCGCTGCTCCGGCGCAATCTCGCCGCCGCCGTCGCCGCACACCGCCGGCGCGTGGACCCGCAG
>CAZIGT010000329.1:0-3133 GCA_964538465.1 uncultured Thermoleophilia bacterium | reverse complement strand
CCCAGGTGCCTACCCTGATTTTTGCCGAGGTGGACCAGGGAATCGGTGGGCGGTGGGGATCGGTGGGGGGCCAACAGCTGGGGCGGCTGTCCGATCATCACCAGGTGTTGGTTGTGACTCACCTGGCGCAGTTGGCCGGGTTCGGCGACCACCACTACAAAGTGAGCAAGCAGGCTCAGGCAGGCCGGACGGAGACCCGAGTGCGGCGCCTGGACGATCGACACCGTGTGGGAAGGCATGCTGTTCGTGCCGGGCGGCGTGCTCCTGCTGTTCCTCAGCCTGCACGCCGTGCACGGCATCGTGTGGCTCATGGCCGAGTCGACCCGCTGGATGATCGGGCGCATGAGCCACTCGCGCATGCGCACCGAGGTGCTCCGCGCGCTGGCTCACGGCCGCGTGCTCGACGGCGCGACTCTGCTACACGAGCTGCGGCTGTTCAACGGCTACAGCGCTGATCTCACCTCGACCAAGGTGTACGCGACGTTGCTGGGACTCACCTCCGCTGGCCTGGTGCAGAGCGTGGAGACAGGCGACACCGCCTCCGGCAACGTGCAGTGGTTCACGCTCACGCCTCAGGGCGAGCGGGCAGCCGAGGTGGCGCGCGGGGCTTCGCGCGAGGGGGCGCCGCGGCCGCGCCCGGGCCTGGGGCGCGGCCGCGGCCGCGGCGACCACCGTGCCTGGTGCGGGAGGGCGAAGAAGGGTGCCCCAGACGGCGGAACGCAGTGCGCAGCCGGGGTCAGCGGGCCTGCTTGCGCTTGACGGGCAGGCCCGCCCGCTCCCACGCCTTCATGCCGCCGATGACGCTGGCGACCCGCGAGAAGCCCTTCTTCGCCAGCCGGTTCGCCTGGTGGTCGCTGCGGGCGCCGTTCGAGCAGATCACCACGATGTCCTCGTCAAGCTCGAGTCCGGTCTGGTCCGCCCTGATCTGCGACGGCTGTATGTTCCGGGCTCCTCTGATATGCACCGTGTTGAACTCGTACCTGGAGCGCACGTCCACTAGCGTGGCACCCCGCCTGAGTCGGGCGTAGGCGTCGCCCACCTCGAGATGGGCCACCACTACCTTGCGCTGCGGCTCACCGCGCCCGAACAAACCCATGGTCACGTCTCCTCCGGCTCTCCGGCCCGTACACCCTACGCGACGGTGAGCCGGCGTCACAAGACGATCGGGGGCATGCGGAGGGCGTTCTCCTGCCGCGGCGCAACAAGGGACCGCGGAAGGGAGCGGTGGCCCTCAGGGCGCCGGGGGCATGTCGGCCACCAGCCGCGCCTGATGCCAGCTGGCGCCGGCGGCCGCCACGACCACGGCACCCATCGCCACCATCTCCACAGCCGTGAGACTCTGGCCCAGGAACACGTAGCCGCACAGCGCCGCCAGCGCCGGTTCCAGGCTCAGAAGCACGCCGTAGAGCGATGCCCGCACCAATCGCAGGGCCACCAGCTCAAGGAAGAGCGGGAACGCGGACGATAGCACAGCCACCGCCGCGCCCAGGCCGAGGGTGACGCCGAGGCCGGTGGTCGAGAAGCCGTCGATGGCCAGCAGCGGCGTCACCAGCACGCTGGAGCCCACGAGCATGAGGGTGGTCACCTGCAGGGGGTCCAGAGAGCGCACGGCACGGCGGCCGGACACCAGGTAGAGACCCCACCAGAACGCCGCCGAAAGCGAGAGGCCGATCCCCAACAGGCCGACCGAGCCGGTGGGCCCGGCAAGCAGCACGACGCCGGCCCCGGCCAGCGCCGCCCAGAGGAAGTCCAGCGGCCGGCGCGACCCGGCCACCGCCACGGCCAGCGGACCGAGGAACTCGATCGTCACCACGATGCCCAGCGGCGCGTTCGCGATGGCGCCGTAGAAGCTCAGGTTCATGGCGAACAGCGAGACGGTGAGTACGGCGACCGGCAGGCGCTCGCCCTTGGCCGGCAGGCGGAGCGACCGCGGCCGCACGGCCGCCAGGATCGCGGCGGCGACGGCCGTCCGCAGCCAGAGCGCCTGGATGATCCCCACCCGCTCGATGAGGCGCGTGGCCAGCGCCGAGCCGCTCTGCATGGAGAACGCGATGATCACCACGAGCGCCGGCGCCGCGAACGCCGAAGTGCGCAGCGCATGACGGCGCGCGCTCGCGGCGCTCGGCTCATCTGAGACGACGCCCGCAGCGACCCTCGGCTCCACGCCATCCGGCTCCGGACTGATTCGATCCTCCGTCGACATCACCGCGATGATATCGGCCGCACCGCGCCGGCTACAGTCCCATAGGAATCACTTCATAGATGCGCACAGGTGCGTGGTGCTACCATGCGCAAACATGAACATCCCTGCACATGACGTAGACAACCGTGTCAGCCCGCGGACCGGTGTTCAGCTGGCCATCGCGGCCCTTGCATGCGTGGCCGTCACCCTCACGAGCCTTGTCTCATACGGCGTGTTCCACACCGTCGCGGAACTCGTCTACGTCACCCTGACATTCTGTGTGTTCGTCGTGGCCTGGACGCTGCGCGGATTCCTCGACGACGATTTCCCGGTCTTCCTCGGTATCGCTCTGGTGGCTTCCGGCTCCCTGCACCTGGTGCACCTTCTGGACTTCCCGGGATATGGAGTGCTTTCAGGGTCGTTCGACCCCCCCACGCAGCTCTGGGTGGCGGCCTCCTTTGTCGAGGGCGTCTCGTTCCTGATCGCCCCGTTCATCCTGGGCCGCCGCATACGCGCCGGACTGGCGATGATCGCGTACCTCGTCGTCGATGGTCTCATCCTGGCTTCCATCTACTGGTGGGAGGTCTTCCCCTCCGCCCTCGTGGAAGGCGAAGGCCTCACGACGTTCAAACGGGTGGCCGAGTTGGTGATCTGCGTCCTCTTCCTGGCCGCTGTCGCGACGCTGTGGGTGCGGAGACGGAGGCTGGAGCGCGGCGCCTTCATCCTCCTGGCCGCCGCGCTGGTGGTCCGCGTCGTCGCCGAGCTCTGGTTCACCGTGTATGCCGGGCCGCTGACGTGGCCGATCCTCGTGGGTCACGTCTTCCTGCTGATCTCCGGCATCCTGATCTACCAGGCCGTAGTGCAGGAGACGCTCGCACGCCCCCACGCCCTGGCCGTCGCCAACCTGCGGCTCAGAGAGGAGACGGCCCGGACCCTGCAGCAGCAAGAGGA
>CAZIGT010000328.1:0-3210 GCA_964538465.1 uncultured Thermoleophilia bacterium | reverse complement strand
CGCCCAGCGCGAACCCCAACCGCCTCACAAGTGAGCTTCCACTGCCACGTTCCGCCTCACAGAGCCGGTTACCCGTATCGGCGAGATACCTACCTTCGCCCGTTGCGGCGCCGGCCGCGGCGGGACCGAAGAACCATCGCGGGTCCGCGGCCCCGCGCCGCAGCGTTCGTCGCGACCTCGCTAGAGCCGCAGCAGCAGCCTGCGGACGTCGCGCTCCTGACCAGGCAGCACCTCGAATCCGAGCGACTCGGAGAACTTGATCATCGGGGTGTTGGCGGCCAGCACGTCGCCGGTGATCTCGCGTACGCGCATGTCGCGAGCGGCCGTGATCAGGGCGTTCATAAGCCCTTGACCAAGACCCATCCGCTGGCAGTCGTCGCGTACCAGGATGGCGAACTCGCCCTCCTCGGCGTTGGCCGTCTCGATGTTCAACCGGGCGACGCCGAGCATGCGCGCCGGCTTCTTGCCCTTGCCCGGGTCTATCGCCACGATGGCGATCTCGCGGTCGTAGTCGATGTGGCAGTAGCGCACGAGCATCGACTTCGTGACGTCCTTGACCGGCCCGAAGAAGCGGAACTCGGTGGTCAAGTCGCTCAGCGACTCGATCATCTCGCTCCAGAGCGGTTCGTCCTCGGGGCGGATGGGGCGCAGCTGGACCTTGCGCCCGTCTATGGTCTGCTCCCATCTGTACTTGCTGGGGTACATGGAGATGATGAGGTGGGAGCCCGGCAGCATGATCTTGCGGACATCCTTGGGCTCGATGACTAGGCGCGCGTCGAGGGCGTTGATGCCATCTGGCCGCGCCTGCAGCGGGTTGATGTCCATCTCGAGGATCTCGGGGAAGTCCACGAGCAGGTAGCTCATCTTCACCAGCGCCTGCTCGAGCGCCATCATGTCGGCCGACGCCTTGCCGCGGTAGCCCCTCAGCAGCCTGGATACTCGGGTGCTGTCGATCATGGTACGAGCCAGAGCGGCGTTGAGCGGCGGGAAATCGACGGCCACATCGCGGTACAGCTCTACGCCGGTGCCGCCCATGCCGAACATGATCGCCGGCCCGAACGTCTTGTCGCGCCTGGCGCCGAGGATCACCTCTGTGCCGCCGCGCGACATGGCCTGCACGGTCACGCCGAGCAGCTCGGCCTCCGGCCGGGCGGCGCGCACACGGTCGCTGATCTTGGTGAACTGGTTGGCCGCCTCAGGGGCCGAACGTACGTTCAGCGCTATGCCGCCCACATCGCTCTTGTGGGTTATGTCGTGGCTGTAGATCTTGATGGCGACCGGGAAGCCGATCTCCTCCGCCGCCTTGGCGCAGTCCTCCGCGGTTGTCGCTATGACTGTTTTGACGATCGGGATGCCGTAGGCTTCGAGCACATCCTTGGCTTCAACCTCGCTAAGGATCTCGCGGCCTGAGCGCGCCACGTCCAGGAAGATCTTCTTGACTTTGTCGCGATTCGGCGAGAAGTCCGGCAGGATGTCGGCAGGCGTCTCGTAGAGACCCTCGAGGTTGCGGGTGTACTGATACATGTACATGAACGCCTTGACGGCGTCTTCGGGCGTGTCGAAGGACGGCACGTGCGCGCTGCGGAACGCGGTGATGCCGTCCCGTACCTTGATCTCGCCCATGAAACTGGTGAGCAGCGGCTTGCTGGGGTGCTTGCGCGACACCTCTACCAGCGCTTCGGCGGTCTCGGTGGGGTAGCTCATGGCCTGCGGCGTGAGAATGGCGACCACGCCGTCGATGTTGGGGTCCTGGATGAGGGTCTCGGCGGCCGCGCTGTAGCGCTCGGCGTCCGCGTCTCCGCCCACGTCCACCGGGTTGCCTATGGCGGCGAAGCCCGGCAGGGATTCCTTGAGCTTCGCGCTGGTCTCTGGCGCCAGCTCGGCAAGTTCGCCGCCGAGGTCGAGCAGGCGGTCGGCGGCCATGACTCCGGGCCCGCCGGCGTTGGTGACTATGGCCAGCCGCGGGCCGCGTGGGCTGATCTGGCGGCTCAACGTCTCGGAGCAGTCGAACAGGTCCTCGATCTCGTCGACGCGGACGATGCCGGCGCGCCGGAAGGCCGCGCTGTAGAGCGTGTCGTCGCCGGCGATGGCGCCGGTGTGGCTGGCGGCCGCCATGGCGCTGCGCGCGGTGCGGCCGCTCTTCACCACGATGATCGGCTTGGTCTTGGCGAAGTGGCGCGCGGCGCTCATGAACTTGCGCGCGTCTGTGATCGCCTCGATGTACATGATGATGGACCCGGTGCGTGGATCGGCGCCGTAGTAGTCGATGAGGTCGCCGAAGTCCACGTCTGCCATCGATCCCACGCTGACGAAGGCGGAGAAGCCGACCTTGTTGGCCGTGGCCCAGTCGAGGATGGCCGTGCCGAGGGCGCCGCTCTGGCTGAAGAAGGCGACGCGTCCCGGCTCCGGCATGACGTGCGCGAATGTCACGTTCAGGTTCAGCCCGGGACGGATGTAGCCCAGGCAGTTGGGGCCGATGACGCGCAGGTTGTACGACGCCGCGGTGCTCGTCACCTGCTCTTCGAGCTTCTTGCCTTCCTTGCCGATCTCCTTGAAGCCGGCGGAGACGATGACGGCGCCGGCCACGCCGGCCTCGCCGCATTCGCGCACCACGTCCGGCACCATCTGCGCGGGCACGGCGATGACGGCCAGGTCCACCTTGCGCGGCACCTGGCCGATAGAGGCGTACGCCTGGATGCCCTGCACCGACGGCGCCTTGGGGTTGACCGGGAAGACGATCCCGTTGTACTCGGCGCCGATCAGGTTCCGCAGCAGGATGTGACCCACGGAACCCTTCTTGTTGGAGGCGCCGATGACGGCGATGCTCTTTGGGTCGAAGAGCTTGTCCAGGTTGCGCGTGCTCATTGTCCTACCGCCTTCTCGCAACGCTTGCGCATGGGTGCAGACCACAGGTGGGCGGAGCGGCATGCCGGAGCATTCGAAGTGTCGCTCGCATGCCGACGGCGTGCACGTCGCGTTTCCGCCCGCGTGATTATACGGGAGCGCATGAACGCTCTTCACGCGCTGCGTGTGTGCCATGTACCGCGCGCGCGGGCGCGTCTGGACATACTGGGCAAGCGTCGGGACGGCGGTGGCGCCTCCCTCTTGCCATACCGGGCAAGCGTCCGGACGGCGGTGGCGCCTGCCTTCTGCCTACGCTTGCGCACCCGCGCGAAGGACCGCCGCAACGACGAAGGGCCGGCGCGCTGC
>CAZIGT010000327.1:0-3247 GCA_964538465.1 uncultured Thermoleophilia bacterium | reverse complement strand
CCCCCCCCCCCGCCGCCCGCGCCCCCCGCCCCGGCCCCCCCCCCCCCCCCCCGCGCCTCCACGGCAGCCTGACCACGCCGGCCCTCATGCTCCTCCGCCGCCGGCGAGAGCACGGCGCGCGATCAGCGCCGCCGTGGCGCCGGCGCCCACGCCGTTGTCGATGTTCACCACGACCAGTCCCGGCACGCAGCTCTGCAGCATGCCCAGAAGGGCGGCCTCGCCGCGTCCGCCAAGCCCGTAGCCCACGGACGTCGGCAGACCTATGACCGGCACATCGACCAGGCCCGCCACGACGCTGGGCAGGGCTCCTTCCATGCCGGCGGCCACGACGAGCGCAGCTGCGCCGGCCGACCGCATCTGCTCCAGCGGGCCGGAGAGACGGTGCAGTCCCGCGACGCCCACGTCGTAGGCGGTGAGGACCTGGGCGCCCATCTCTCGGGCCACGACCGCTGCTTCCTCGGCCGGCCCCATGTCGCTGGTACCGGCCGCCATCACGCCAACCACGCCGGCCGGCCCGGGCGGCCGGTAGTCCTCGCCGTGCACCACCAGCACGCGCGCGCGCTCGTCGTACATGGTCTCCCCGAGCGCCGCGCCGCGTACCGCTTCCGCCTGCGACGCCGATACCGAGCTACAGAACACGGCTCCGCTGCGCCGCACGAACGCCGTGGCCACCGCGACGAGCTGCTCGCTCGTCTTGCCGGCGGCATAGACGATCTCGGGCACCCCGGTGCGCGCCCGGCGGCCTACGTCCAGGCGCGCGAAATCGCCGACGCAGGCTATGCCGAGCCGTTCGAGCTCATAGCGCGCCGACTGCGGGCTGACCCGCCCCGCGGCTACGCCCGCGAGCAGTCGTGCGAGTGCGTCCTCACGCTCGTCTGCCGGGCCCTCGCTGCCGCCGGTGATGCCCGCATGCTCGTCGTCACACATCCGCTCGCCGATACCTTCCGCACGGTGACTTGCACAACGGTTGCAGGATACAGGCTAACGATGCGAGAAGGATCGCTTTCGAGTATCCTTGTGAGTGCTGCGACGCGGCGGTGCGTTCGCATGCCCGTCGCAGGATGTTCCCTTTGATGGACCGACCCCCAGTCAAACGCTCAGGGCGCACCGTCTACCGGTCGCAACCCAAGCCGCCCCGCCGGCGGCGTTTCTCGCTGTGGCTGGTCATCGGCCTGCTGGTGATCGCCGTGGGCGCCACGGCCGCCTGGCAATTCACCACAGCCCCCAACGTCATCGCCGCTTCGCCGGAAGCCGGCGCCTTCACGCACCTGAACACGGTCCCGGTGAGCGTGAAGGTAGATGGCATGCAGAGCCTCAGTGACGTGGTGGTCACGGTAGACGGCAAGGACGTCACCAAGAAGGTGGACTTCAGCACGGACGGGCTCAGCTTCACCGCCACGGACCTGACGGACGGTGAGCACACTGTCACCCTCTCGGCCGGCACGTCCAACCTCTATCGCCACAAGATCGAGAAGAGCTGGACGTTCACGGTAGACACCTCCCAGCCCAAGCTGCATTGGGCTACGCCCGACAACGCTGAGGTGTCAACCACCGACACGATCACGGTCAGTGGCGAGACCGAGCCGAAGGCCAGGGTCTCGGTGAGCGGCGTGCCCGTGAAGGCCGAGGCGCGCGCGGCCGCCGACGGCAGCTTCAGCTTCCCACTCACGCTGCCAGACGGCCGCTACAAGCTCACCCTGAGCGCCGAGGACGCGGCGGGCAACGTCAAGAGCGCCAGCCGCCGCGTGGCCATAGACGTGAACGGTCCGACCATCACGGTGCCCACGACCACGACCGTAACGGAGACGGAGCCCACCATCGAGGTCACCGTGAAGGCCCCCGTCCCGCGGCCCGTCCTCACCATCACGGCCGACGACGAAGTGATCTATGAACACACCGTCGCCGAGGTCGCCCAGGTGAAGCTGGGACCACTCAGCGACGGCAAGCACAGGCTCGTCTTCACGGCCACCGACAAGGTGGGCAAGACGGCGACGACCAGGCAGGACATCGTGGTCGACACCACCGAGAAGCTCGGCGAGGCCACGCTGTCGTTCGGCGCCGTGGGCGAGGACGTCCGCGAGCTGCAGGAGCTGCTCGCGTCCAACAAGCTCTACAAGTACACGCCGAACGGGGAGTACACGAACGGCGTGGTGGCGGCCGTGCAGCGCTTCCAGAAGCGCATGGGGCAGGAGGTCACGGGAGTCGCAGACCCCAAGCTGATCGCCGCGCTCAACGGCCGCATCGTCGTCGACCAAGGCTTGTGCAAGCTGTACTTCTACCAGAAGGGCAAGCTCAAGTTCACGTTCCCCGTGGCCGTGGGCCAGGCGGCCTATCCCACGCCCAACGGCACCTTCGAGGTCGTCGTCATGGCCAAGAACCCCACCTGGATCCCACCCGATTCGCCGTGGGCTAAGGGCCTTGAACCCGTGCCGCCGGGATCCGGCAACCCGCTGGGCACTCGCTGGATCGGCACCAGCGCCTCCGGCGTGGGCATCCACGGCACGCCGTCGTCGTGGTCCATCGGCAGCCACGCCTCGCACGGCTGCATCCGCATGTACATCTCGGACGTGGAGAAGCTCTACGACTACGTCCAGGTGGGCATGCCGGTCATCATCCACGACTGACCGGTCCCGTGGCCGCGCGAATGCGGCCAGGCACCGCGCCCACGACGTTCGTCCGCATCACCGCGGCGAGGACCCGCGGTCTTCGGCGGTCACGCACGGGGACGGAGCCCGGGACCGTCTCGCCTGAAGATCACCCGCCCGACAGCCGCCGCTTCTGTCCCGGTTTGACGACCATGTAGGCCAGAGGACCGGTGAGCGCGCCCACGCAGCCGCCTGCGAACCACGTCCACCCGTTGGTGACCAGCGCCAGGATCGCGATGCCTACCGCCGGTGCGCAGAGCAGCGCCAACCCCCAGGTGTTGAGCGGCACGCGGTACGGCCGCTCGAGATCCGGCTCCTTCACGCGCAGCGCCACGCCGGCGATGAGGATCAGCATCAGGGAGAACATGTAGAGGAAGACGTCGATGACGATCAGCGTCTGGAACGGCCCGAGCGTGCAGATCGCGGTGAGCGCCGCCGTGACCACGATCGATACCCACGGCGTGCCCCAGCGGCTGTGCCTGCGCTCGAGCGCGCGCGTGTGAGCCCGAGCGCGCCGACACGGTGCATCGCTACGACGCGCTGGCTCTGGGGCTCTGGGCCGCGGGTGTGGTGGCTGTGGGGACGGGGGTGGTGATCACGCT
>CAZIGT010000326.1:0-3252 GCA_964538465.1 uncultured Thermoleophilia bacterium | reverse complement strand
GGCCCAGGACGACGCGATCGGTCGTGGTGGATCCCACCCCCCTGAGAGTCAGCAGTACGGGCACCACCAGCGCGATAGCCACCAGCGCGATGCGGAATGCCGACTTCGTGGCACGTGGCGGCCGGCCTGGCTCGGTGAGCATGCGCATACTCGGGTGCAGCGCCGCCACGCCGGAACAGATGAGCGCCAGCATGTAGGGCATGTCGAGCAGCCGCTCAGGTATGGCGACCAGATCGGCATCGGCGAGCATGTAGAAGACGTCGCCGGTGAACATCAGCGTCATCGCCGCCAGCAGGAACCAGTACGCCGGGACTCGCTCCTGCTCGGGGTTGAGCGCTATGCGCAGCGTCACCACGGCCGCGAAGATCGACAGGGTCGGATACAGGACCAGCACGACCGTCGCCGGCAGAGCCGCACCTTGAGCGAGCATCGGCTGGATGGCGAACACCCAGACCACGGTGGCTACCGCGAGTGCCGCGATGGAGGCGTCGAGCACCACGCTCCACTTGCGCTCCGAGTCGGCCGAGGTGCTGCGCGAGAAACCGAGCAGTCCCGCGGCCAGGACGAAGTACCCGGGCAGGGTGATGACGTCGGCGATCAGCGAGCGGCTCTCGGTGATGTTCCCAGTGACGGCCAGCTGGTACCGCGCCACCCCCCCTATCAGGAACAGCACGAAGGCGATGGAAACGGCGAGCCAGGGCCAGAGATGCGACGGGCGGTACACCCGGACCGAGACGACGAGGGCGGCGATGGTGGCGATCTCGACGACCAGATACGCATACGACGACCAGCGGCCAAGCAGACCGACGGCCACCGCGACCGCGAGCGATCCCCCAACGAACACATAGGCGGGCATGGCCCGCCGGGGACCCGAGCGCGGGCCGCCCGTGCCGGCGTTGCCCGCGCCCACCTGCCCGCGCACGTCGTCAGCTTGTGCTTTCCGCATAGTCGCAGCTATCGGCGTCTTCCGGCGTTTCCGTGAGCAAATGCCGACTCGTGACTATGCACGACGCGCGTAGGAGACTCCGCTACGCTCGGCGCGAGTCAGGAGCCGCTCCATGGCGAGTGACGCTCAATAGCAGGAGTCGCTCGATGGCGCCGGCGCCGACATCTGTGCCAGAGGTGTCATTCCAGGCGGCGTGGTGCCGCTCGGATGCACGAGAAAGCAGAAAAGGGATGTGGAGGCGGCGACCGGAGTCGAACCGGTGATGGAGGTTTTGCAGACCTCTGCCTTACCACTTGGCTACGCCGCCCCCGGGGCTGGGCTCAGCCGCGGACGCCCCGGGCGTGGGGGCTGCGCCCTGCGCACGAAAAGGCAGTGTCAGAATACTAGTACTCCGACCGCTGCTTGAGAAGTGCGATGGAGCGGGTGAAGGGGCTCGAACCCTCGACCTTCTGCATGGCAAGCAGACGCTCTAGCCGACTGAGCTACACCCGCAGCGAAGTGGCAGTATACCGAGCCGGGCGCGAGGCCGCAATCAGCCGCCGAGGGTGCGGAACGGCGGGTCCCGAGGCGGTCGGACCGCCGTGGCGACACCGCGAAGCAGCGGTCAGCGGCCGAGCGCCTCGTCGATGGCCTCGTTGACCAGCCGGTCGGCCTCGGCGTTCTGCTCGCGCGGCACGTGACGGATCTCCACGTCCGGCAGCTCGTGCAGCAGGCGCGCGGCGCGCGCGTGCAGCGGCTGCAGCTTCGCGTCCTTGACGCGGTACTGGCCGTTCACTTGGCGCACGATGAGCTCGCTGTCGGCGAAGACCACCAGCTCCTTGATGCCGCGGTCGATCGCCAGCTCCAGGCCGGCGATGAGAGCCTCGTACTCGGCCTGGTTATTGGTGGCGTTGCCGATGGCGTCGGCGAGTTCCTCGACCAGATCGCCGTCCGGCGTCTCCAGGCGCACGCCGATGCCGGCCGGTCCGGGATTGCCGCGGGCGCCGCCGTCGACGAACAGATGGTAACGGATGGGTTCGGCGCCCACGTCGTCCACGCCGAACCGCGTGAGCAGCGGCGCCGCGTCCGACTGCCGCCAGATGGTGCGCGGGCCGGCGAAGAAGCTCACGGCCACGCCGGCCCCCGACATGCGGTCTGAGAACACGTCGGCCCAACGCTCCATGGCGACGCCCTCCGCCGCGTCGTGCGGCAGGTCGATGACGGGAAGGCCGAGACGCTCGGCGCGGTCGGCGTCGTGGTACTTCACATCGCCGGTGACGAGCACGTCGGCGCGGCCGCGGGCGCAGTCGACGGCGTCCGCGCCTGAGCCGGGCACTACGGCGACCGACTGCACCGACGTGGCTGGGTCACCCGTGAAGCGCACCGTGGGCAGCTTGAAGTGATGCGCCACCGCGGCGGCCACGTCCGAAAGCGGCAGTGGCTGAGCCAGAAAGCCGATACGTCCCAGGCCCAGGCCGGCGATCTCGTCTTCTATGGGATAGACGTCGTAGGCCGGCTCTTCGTAGGAGTGGGCGGCCACGTACGCGTCGAGCACGGCGCGCCGCGCGGCGCGCGGGAAGACGACCTCCAGGCGGAGCTCGCCAGCGCTGTTGTCTTCGCCCACGCGGCCTACGGTGGGTTGCGCCCCCTCGCGCGGCAGGAACGTGCCCGTGCCGCGCAGGTAGAAGCTGCAGTGCTCGTAGTCGCCGATGACGCCGGCGCCGGCGGCGAACACGGCGGTGCGCACGGCCTGGAGATCGTCCGCCGGCACGAAGCCCACGAGCTTCAGCCAGTCGACCGGCGACGGGGCTATGGGGGCCACGTCCTCCAGCCCGAGAACGGCGCAGGCGATGTCGGCCAGGCCGCCCGACGCCTTATCGAGATTGGTGTGGCACGCGATCACGCAGCGGCCTTCGCGCGCCGCCCGTAGCACGACCGAGCCCACCGGCGTGTCGTCGGTGAGCGCGTCGAGCGGCGCGAGGAGCGGCGGGTGATGCACCAGGAGCACGTCGGCGCCTACGCGCGCCGCTTCGTCGAGGGCCGCGTGCGTGAGCTCGAGCGCCACGAGCACGTTGCCCACCTGGCGCTCGCGCGCGCCGACCTGCAGTCCCACGCGGTCCCACGGCTCTGCGAGCTGGAACGGCGCCAGCCGGTCGATCTCGGCGAGCAGCGCACTGACCTTCATGCGGCGATTCTAGCACCGGGCGTGTGCGCCGCCGCCGGCCCGTTCGCCGGACGCAACCTCGGGCGAGCGGGCGGGCGCGAGGGCGCGACAGTGATCGCGAGATCGCCGCATCCAGACGCCCGGGCTGCGCCGCCGCAGGCGG
>CAZIGT010000325.1:0-3284 GCA_964538465.1 uncultured Thermoleophilia bacterium | reverse complement strand
GACTACGATCTCTACACCGGCGTCGTGAATCCGGCTACACATTTTGTCACAGAGAGTGCGCTGGACACGTCGATCTACGACTGCGCGTCGCCGCGCATCCACGGTGACCTGGTCGCCTGGATCGACGGGCGCAACGCCTACGATGTGCTGGCCTATCGTTTCTCGACGGGCGAGACCATCGCGGTGGCCACGACTGCTGCCGCCCAGGGATACCCGGCCGTGGGCGACAAGTACATCACCTACGTTGATGGAAGCGCCGGCAGCGGGGACATCTGGGGCTGGAAGATCGACTCGCAAACGACCTTCCATCTGGAGACCGGCCCGGGGATGGAAGTGCGCTCGGCAAGCGCTGGCGACTATGTCATCTGGGGGCAGAACCCAACGCTCGCCAGCGATTTGCTGGGCGCCCGGGTCACGTGGTGGGACGGCGCCCTGACCATCAACGGCGGTGCGGCGTGGACCAAGACGACCAGTGTGACACTCGCGCTCGCGGCGAGCAGCAGCGACGGCGCCGTACAGCAAGCGCGGGCACGGGAATCCGGCGCGGACTGGGGTGCGTGGAGGCCGTTCGCGTCCACGATGCCTTGGACGCTGTCGGGTACCGATGGCCTCAAGACCGTTGAAGCGAGCTTCAGCGATGTGGCGGGCTGGATCTCGCACACGTGCAGCGCGCAGATCACGCTCGACCGCGGCAAGCCCACCGTCAAGGCGCCGCGCAAGGCCACGGTCAAACGGGGCAAGAAGGCGAAGCTCTTCTTCAAGGTGACGGACGCGCTCAGCCCGCAGGTCACGGTGAAGATCATCGTCAAGAACGCCAAGGGCAAGAAGGTCAAGACGGTGAGCCCGGGCAAGAAGGCCACAGGCAAGCTCCTGAGTGCGAGCTTCAAGTGCAAGCTGCCGGAGGGCAAGTACCAGTTCTTCGTGTATGGGACCGATCTCGCCGGCAACAAGCAGGTGAAGCCGGCGAAGAACGTGCTCCTTGTGAAGTAGCCGGGCATTGCGCGGATAGTGCTGCGCAGCTCAGAGCGATCGGGGCTGCGCGATCGGGGCTGCGCGGCCGGAAGGCCGCGGCCGGCCGCGACGCGGTAGCATTCGCACCATGAGGGGCGATCAGGATACGAACCGGGCTCCCTCGGGAGCCCGGTGGCTACTTCGGCGGCGGTTGCGCACGTGGCGGGCGGCAGCGCCGCCGCGCGCCCGCCACGCCTTCGCGACCGCCCGGCGAGCGTGTGCGGCTGGTCTACTGATGGGCATCGCCTGCCTGCTCGTCCTGGCGGCCAGCGGCGCCGCGCCCGCGTCGGCGGCGCCGCGCGCCGGCTCGGACTGGCAGCACGCCCTGAAGGTCCTCAACGACATGCGCGCCGACCCGCCTCATCGACCGCTGGTCGTCCTCGTGGGCGACTCGCTGGCTCGTGAGTCCACCGTGAGCGACCGCTCCTGGTCCAGCGCGATCAAGCATTATGGCGAGGCCAGGATCGTCACGTACAACCTTGGCTCCCGAAACCAGACGTTCGACCACAGCACCGCGCTCGTCACCCGGCTGCCGGCCGTGCCGGCCATCGTGTACATCAGCGTGGACCCCGGCCGCTTCGCCAGCGGCAGGACCACGCCGATCACCACACTCGACCTCGCCCTGGCCGCCAAGCACTGGCAGCACCACTACGAAGACGAGGACATGCTGAGCTGGAGTCAGAAGCAGGCGATGGTGCGTTCATGGGTGCGCAGCGGTTATCCGGTGTTCCGCGCCCGCTATCTCAGCAACCTGCTCCGCCTGGACGTCCTGCTTCAGGCGTGCGAGCGCCGCCACGTGCACGCCGTGCTGCTGGACATGCCGATGAACATGGACGTCATCGGCTCGTCGTTCGACGTGGCCATCGACACCTACCGGCACGGCTGCAGGTCGCTGGCGGCGCTCTATGGGGTGCCTTTCGTGAACCTCAGCGGCCGGGCGCACCTCGTGAACGCCGACTTCTACGACCACGCGCACATGATCGGTCCCGGCCGTGTGAAGTTCCAGAAGCTGCTGGCGCGCAAGACCGTCACGCTGCTGCGCAAGTACCGCATGCGCTGACCCTTGCACCAGGGAGCGTGCGGTCGCTCCCCGGTGTGCCGGTGTGTCTCGCGCGGTGCGTCACGGTCTGTCACGCGTCGGCGCGCCGGCAGCGCGCGCGCCGCGCCCTTCAAGCCTGCGCCCGGCCGTGCCGATACTCGGCGGGATCACGCCGATAGCACCGATCGTCAGGAGCGCCCTCATGCAGTCACAGCGACCGCAACCCCCGCGTGCACCCGAGAACGCCATGGACCGTCGCGGCTTCCTCACGGTGTGCGGCAAGGCGGCCGCCGCCTTCGGCGCGCTGGCGCTGGCCGGATCGCTGGCGGCGTGCGGCGGCAAGGCCGAGCCGGACGCCGCCCAGAGCGCCTCGGGCGGCGCGAGCGGCTCGCCCGGCGCCGGCATCTCGCCGAGCTCCACCGGGTCTCCGGCGCCCACCGGCTCGGCCTACTACCTGGCACACAAGGACGAGCTGGTCGCCGACGCCTCGCAGTTCGCCGGGGGTCTGGAGGCGACCATGGTGCCCGAGTACGGCAAGAAGACCGCGGCGGCCATCGCCGACGACATGGTCACCGACTTCGGAGAGATCCTCAATGAGCTGCCGTACATCGGCGGCGACGAGAACGCCTCGATGACGCAGATGCTGGTGCGCTGCTCCATGTCCATGGCCTTCTGCCAGGCGATGCTGGAGAACGGCAAGACCGTCGACGACGCCGGCCGCATCAACTACTTCGCTCTGGCCTACGTGGCCAAGGCGCATCCGATGCCCGAGAGCGAACGCTACCATCCCACGGACATCCCCAAGGAGCGGCGCGAGGCGCGTGCCTGGGCCACCTGGTCACAGAAGCGCGAGTACCCCGACGGCTGGGTCGCGGACTACGTCGGCGGGCTGCCGAAGCCCTACTCCTACGGCTACGACTACACCCAGTGTGCCAACATGATCGTGTGTAAGCACCTGGGCATCCCCCAGTTCACGCGGTACCTCTGCATGATCGATGTGGTGGAGTTCGGCGAGACCGGTCAGGGCATCACGCGGACCAGGACGATCGCCGGCGGCTTCGACATGTGCGACTTCTACTTCCGCACCGACGGCGTGGTGGACATCAAGGAGCCCTTCACGGTCCGCAAGCTGCGCGAGTGGGGCGTCACCAGGAGCTGAGCCGCTGCGGACGCCGGCGGCCTACCGGCGGCTCGCGCGCTGACGTGGAAGGGGCCGGGCGGTCGCCAGACCGCC
>CAZIGT010000324.1:3010-3299 GCA_964538465.1 uncultured Thermoleophilia bacterium | reverse complement strand
CGCAGCATGGCGCGCTTGAGGAAGTCGGTGAGGCGCTCGCCGGCCGCGCGGGCCGCGGCGCTGCCCGGGCGAGCCGCGCGCGCCCAGAACTCGGCTTCCGTGCGCGCCAGACTGAAGCTCTCCAGCTCGGCAGGCTGGCTGTCGAGATCGTAGCCCACGAGCACGAACTCACGGTACGTGGTCACCAGCACCTGGCCGTACTTGCGCAGGTAGCGGGGGAGCTGGTCATCAGGCGCGCCGTCGACGGCGCGGCGCGGAATGTGCGGATTAACGTGGCGACCCTGGAAGA
>CAZIGT010000324.1:2162-3000 GCA_964538465.1 uncultured Thermoleophilia bacterium | reverse complement strand
CAGCGGCGCTCTGCTCGACCGGCTTGACCTCGATGGCGCCGCGAGCCGGCAGTTGTCCCACAGCCGGCACGTGCTGACCCTTGGGTATCTGATTTGCGACGAACAGGCCGCCGTCGGGGATGCCTGCACCAGCGTTCGTGAGGTTGATGAAGCAGCGCACCTTGGGCTTCAGCTTGGCGCCGACTTCGTTGAGCAGGTTCGCCAGCGCGCCGTAGCCAGACGTCTCAGGCACGGCCGCGCCCGTGGCACGGATGTCCCGCAGCTCCGTCAGATACGCCTCGACCGGATGCATGGTCCTCCTATTCTAGACGGAGAGCCGGACGCCTCGAAGGCCAGGTCACACGGAGATGCTGACTGGTCAGGCCTTACATCCCTCTGCCATCGGCACGACGCACGCATGAAACGCGCCCCATAGCCTCGCCGCATCTACTGCGGGCGAAAGGAGAGCGATGAGCTGCGCTGCTACGATGCAGGCGACACGTCCGCGCATCTTGCGCCCCGAGCAGGATCCGCGTTTGGAGGGGGTGCCGCGCATGGCAGAGACCATCCTGCTGGTGGAGGACGAGCACAACGTGGCCAACATGGTGCGCTCGTATCTGGCGCACCACGGCTACAAGGTCGTCTGGGTGCGCACGGCGGAGGAGGGGTGGGTCGAGCTCGCCCGCCACCCCCACGCCCTCGGCCTCCGCGACATTGCTCCAGATGCCGATGCCGCCGTCGCCGGAGTAGAGCGTGTCCGAAGCCTTGTCCGTCGCCTTGGCCTGGCCGAGCTTGGAGGGGATCGCGGCCATGAAATCTGTCGATACGACCACGGTCGTATCATAGATCACGTTCGCAT
>CAZIGT010000324.1:0-2152 GCA_964538465.1 uncultured Thermoleophilia bacterium | reverse complement strand
CTGCCGCCGCGTGCGGGAGCGTTCCACGGTCCCCATCATCATGCTCACGGCGCGCGACGAGGAGGCCGACCGCGTCCTCGGCTTGGAGCTGGGCGCCGACGACTACGTGCCCAAGCCGTTCAGTCCCCGCGAGCTGGTGGCGCGCATGCGGGCCGTGCAGCGTCGCTTTCGGCCCGCGCCGAATCGCGAGGCGCTCACTTGGGGACCGGTCTCGGTCGATCCGCTGGCGCGCATGGTCACGGTGTCCGGAGCCAATGTGTTCTTCACCGCGCGCGAGTTCGACCTGCTCTACTGCCTGGTCGAGAACGTCGGCGTGGTACTCACCCGCGAGCAGCTGCTGGAGCGCGTCTGGAGCCTCGAATTCGTGGGCGGCACGCGGACCGTGGATCAGCATGTCGCGCAGGTCAGGGGCAAGCTCGGCCTGCCCGGCCTCATCGAGACGGTCCGCGGCGTCGGGTACAAGGCGGTGCCGCAATGAGTACGGAGCGCACCGCCCGCGGCCCGGGCGCGAGCAGTGCTCGCGCACCCGACCCGAAGACCAGCAGCCCGTCAGTGGGGGAACTGCTTGCCCCGATCGTATCGTTCCTCCGCTCCATGAAGTCGCGGGTGTTCCTGGCCACCGTAGCAGTCGCTCTCGTCCCGCTCGCCGCGTTCGTAGGCTGGGGCCTGCTGCTGGAGCGCGACCGGATCGATGCGGAGAACACGCTGATCGATGCGCGCAACGGATCGGTCCATGCGGCCTGGGACGGACTGGAGGCCAACCAGACGGCGCAGGCTATGGCCAGCCTCACTGCGATGCGCGACGAGCTCCCGGCCAACGAGTATCGCCAGCTGCTCTCGCGCGTAGTTGTGCTCATGGAGAGCAGTGATCGCGCCTACGAGGTCAGGAAGACCAGGCCAGAGGCGCTCGCCGGCGAGAACGGCCTTCTGAGCATGTACCCGTATTCGCAAGCGAAGCTCAAAAGGAACGGCTACCTCTGGGGTGATGCGACCTTCTGGTATGAGGACTCGACCGGAGGCTGGATGGGCGAGGACACGCCGTTTGTCGCTTGGATGCCCAGCAGCAACAGGGTCTGGTATGTCCAGGTCCAGCCGGGCTACCCGTCGTATTCCAGCGGCGTTCCGGGCTGGTGGGTCGCCGCCGTCATCGCCGTGATGCTCGCGGTCATCGTGGGGTCCGCCATCTTCGCCACACTGCTGGCCACGCGCGGCGTGGCGAAGCCGCTCAAGCGCATGGCGCGGGAGAGCGAGGAGCTGGTGGCCGGGGCAGAGGTCGAACCGGTGCCAGTGAAGGGACCCAGCGAGGTGCGGCGCGCGGTGCGGGCGTTCAATGCCATGGCCGCGCGCCTCAGCAGGGCGCAGGACACGGAGCAGCAGTTCCTTCTGTCGGTGAGCCACGAGCTCAAGACGCCGCTCACATCGATCCGCGGCTACGGTGAGGCCCTGGCGGAGGGCGCCGTGTCGGCTGATGAGGCCGGCCCGGTCGTCGCCGAGGAGGCCGGCCGCATGCAGCGGCTCGTTCAGGACCTTCTCGACCTGGGCCGGGCGCGCAAGAGCACCTTCGGTGTACGCCACGAGGCTGTCGACCTGGCCCATGTGGTGCGTGAGGCCGTGCGCAGATACCAGCCGCGTGCCGAGGAGTACAAGGTCGAGCTTGTGGCGGCCGCTCCGGACGAAGAAGCCATAGCCGGCCGGAGCGACCTGGTGGCGCTCGCCGACGGCGACCGGCTGCTGCAGGTCGTGAGCAACCTTGTCGAGAACGCCGTCCGCTGCGCGCCGGCCTTCAGCTCGGTCACTGTGACGACTGGAGGCGGCGAACCCGGGCAGACCGGCCGCGACGAGGTCTACGTGCGCGTTGCCGATTCAGGCCTGGGCCTGCAGGAGGAGGAGCTCGAGCATGCGTTCGATCGCTTCTACCTGTACGAGCGCTACGGCCGCGAGCGGCCGGTCGGATCCGGTCTCGGCTTGGCCATCGTGAAGGATCTCACCGAGGCCATGGGCGGCCGCGTCACCGTGGTCAGCCGGCCCGGTGAGGGCACGGTCTTCACCGTCGCCTTGCCCCGCTCGCTGGGCCGCCCCGGTCGCGCTGACGCGCTGGTTGGTGCCGAGACGAACAACGGTGGGACGGCGTCCGCGGAGTGACCACGAGCGG
>CAZIGT010000323.1:2096-3299 GCA_964538465.1 uncultured Thermoleophilia bacterium | reverse complement strand
GCCCGCCCCTCACCGTCGTGCGCCTCAGTGCGCCGCGGTGTTCAGCTATCTCGCCGCGCTCCACTCGGAGCACGGCCTCCCTGCTTCCAAGACGTCGCACCGCTTCCGCATTCCCAGCCTGTCTTCAGTCAGGACCCAGTGCACCTCTGGGCCTGGCTGCTAGGACTACGCGCAGATCTCTCAAGCACCCAGCCACACGGAGGCGAAGACATGGCCAGAAGACGATCACACGCGGAGATGGCGCGCGGCAAGAACACACGCGCGAGCAGCGAGCCCATGCACGAACGACCGCAGCGGTCCGCGCACCCGTGCGGTGGGTCCGTGGGTGTGCGCAGAAGCGTGCGAGGTGCCCCGCGTACCAACGCGCGAAGCGCCACGCGGCGAACCTCGCTCCAGACGTCGCGGCCCTTGCCCATCCCGGGGCACGGTGCCGGCGCGGCGCGACGCGATGAGCGGGAGATACGCGCAGCCGTCATCGACGCCGTGCGTGTGGCGCTGAGTACGCGCGGCTACCGCGGCGCCTCATACGACGTGGTCGCGGATCTCGCCGGCGTACGCCCGGCCCAGATCCGCGGACTGTTCGGCTCCAAGTCGGCGCTCGTGCTCGAAGCGCTGGGCCTGCCGCCCACACCGCACGGTGCGGCCTGCCTGGCACTCCTCTCGGGGCGAGACATCGTCACCAGGTACCTGGAGTTCTGGGAGACCGGGGAGAACGCGACCATCCTCTTGGGTGTGCTGAGTGCCGCCGCTACCGACAAGCGCGTGGTGCGTGACTTCGAGTGCTATCTCACGCGCGCCCTCGTGCGGCCGCTGTCCGCCGCGCTCGGCAAGGTCGATGCCTATCCGCGCGTCAGGCTCCTCGTCTCGTATCTCAGCGGCCTGGCCGTGAGTCGCTACCTTCTGCGTGAGGAACCCCTCGCCTCCGCCGACCACGAGACGGTCGCGGACTGGGTGGGTCCGTCGATAGACGGCTTCCTGCACGGCCAACTCGGCGCAGCCTGACCGCAGCCACGCCGCCCGCCCCACGGTCCCAGCCGCTCTGGCTGCCGTCCGCATGTCACCCACCCTCTGCCGCCGGTGGTCTCGTTAGGCACCGTGCCACCGGTCGTCCCCTGGGGCACCGTTTCGTCAGTTGTGGCCTCGACTTCATGCCGCCCCACGACGGGCTCCCTCTGGTGCACGCGGGTTCGGGGGTGGTCTGTG
>CAZIGT010000323.1:0-1996 GCA_964538465.1 uncultured Thermoleophilia bacterium | reverse complement strand
GAGCGGGCCCTTCCGTGTCCGTCGCCGGGCGACATGTCGCTCCCGCGGCCGGATTCTCGGCCGTGTCTGTGGCCGGTGTCGTGCTCCAAGTGACCAGGTATGTGGAGAGACGTGGTCACAACCGTCGGGTGTGACCACCTTGACGCCGAGTTGTGGTCAGAGGCCGGGAGCGCTCGTGAGCTGCCAGCTGGCCCACCGATCGACCCACCGGCCGCAGCGTTGAGCAGCAGGCGGAGCAGGGAAGCATGGGGCAGCGGTGTCGAGCGGCGGCTCGAGGGGCGTGGAGCGCGGCGGAGCGTCGGGCAGGAGGGATGGTCGGTGGTCCGGTCCAATCAATGTTGAACGCAGCCTGGCGGCGCAGGGGTCGGAGACGCGTTCAGGAGGCGCGGCGGCGTGCCGAGCCGAACGCCCAGTTCGAGCTCAGGGCGTAGTTGACGCAGAGGGCGCAGCCGATCGCTACGGCCTCAATGCCGTTGAGTGTGAGGCTGCTGCCGAGCGCCTCGGTGATGCCCGTACTGTCGGCCAGCCGCTCGAGACCTATCACTACGCCCTCACTGACGCCCAGCATGAGCACGTTGACGAGGGCGAAGCGTGCGAGGGCCGTGCGGGCGCGAAGGTCCCGTCGATCGGCGAACGTCCAGTTCCGGTTCCAGACGAAGGAGTTGGCGAAGCCGGCGATCCAGGCGATGACGTTGGCCAGGGCGGCCGGCGTGTGGACCCAGGCGACGCACAGGTTGAAGACCAGGAAGGTGATGCCCGTGTTCAGGACCCCGACGGCGGCGAACTTGAGGAATCGCAGGCGCACGGGTTCGCCGCTGGATGCGTCCCGACACTGGTCGTCAGCCGTCGGTGCGGCCATGGAGCTCCTTGGGCCGCCCGCCTCGGAGCAGGAAGAGGCGGGCGGCCCTTGTCCGCGGATCCGTCGCGCGGGGCGCCGCGACGGCGACCCGGGTAGGGAGGAAGACCGGGCCGTGGCAGGGTAGACGGCCCGGGAGCGGGGCCGTGTGGGATGCGCGGTACGGGCTGGGAGCTCGCCCGCACCGCGGGAGTCGGCTTGTTCGCGACGGGTCGCCTCATAAGTGGGGGTGGCGGCCGGTCTCACAGGTCACACCTCTCCGACGGGGCGCGTGGCGCCGCGGCGGATAGGGACGGGGCGGCAATCGGCGGCCGCCTTGACTTCTGCCGCAGCCGTGTCCGCGGCTACCGTGGCCGTCGCTCTGGCCACCTCGGTTCCCGCACGCTCCCATTCGCAACGGCGGGCCCTGGCCGGCGGCGTGAGCCTCGCGAGGGCCGCCGGGCGCGTGCGGATGAGTCTCCATATGCCTCTGAGGTCGTCGATCGCTGTGCGCAGGATGTCCACGCGCGAGTCGGGATCGTCGATCCAATCGACAGGAACCTCGTGGATGCGCAGCCCGCTACGTTCCGAAAGCACGAGGAGTTCCGTGTCGAAGAACCAGCCGTTGTCCACGATGATGGGCACGATCTCATGCGCTACCTCGCGACGCACAGCCTTGAAGCCGCACTGGGCGTCGGTGAACCGGCTGCGCAGGGCCGTTCTGATGATCAGGTTGTAGCAGCGGGAGATCACCTCGCGCTTGAGACCGCGACGCACGCGGGAGCCGCGCGCCAGCCGGCTACCGATGGCCACGTCGCTGTGGCCGGACACCAGTGGCGCCACCAGCGGCAGCAGCGCGCGCAGGTCGGTCGCAAGGTCCACGTCCATGTAGGCGAGCACGTAGGCGGGGCTGTCGGCCCACACGGTGCGCAGCGCCAGGCCGCGGCCCTTGCGGTCGATGTGCACGGCGCGCACGCCGTCCAGCTCGGCGGCCAGGGACTGCGCGATGGACCAGGTGGCGTCGGTGCTGGCATTGTCGGCGATCGTCACCAGGGATTCGAACGGGAACGAGTCGTCGAGGAAGCTGCGCAGTCTGCGGACGCTGCGCTCGAGGTCGGCCTGCTCGTTGTAGACGGGCACTACGACATCGAGGGTGGGTGC
>CAZIGT010000322.1:0-3312 GCA_964538465.1 uncultured Thermoleophilia bacterium | reverse complement strand
TCCACGAGCGACGCGCGTCCCGACATCTATAATGCTCGTCACCATGCACGGGCAGCACACGCGGACACGATCGAGCAACGGCGCCACGGCGGCATTCTGGAGCGGCCGGACCTCACGTCTCCCAGGCGCCAGGGCCACCGTTGTCCGCGCCGCTCTCGATGGCGGCGCCTCATGAGGAACACACGCACCCTCTGCCTCATGGCGGTGGTCGTGGTGCTCCTGGCCTCGGCCGCCGTGCGCTTCTACCGTCTGGACAAGCCCCACGGCTACATCTTCGACGAGGTCTACTACGCGAAGGACGCCAAGGCCATCGTGGACGGCCGCCTTGGGCCCAAGACCGACTACCACTGGATGCCCGGCGATGAAGTCTCCTGGCCCCACCCGTACTACGGCAAGCTCGCCATCGCGGTGGGTGTGCTGCTGTTCGGCAACGACGAGTTCGGGTGGCGATTCATGGCGGCGCTCGCCGGCCTCGCCACCATCTGCGTTGTCTACCCCCTGGCGCGGCGGCTCGGGCTGCGTCGCGAGTGGGCCCTGCTGGCCCTGGTGCTGGCGGCGGTCGACTTCCTCGGCATAGCCCAGTCGCGCATCGCCACGCTGGACGTCTTCGTCGGCTTCTGGAGCGTGCTCACCATCTATCTCGCCCTGCGCTACGTGCAGAGCCGCGGCCGTCTCCTGTGGCTCGCGCTGACCGGGGTCTCGGCCGGCCTGGCCCTGGGGTCGAAGTGGTCGGGCGCCTTCGCCATTGTTGCGGCCATAGTCCTCATACTCCTGCTCTGGCGAAGGGTGCGGCCGGCGATCATCACGCCGGCGCTTGCGGAGGGCGAAGGCCTAGAGGAAGACCCCACCAAGACCGACTCTGAGTCACGCGCGACCGCAGCGTCTGAGCGCAAGGCCGATAAGGCGAGCCCTGCAGATCCGGCCGGCGGCACGCCACGCGGCTTCCGCGCCCGACGCGGCGGTGGACCACAGAGCGGCGGCACCCTGGTGTCGCGCTCACTGCCGGCCGCCGTGCTCTTGCCCATCGTCTTCCTGGTCCTCCTGCCGGTCGGCCTGTACGTCGCCAGCTATGGGTTCTACTTCGCCCACGGCCACGGCTGGGCGGACTGGTGGGAGCTGCACCGTCAGATGTGGACCTTCAGCGCCCACCTCAAGGCCAAGCACACCTACGCCTCGCTGGCACCCACCTGGATCCTCGACATAAGGCCCGTGTGGTACTACTTCAAGGAACAGGCGGCCCACTATTACGGGGTCATCTCCTTCGGCCATCCGTTCCTGTGGTGGGCCGCCACGCTCGCCCTCGTCGCACTGCCGGTCACAGCCATCATGGACAGGCGCCGCGAGCTGGTGCTCCCGTCGCTCATCGTCGCCCTGCTGTACTTCCCGTGGTTCGCCACCTCGCGCACGTCGTTCATCTACTACATGACTCCAGTGGCGCCGTTCCTCGCCATCCTCGTCGCGGTCGGCCTGGCGCGGCTGGCCGGGCAACGCCCAGACCTCGATCTGGCAGAGGCGCCGGCAGGCGCCGTCTCGACGAACGGCGGCCCGCGCGTCGCGGGAGCCGGCGCGAAGATCGGAGGACGCGCCCTGGGCTACGCCTCTGCCGGCTTCGCCGCCTGCGCCTTCCTGGCCGCCTCCGGTTGGTACTACATAGGGCAGGCCGTCTCTTTCGTCTTCTACGACCTGCCCGCACGTATAGCGCCCGCGGTGGGAATCGCCGTCTCCTGCCTGGCAGGTTCGATCGTGCTGGTGGCGCTGACCTACGCCGCCGTGCGGCCCTCGGCGAAGCCCGTCTGGCGATATCTCGCCTGGTGCTTCGCCGGCGCCTGCGCCGGCCTGCTGGTGGCCTTTGCGCCCATCATCCTCGACTACCCGGTCACGCCGGAGGAGTTCTACCGGCTCATGTGGCTGCCGAGCTGGATCTGAGCGGCCACACCTCACCTGCCACCCGCACGCTCCTTCCGCTCTACTGCGCACACGGCATGGTGCACGTGCTGCTCGGCGTGTACCCGGCCATCCTCCTGATACTCCACGACGACTTCGGCGCCGACTTCGCCACGCTCGGTGCCGTGTTCACAGCCGCGACCTTCCTGTACGGCGTGGGCTCCGTGCCCACCGGGTTCATCGTGAACCGCGTACACCCGCTGACGATCGTCCGCTGCTACCTCGGCCTGGCGGTGGTCGCGGCCGCGATCGTCGCCGTGGCGCCCGGCACGACGGCGTTCGCCATCGGCCTGCTGCTTCTCGGTCTGGCAGCCTCGCCGTACCACACGGCGGCCATGACGCTGATCTCGCGCGCCAGTGGCAACAGCCCTAAGCTGCTCGCCCATCACGGCATGGCCGGCAGCCTGGGCCTCGCGGTGGCGCCGCTGTTCGCGGCGCTGCTGGCTGCCACCGTGTCCTGGCGGCTGCCCTACGCGGTGGCGGCCGGCGTCACAGTGCTTGTCCTCGCCGGCACCTGGGCGATGCCGCGCATGGAGAACCCCAGTGCCGGCACTCCCGAGCCACGCACCTCCGCGACGCACGGCGAGACGCATCTGGGGGCGCTGGCCCTCGTGTATGTCATCACCATGGCACTCGGCTTCGTCTTCCGTGGCGTGGCCACGTACCTCCCCGCATTGGCCACCGAGCGCGCCGACGTGCTGCCCGGTAGCAGTCTGGTGGTAGGCGGCTTCCTGGCCTCCCTCGTGTACGCCGTGGGCTTCTTCGGCCAGTGGTCGGCTTCCCGCCTGGGCCGTCATCGCGAGATCGAGGGCATCTACGCGCTACTGCTCGGCGCCCAGGCGCTACTGCTGACGCTCGTGGTGCCGCTGGCCGGCTGGGACCTCGTGGTCCTTCTGCTCGTGTACAGCATCGCCCACTTCACCTGCCAGCCGCTCGAGAACGTTCTCACCGGCAAGTACACGTCTCTACGTCGCCGCGGCGTAGGCTTCGGCTTCAGCTTCGGCCTGTCCTTCGGTATGGGTTCCTTCGCCGCCTGGGCGGGCGGGGCCGTCGTGGACGCCCGCGGCGGACAAGTGCAGTACGCGTTCCTCCTGTTCGCCGGCGCCGCGCTCGTGGCCGCCGTCTGCGGCGGCGCCCTGTGGCTTCTGGCGCGGCGGCTGCGCGAGGCTCCGCTCCCCGCCGCGCAAGCCGGAGCGACGCCGGATGCTGCGGCCGTGGCGGAACCGGAGGCAGCCGCCGTGGCCGAGCCGGGTGCAGAGGGCGCGGACGACGGCGCCGAGGCTCTCGACCGGCCGTTCCCCGACGTGCCCGGCCGCTGACCCGGCGTGAGGAGCGAGGGGGCCGGGCCGGATGCTGTGCACCCGGCCC
>CAZIGT010000321.1:1307-3334 GCA_964538465.1 uncultured Thermoleophilia bacterium | reverse complement strand
AGGAGCCCGCCGATGACCGCCGTGATGACGCTCTCGTAGCGCACCATCTGACGGAGCTGGCCCCGGGTGGCGCCGATCGCGCGCAGCATCCCGATCTCCCGCGTGCGCTCGTGCACGCTCAGCACCAGCGTGTTGACGATGCCGAAGATCGAGATCGTCACGCTCATCGCGAGCAGCCCGTAGAACATCATCAGGAGCTGGTCCACCTGTTTGTTGATCTCGTCCAGGTACTCGGTCTTGCTCTGGACGGTCTGGGTCGGATAGTCCGACAACGCCCTCTCGACCGCCTTCTGGGTCGAGGCCAGCGATGCGCCCTGACCGCTGCCGTCCGCAGCCGTGCTCCGCACTAGGGTGATCCCGGAAGCCGTGGGGATGTCCAGGCTCTTGAACGCAGCCAGGCTGGTCACCATGCCGTTGAACGCCATTTGGTCGCGGTAGAAGCCGAGAACGGTGAGCTCCGTCCGCTTGCCGGTCTGCGACATCACGCTGATGGTGTCGCCGGCGTCGACCTTCTTGGCCAGCGGCATCTGCGACTCGATGATCACGTGCGTGGCGTCGAGCTTGGCGAGCAGGTCATCGCTGCCGCCGCGCTCCCACTGGAAGCCCCAGACCTTGACCCAGGTCTTGGGGTCGACGCCGTAGATGGACGTGGTGCCGGCCTTCGCCAATGACGTGGCGGAGGAGGCGATCGCGGCCGAGCCGCCGGTCACGGAAGAGGAGGTCGAGACCGCCGCCTTCACCTGCGACCAGGCAGCGCCGGAGGCCGCCTCCACGCCGGGCAGGCGGCCCAGCTCGGCCACCGTCTTCTGGGGCACGGTGAGGTACGCGCTGCGGTCCTGGGTCACCAGGTCGGCGCGCGTGGAGTCGCTGATGGCGCCGCTGAACGTGTCCTTGAGTCCCTGGGCGAACACGGCCATGAAGACCACCATCGCCAGGCCGATCATGAGGGCCGCCGCCGTGGCGGCCGTACGCGACGGGTTGCGGGCCGCGTTGCCGCGGGCCAGCCTGCCGGCAACGGGCGCCAGCTTCTCGAGCGGCCACCCGATGACCCGCGCCGCCGGACGCACGATGTACTTGGCCAGCATGGCCACGGCCACGAACAGCAGCAGCGCGCCCATGCCGATGAACATCAAGCGGCTGCTGGTGGAGCCGTCGGTCAGGATCGCATAGGCGATCGAACCGCCGCCGGCTCCCGCGATCAGCAGCGCCGCCGCGGTGGTGAACTTCGAGAAGCGCGTCGGCGGCAGGGTCGAGGCCTCCTGCATGGCGGCCACCGGCGGCACGCGCGTGGCGCGCAGGGCCGGGATGAAGGCCGACATCAGGGTGACGCCCATGCCCACGAGCACGGCGATCAGCACGGTGCGCGGCTCGAGGACCAGACCCGAAGTGGGGATGTCGGCGCCGAGCACCTTGAACAGCGCGTTGATGCCCGTAGCGACGCCGAGGCCGGCAGCTATGCCAAGGGCCGAAGCCAGGGCGCCCAGGCCGAGCGCCTCGACGACCACGGACGAGAGCACCTGACGGCGGCTCGTGCCCAGCGCACGGAGCATGGCGAACTCGCGGCGACGCTGCACCACGGTGATGTTGAACGTGTTGAAGATGATGAACGCGCCCACGAAGACGGCGACACCGGCGAAGGCCAGCAGCACCGGCGTGAGGAACGAACCAATGGCGTCGGCGGTATCGGCAGTGGCGTCGGCGGCCGCCTGCTCGCCGGTCTTCACCGTGTACTCAGTGGCGAAGGAGGTCGCGCCGGCGGCTGAGCCGGAGGCGGCGGAAGCGGCCGAGCCGGAGGCGGCGGTCGCTCCGTTGGAGGTCACGCCGGACGTGCCGGAGGCGCCGGACGTCGTCGGAGCGTCCGCCAGGGCTTCCTTCACGCGTGCGGCAAGCTGCTTCGGCGTCACGCCGGGCGCGGCGGCGATGTCTATGGCGCTCAGAGCGCCGGGCTCGCCGCCCCACGCCTGCACGTCGGCGAGCCGGCCGGCGATCACGACGGTGCCGCCGAGGGAGCCGGCCTCGCCCCAGGT
>CAZIGT010000321.1:0-1297 GCA_964538465.1 uncultured Thermoleophilia bacterium | reverse complement strand
GCGGCGAGGTCGAACGTGGCACCCGGCTGCAAGCCGGCGTCGGCGGCGAAGCCCTTGATGATGGCGACCTCCTTGTGGGCGCGCACCGCGCGCCCTCCCACGAGCGTCGCCTGACTGAACGGCGCCCCGGCGTCGGTGGTCAGGAGCGTGGGGGCGCCGCCTGTCTCGACGGCCTTGCCGTCGACGATCGCGGCGCCCAGCGTCTCATACGCGCCGGCGGCCTTGGCCACGCCGGGCACGGCGCGCACCTGTTCGAGCAGCGCGGCGTCGAGCGAGTGCCGCTCGGCGCTGTCCATGTCCCCGAAGCTCGTCTTGGGCTCCACGATCACCGCGGTGCCCTTGAACGACGTCTCGAAGATGTTCGCGAAACCCTTGTCGATCTGGTCGGTGAGTACGTAGGTACCGGTGATCATCGCCACGCCAAGCAGGATCGCCAGCGTGGTGAGGGCGGTACGCAGTGGCCTGTTGGCCAGGTTGCGGAAGGCAAGGCGGATCATCAGGCACTCCTCCGCATGTCGACCGGGCCGCTCTCCAGGCCCGTGATGGCGTCGTAGATCTGGTCCGTGCTCAAGCGGCCGCGGCCGCCCTCGATGCGCCCGTCCTTGAGGAACACGACGCTGTCGGCGATGCTCGCCGCGCCGGCGTCGTGCGTGACCATGATGACGGTCTGGCCGAACTCGTCCACGGAGCGACGAAGAAGCTCAAGCACCTGGCCGCCGGCCCGGGAATCAAGGTTGCCGGTGGGCTCGTCGGCGAACAGCACGGCCGGGCGGCTGATGAGCGACCGCGCCACCGCGACCCGCTGCTGCTGGCCGCCGCTCAGCTCGGCCGGCTTGTGCGACAGGCGGTCGCGCAGGCCCACGGCTTCGATGACCGTTTGGCGCCACTTCTCGTCCGCCCGCCTCCGCGCCAGCGACAGCGGCAGCACGATGTTCTCGTCGGCCGTCAGCGTAGCCAGGAGGTTGAAGTTCTGGAAGATGAAGCCGATCTTGTCGCGGCGCAGCCTGGTGAGCTGCTTGTCCTTGAGGCTGGTGATCTCCGTGCCGTCGCTCCACACGTTCCCGGCCGTGGGCTTGTCGAGGCCGGCGAGGATGTGCATGAGCGTGCTTTTGCCGGAGCCGCTCGGCCCCATGATGGCGGTCAGGCGACCCTGCGCGATGTCGACATCCACGTTGCGCAGGGCGTGCACAGTGGCGTCGCCCTTGCCATAGGTGCGCGAGAGCCCGCGCGCTGAGCCGACCGGTCGCGCCTGGCCGGCCTGTGCGGCGAGTTGACGGGCGCCCTGCTCGGTCTCCCC
>CAZIGT010000320.1:0-3336 GCA_964538465.1 uncultured Thermoleophilia bacterium | reverse complement strand
GCTACTACGACCCCGTCACGCGCCAGTGGACGACCAAGGACGAGGTCAAGGCCGATGGGGAGGAGAGCGCGTATCAGTACTGCAGTGGTGATCCGATAGCGCGTGTGGACGGCTCGGGCCGTGCTGCTCACCTGATTCGCTTCCCCAAGTATAGGGAAGGACTGCGTGCGCGAGTGGGCTCCTACCTGCATGCGGTGCTGCTGCTGAACGCGGGATATGCGCAGGAGCGTCTGATGGACAATATCGCCAAGAAGGGCGTCGTGTCGGGGTTCGTGAGCACCTGGAAGTGGTGGTTCTTCGACATGGTCAGAGGACAGAGGCCGTGGGATCTGAAGCTGGCGGCTCACAAGGACTGGCGCGACAGGAAGTACCTGCGTTTTGCCGGCAGGCTAGTGTCACCCGAGCAGTTCGGGAACATCAACATCGGGTACACGGCCGCTGCACTGGGCGTTCCTCTTACACTGGTCGAGAACGCAAGCTTCGCGGCGCATGTGAGCCACGGCTGGAGTTGGAGCTGGAAGGACGGCTACCCGAAGGCCAAGTCGCTCTGCCCGGACAGCATCAAGAACGAGTTGGCGGATGAGAAGTGGATCAGGTTCGGGTACAACAGATGCCTGAAGAAGGGTCTCTACAGCCGTCACACTTGGTTTGTATGGAAGAAGTAGGCATGACATGACGACATGTGGCGAGAACGTCCACTCAGTTCGGCGCCTGAGGCTGTGGTTCATCGCCGTTGGAGCGCTGCTCGGAGTCATCGGCGCCGCGATGCTCTTCTACGCCTACTATGTGTACAGTCCACCCGATGAGGTAGGCGGCAAGGAAGAGCAGACGCTGCTCTCACCCAACGGCAAGTGGCAGGCGCGAGAGTACTACATCGGCTGGGACGTGGCCTTTGACGGAGGCCGCAGTCGTGTTGTCGTACGGCGCGTTGGCAGAGGAGCCTGGAAGCAGGTCTATGCCGGGTCTCTCGTGGACATCAAGTGGCGTGGACAGGCCGAGCTCGTGATCAGGGAGGAGGAATCGAGAGCGACCTACGTCATTCACCCAGCACGAGGAGAAGCATGCAAGGACTATCCGTTTGGCATTGTGGGTGGTGTGATCGGCATGCTTCTGGTGTTCGGGTTCTTTGTGGGTTTGGCTTGGCTTCTTTCAACGGTAGTGGTCAGGCGGCCAACGTCCGGCAGATAGCGGAATGACGCTCTTGGGCTATGGTCCGATAGGCACCGGCTTCGTCGCAGTCAACTACTACAGGTCACAGGGACTGAAGAAGTGGCGCAACATTGTTGTGCGGCTGAAGATAGAGGCTGGATGGACGGCTGATGCGAGTTCGTATGGGTCAATGCCGAACAACAAGGTCGAGGTCAAGGTCTGTAGCGTCCACGCCGGGAAGAACACATGTGTCTATACGAGAATGCTCTCGGGGTTGGTGGCGGACCACTGGTACAAGCTGCGACTTGGGCGTATGCGCCGCAGCTGCCTGATGACGAGTAGTCCGAGCGCCCCCGGGCGGCCAGTCAGTCCCAGGGGCGCACGGTAGTTGAAGCGCCCGGCATGTCGGTACGGTATGCGCATGGCGCCGGCGTTCCACGCTACCCGGCACATGCCGACACGCCGGTCTCACCGATGCCGGCTCGCTTCAGGTCTTGCAGTCCCATGCGGGGTGCGTGCGCTCAAGCTGCTGGCCGACGCCGTTTTCCGCTAGACTCCTGGCGCCAACAGCCCCCGCAACGTGCGCGGGCGCGAGACGAAAGGACGGCGCATGAGCCTCCACGTCACCCTTCCGGACGGATCCTTCCTCGAGCTTGCCGACGGCGCCAGCGTGGCAGACGCGGCGGCGGCCATCGGGCCGCGACTGGCGAAGGCCGCCATCGCGGGCCGCGTCACGCCGTCAGGCGAGGCCGAAGGCAAGCTCGTCGACCTCTCCCATCAGCTTAACGAGGGCGACACGGTGGCCATCGTCACCCTCAAGGGTGACGACCCCGGCGCCGTGGACATCCAGCGCCACACCGCCAGCCACATCATGGCGCAGGCCATCCGGCGGCTGTACCCGGGAGTGGAGTACGCCATCGGACCCACCATCGAGAACGGCTTCTACTACGACTTCCGCTTCCCCGAGCCCATCACCGACGCCGATCTGGAGACGATCGAGGCGGAGATGGCCAGGATCGTCGCCGAAGACCTGCCGATCGCCCGTCGTGAGCTGCCACGCCAGGAAGCCATCGACGAGTTCCGCGGCATCGGTCAGCCGTTCAAGGTGGAGCTGATCGAAGACCTGCAGAAGGCGGCCGAGGCCCAGGGCGGCTCGGTGCCCACGGTCAGCGTGTACGGCCAGGGGGAGTTCACCGACCTCTGCCGCGGCCCGCACCTGCCCAGCACCGGCAAGCTCGGCAAGGGCACCTTCAAGCTGACCAGTCTCGCCGGCGCCTACTGGCGCGGCGACGAACGCAACGCCATGCTCACGCGCATCTACGGCACCGCCTTCGCGTCCAAGGAGGATCTGGCCGCCTACCTCGAGGCCCTCGAGCTGGCTCGCCAGCGCGACCACCGCCGCATCGGCAGGGACCTGGACCTGTTCAGCTTCCACGAGGAGGGTCCCGGCTTCCCCTTCTTCCACCCCAAGGGCATGCGTCTTTGGAACGCTATGGTCGACTTCTGGCGCAACGAGCACGTACGCGCCGGCTACGAAGAGGTCAGCACCCCGGTCATCCTGCGCCGTGAGCTCTGGGAGCGCAGCGGCCACTGGGACAACTACAAGGACAACATGTACTTCACGGAGATCGACGAGCAGTCGTACGCCGTGAAGCCTATGAACTGCCCCGGCGGCCTGCTCATCTTCAAGAGCCGCCGGCGGGCCTACCGCGACCTGCCCATGCGCGTGGCGGAGCTTGGGCGCGTGCACCGCCACGAGATGAGCGGTGTGCTCCACGGTCTGTTCCGGGTGCGCTACTTCACCCAGGACGATGCGCACATCTACTGCACCCCCGAGCAGCTCGAGGACGAGGTGCGTGGCGTGCTGCATTTCATGCTGCACATCTACGCCGCCTTCGGCTTCAGCGACGTGAAGATCGAGCTCAGCACGCGGCCGGAGAAGAGCATCGGCGACGACGCCATGTGGGAGAGGGCAGAGGGTGTGTTGAAGACGGTGCTGGACAGCGAGACCGTGGCCGCTCCGGCCGGCGGTCCCGGTCCGGAACGTGTGCCGCTCGCCTACCAGCTCAACCCGGGCGACGGCGCGTTCTACGGCCCCAAGATCGACTTCCACATCCGCGACGTCATGGGCCGTACCTGGCAGTGCGGCACCATCCAGGTGGACTTCGCCATGCCGGAGCGGCTGGA
>CAZIGT010000319.1:0-3343 GCA_964538465.1 uncultured Thermoleophilia bacterium | reverse complement strand
CTCACTCGTTGCCTCGTGCACGTATCTCGCGACCAGTATTTGGGAGGATGCTGGGATGCAGACAGAGATCACGAACCCTGCTCAGGAGCGGAAACGCCGTGGGAGTACGCTCTGGCGGGCCATCGCCACGGCCGCTCTGCTCGGCTTCGTCGGAGTGGTCGTACAGCAGGTCGCCTTCTCGGGCGCCAGTATCACCTGGAAGACTGCGAACCCCGGCAACACTGAGAACGCCGGCACCTTCTCATTCGACTCCGACAAGGACGGTCAGGTCATCATCTCCGTCCCGGGCATGCAGCCCGGTGATGTCAAGACCGGTGCCGTGACGCTTACCGGTGCGGGCGACTATAACGGCGCGTACACGCTCGCCCGCACAGCGCTCGTCGACACGCCCAGCAGCCCCGCCTTCTCCTCCGCGCTCCGGCTGAAGATCGAGGAGACCGCGGCAGGTCGTGAGTTCTACAACGGTCCACTGAACGGCTTCACCTCTGCCTCGCTGGGCGGGGTCGCCGTCGGCGACTCACGCACGTTCACGTTCACGCTGACGTTTCCGACTTCTGCATCCGATCCGGCTCTGCAGGGTGCCAGCACCACGGCGACGCTGGTCTTCATGGCGGTGGCACAGTGATGGCGGCAGAGAAGGGCAGGGCGCGGAAGGTAGCCGGCGGTATCGCCTTCTCGCTGTTGGTGATCTTCGTGCTGTCGCTCGTGATGTCTCTGGTGGTCATCCCGCGCGTCCTCGGCTACGAAACGTACGTGATCACCGGCCGGTCGATGACGGGCACCATCAGCATCGGGTCCCTCGTGTACTCCAAGCCCGTTCCGGTCACGCGGCTCGAGGTCGGCGACGTCATCACCTTCGTGCCCCCCGACATGGAAGACCCTGTGACGCACCGCATCATCGCCGAGGACACGACGCCGGAAGGCAAGCGAGTCTTCTCCACGAAGGGCGACAACGTGCCGAGCGCCGACCCGTGGAGTCTGCAGATCGAGTCGCCACAGATCCCGAGGTACTCGTTCCACATACCCTGGCTGGGCTACGTGGTGGCCGGCCTCTCCATCCGCATCGTGCGCATCCTGCTCTTCGTGCTGCCGGTGATGGTCATCGCCGGAGTCATCCTGGTGCGGCTCTGGCGGCAGGCCGGCGAGGAGCTCGAGGAGGAACAGGCGGCGGCGCGACTCGGCGGAAGGATCACCGGGGTGGCCGACGCCCATCCGGCCAAGTCCGAGGGCGTTCGGCCGTGAAGCGTCTCACGACAGTGCTCGTGGGGCTGGCACTCCTGGCCTGTGGCGGGGTGGTGGAGTCCACCTCGACCGCGGCGTTCACCTACGGCAGCACGTCGACGGTGACGGCCACCGCCAACATCCCCTATCTGTGGCTCCATCTCTATTCCTCCGCCAGCGATCCCGACGGCGACACCGGCTATGCCACCAGGGCCGGCTACACGCCGACGACGCCGGCGGCGAGCGGCATGGACGACACCATCGCTGTGCACGTCGGCTCCTGGGCGGATTCCAAGGCCCACGACATCTCCCGCGTGCTGAAGCTCAAGACGCCGGCGACGTTTCCCGACGGCCTGACGTCGGTCAAGGTGACGGCGACGCTCGTGGCGGACCCGGCCACCGGCCTGCAGCCAATCGCCGCCGTGGGCCTGGACACGTGGGGAGCCTCTCCCACCTGGACCACGACCGTCAACAGCTGGGCGGCGAGCGTCAAGCGGCAGCTCGACCTGCGCGTGAAGTACACGGGATCCTGGGCCAAGCGGCAGTACATCCCGAAGGTGCGGCTCACCGTGACCCACGGCGGGTCTACCACGGTCTACGACATACCGGTGAAGTGCAACTACATGTCCGCGACGGGTCCCGACTGATGAACGGCTGCGAGAACGATCGTGAGCATCGCCTGCGTGGGGACTCGCGGTGCCGCAGCGCTCGGGACCGGCGCCATCTGCCCATCTTCCTGCGCGGCAGACGCCTTGCGGGCGCCATCGTCTGCATGGCGGTGCTCGCAGCCGGCGCAGGGGTGGCTGCAGCCATGGCAGGGGATGGCGGCGGGCCGGCAGCGCTGGTCAAGCCGGAGGTGAGCTTCGCCTCCGGCTGCGTGAGCATGATGAACTCGTCATCGGGGAACGCGATCGTGTCCCGCCAGAAGATGGTGCCCGGAGACCGCGTCTCCGGCCAGGTAGTGATCTCGAACAAGGGTCGCCGACGGGCCCGCTTCTACCTGCGTCTCGGCAATCTCACGGACACGCCCGGACCGTTCGGCGGGAGGCTCTCGGAGAAGCTGGTGCTGACCGTGGAGCGTCTGCGCGGCGCCCGCCGCGTGAGGCTGTTCTCCGGGGAGTTCGCCGACCTCAGCAGGGTCTATGTCGGCCTGTTCCGTCCGCGCGAACGCCGGCGCTTCGTCTTCACGGTGAGCTTCCCGGATGCCGGCGCCGGCCAGGACAGCAAGTACATACGCAGCAGCATGAGCGTCGTGTTCGAGTGGTCGTCTCGACGCACGAAGTGAGCTGCGGTAGTTTGCCCGCCGAGCCCCGGTGGTAGGTTGCGGCACAACGGCCGACCGCAACGTCGTGGGAGTCTTCGTGAAACGTAGAGCACAGCACACGGTGCGCCTCTGGAGCGCCTGCGGTTGCGTGCTTCTCTCGGCCGCGATGCTTGCTGTGAGCTGCGGCAACAAGGGCACGGACTACGTAGGCGCCTGGCTCGAGACGTCGGGACAGACACAGGCCATGCGCATCATGGAGGCGGACGATCGACTCCTGGCGGAGGTCCTCGACCTGACGCAGGCGGCCGGGGATCAGACGGTGTTCACCACAGAGGCGGAGCCGCGTGACGACGGCAGCCTGCGGCTCAGCTACGAGTCGGTGAACGGAGAGGTCGTCAAGGGCGGCACGCTCACGCTCGGTGCCGACGGGGCCTCGCTCACCTGGACGGACAGCACCGGCGCATCGCACAGATTCAAGCGTGTGACCGTCCTGCCCACTTCGGCGCCCAGCCCCTGATCGCACGCGCTGCCCGGTCGTCCACGGCCACATGCAACTGTGCGGCCTATAGCGGTAACGGCGCCTGGCCGATTCACGAGAAGCCCCTTTGGCGGCCGGCCGCACGGCCTGCTACGACGATAGGCACACGTTCTGTCACACGGAGCAGGGACCGCAGCGTGCGCATCAGACTCATAGTCGGGATCCTCTTGGCGGTGTTCGTCGTGGCGCTGCCGGCGACTGCTGAGGCCATCACCTTCGACAAGGCCATGGACAAGCTCGTGCGCCAGGGGTATCGCCAGCGCATCGTCAAGAAGCTCACGGGCTTCAAGTCGAACTCCATGGGCTTTCGCTGGGCGGGG
>CAZIGT010000318.1:0-3380 GCA_964538465.1 uncultured Thermoleophilia bacterium | reverse complement strand
ACGAGGCATGGAAGCGGCCGTAGCCGACTTGATGAGGTTGGCGCGAACACCAAGCCTTCAATGACGTTGCGCTTCCTGGAGACGAACGAGGTCTTCACCCTGAGCGAGTTCATGACCGCTGTAGACCCGGACGTCAGCCGGCGCACACGCGAGACGAACCTCCGTAACGCCATTGCCCGTGGGCAGGCCTGTCGCATCACTCGGGGTCTGTACGCATCCAACATCGGCGTGTATCGGGACCGGGTTCCAAACGTCATGCTTGTCGCCGGCAAGGCCGCTCCCGATGCGGTGCTCGCCTACCATTCGGCGCTTAAAGCGCACGGCGTGGCTCATACCCCGGCTCATGTGGTGTACTTCGTGTCCAAGACGAAGGTGTCTCCGTTCGCATTCCGTGGGTATCGGTTCAGGCGGGCCCCCGACCTGCAGGCCCGCGCCGGCTCTCCGAGGGGCACACCATTCATCAGCAGACTGCGCGTGGGAGACGCGCTCGTCTTGGCCACCAGTCGCGAGCGCACGTTCGTTGATTGCCTCGCCCGAGTTCACCTTGCCGGAGGCCTTGAGGAGCTGCTGCGCAGCGTAGGGTCGTTCACAACGATGTCGTCTGCCGACATCGCGAGCTACCTCTCCACGCTCGGTTCGCCGACGCTCACCGCTCGTGCGGGGTGGATCATGAAGCTGATGGCCTCTGACTGGCTGCCTGACGCGGGCCGACTTGAGGCCATGCGCGCTACCTTGGGCAGAGGCACCTACTGGCTACAGCCGCGTCGCAAGGACCAGGACTACGAGTTCGTTGCCCGATGGCGTTTGTATGTTCCGGCCGGTCTGCCGTATTCGGACTGGCTACGCGGATGAGGCCACTGCTCAAGACGCGCTCGCGATTCGCCGCGGTCGCTATCGAGAAGGTGGAGCGGCTACTCGAGCTGCTTGCAGCGTTCAGGGATGACCCGTTGCTCGGCGACGCGTTCGTGTTCCATGGTGGCACGGCGCTGAACGTCTTCTCCGACGACGTGCCAAGGCTCTCGGTCGACATCGATCTCATGTACGTCCGTGAAGTCGATGTGGCGGCGATGAAAGTGGACCGACCGCGGATCGACACGCGGCTGCGCGCTGTGGCCGGGAAGCTGGGCTACACGGTCAGAGGGACCAACGACGAGCACAGCGGCCAGACATATCGCCTCAAGTACGGTCGCGAGTACCTGAGGATCGACGTGAGCTATCTGTCGCGAGTGCCGCTGCTGGCGGTTGCGGAGGAGTCGTGCCCTGTCTGCGACCCTGCTGTGACCTTTCCCGTGCTGGACCGGCGGGAGGTGTTGGCCGGCAAGGTCAAGGCGGTCATGGAGCGGACCGCCAGCAGAGATGTGTACGACCTCGCCAGGATGGGCAAGTCGATGCCCAACGAGACCCGGCCGATGAAGTGACCGAATCGCTGCTCTTGCTGCTCGCAGACGGGGATGCTGTGGACTTGAGCGTCCTTTGCGATGAGGCTCGCGTGCTGCTGGCGCCGTGCTCCGCATTCACCGCCGCCGAGCGTGAGTACCTGCGGCTGTTGACTGAGGAGGCGGAGTATCGCCCCTCTCTCCTGCTGGATCGCTGGCCGGAGGTGCTCGCTCGTGCCGAGACGGATCCCGTCATGCAGTGGAAGGTCCTCAACCTGCAGAAGCGAACGGCGAAGACCTCCGCCGACTCGAACAGGATGGCTTGACCATGGCGCTGGAATCCCGAGACCATCACGCGCCTCTACGGTCACCAGGAGGACGCGGTCTGGCCCGAATCTCGCCTTCGCGCCGCTCTACTATGCTGGCGAGCTCTTGGCCCCGAAGGCGCGATAGGGTCAGGCCGACACTCAACCTCAAGTTGAGGGTTATATCAGGGGGCGAACGGGGGTCGCATGCGCGCACGTGAGCTGGGGATAGAGATCGGGTTCGGAGCACCCGGGCCGTTCAACGCCATCACCGATGTGGAGGGCGTGGTGGTGGGGCAGGCGACGATCATCCGCGGCGAGGGACCGCTGGTGGTGGGCGAGGGGCCGGTGCGCACCGGTGTCACCGTGGTGCTGCCACACGACGGGCTGCTGGCGGAGGATCCGGTGCTCGCCGGCGCCGCCACGCTCAACGGCAACGGGGAGCTCACGGGCCTGGCCTGGCTGCGCGAGTCGGGCTTCCTCATGTCGCCGATAGGCCTCACGAACAGTCACAGCGTGGGCGTGGTGCGCGACGCGCTGGTGGGCGAGGAGATCAGGCGGCGAGAGGCGCGGCGCGCGCAGGCGGCCGGCGGCGCGCCGCGCAGGCTGTACTGGAGCCTGCCCGTGGTCGGAGAGACCTGGGACGGGCTGCTCAACGACATCGACGGGCGGCACGTGACCGAGGAACACGTGCGTGCCGCCCTGGACAGCGCGGCCGGCGGGCCGGTCGCGGAGGGCAACGTGGGCGGTGGCACCGGCATGGTCTGCCACGACTTCAAGGGCGGCATCGGCACGGCCTCGCGCCTGGTCGACTGCGTTGACGGCGCGAGCTCCGGGGTGTTGGTGCGGCCGGCTGCCGGAGCGGGCGCGGTGACTGACGAGGCCGCCTCGGGACCGTCTCGGGCCTTAGGAAGCGAAGCCGGTGCGGGATTTTCTGGGCCCGCGGGAAGCGGAGCCGACGCGTCCGCAGCCGCAGAGGTGCCGGCACCGGCGCCGGGCGCGCGCCGCTTCACCGTCGGCGTGCTGGTGCAGGCCAACCACGGCGGCCGCGAGCGGTTCCAGGTGAACGGCGCGCCGGTGGGCCAGGTGCTCAACGCCGAGGTGATCCCGCTGCCATTGACGCCGGAGGAGCGCGCCGCGGCGGAGCAGAGCGGGGCGCAGGCGGGCAGTGGGTCGGGAACCCGCTGGGCCTCAAGCGGAGCGGCGCCGGGAGCCCGAATGAGTCCAGGCGGAGCCGGCTCGATCATCGTCGTGGTCGCCACAGACGCGCCGCTGCTGCCGCACCAGTGCGAGCGGCTGGCGCGGCGCGCGGGCATGGGCATCGCCGCGCTTGGCGCCTACGGTGGCCACTACAGCGGCGACCTGTTCGTCTGCTTCTCGACCGCGAACCGGGGTCTTCCGGCGGCGCACTACACGGCGGCTTCGCCGCTGACCGCCGGCGTCGAGATGCTCAGCAACACCTTCATCGATGCGCTCTTCGCGGCGGTCGCGGAGGCGACGCAGGAGGCGATCCTCAACGCCATGCTGCAGGCGGAGACGATGGTGGGCCGGGACGGAGTCACGGCCCACGCCCTCGACGGCGCCGCACTGGTGGACATCCTGGACCGCTTCGGGCGTCGCCGCTTCGCCTTGTAGCCCGGCCGGCCTCGTGGCGACCGCCGGACCGGCGTGCGGGACGAGCGGATCGCGCCGGCGTCGG
>CAZIGT010000317.1:0-3398 GCA_964538465.1 uncultured Thermoleophilia bacterium | reverse complement strand
GCCGGCCGCTCGTTTTTGGCAGTACCTTGGACACGCTCACCTCGACGCCGGTGCTCCGAACGAGTCGCGCCCGAAGGCTTGTCGATGCCCTGCCCCCTCGCCGCACGCCAGCGCGCGATGAGCGCGTCGAGCATGTCGGCCACCGCCTCATAGTCGTCGAGAGCGAACAGACGTGCCGGATGGCCGGCGAACGACTGGTCGGCCATGACGCCGAGGAGTTCATCGGGCGGAGCGATCAGGGTCTGGCTCCGCTCCGCCCGCGACACTTCGAACTTGGGCGCCGGTTGCCGCATGAAGCCTTCCGTGAGCACGATGTCGATGGGCTCACGGATGCGCGCCACGAGGCTGGTGAGGGGCAGGTCCTCACCCACCGAGCTCATGATGGCGACATCCTCAGGAGAAGAGATGAGCGTGACCATGGCCCCAGCCTCGCGCAGGCGGTGGCTGTCCGTGCCGGGAACGTCCACGCTGAACCCATGCATGTCGTGTTTGACGGCCGCCACTCGCCGTCCACGGCGCTTGAGCTCGGCGACGACGCCGGCCAGCGCGGTGGTCTTGCCCGACTTCTTCTTGCCCACGAAGGAGACCGTGGGCAGAGCCACACGGGAGAGGAACTCCTCCACGCGCGGAGCGAGAGCCGGGACCGCGCCGTCCCTGGCGCCCATACGGGAGGCGGCGGGTAGGGAGCTGCTGCTGCCCGACGATCCTCCGTTGCCCGCGATCCCCGGCGCGCCGTCACGGCCTGCCTGTGCATCGGCGCTGGACCTGGCCGCCGCCAGCTGGGCCTGTGTGTTGACGTTGAGGAAGAGCCGCGTCGGGTCTCCCAGGTCGTGGTCGCCGACATCGAGGTACCCGGTGGCGACCCGGTCGAAGACCACATCTATCCTGCGCTCGTCGGCGAGCAGCATCTGCTCGAGCGCGTCGAGGCAGCGCTTGCTGTAGACGGCGCAGAGCGGCTGCAGGCCGTCCGCGTCCCGGGGCACGAACACGTCGTACGCCTCGGAAGCGTTCGCCAGCAGACGCAGCAGCTCTGGCGTGACGAAGGGGATGTCGCAGCCCAGGCAGAGCGTGCGCTCCATGGGAGAAGCGAGCACCGCGCTGTAGACGCCCACGGTGGGGCTGAGCGCGGGCAGGGCGTCTGCGACGACCGGCAGGCCAAGATCACGGAAGCGTGCCACGTCCTTGGCGACGATGAAGGTGTGCGGGAAGATGCCGGCGACGCGATCGAGGACCCATCCGATGAGCGTGCTGCCGGCGAAGTCCGCGAAGGCCTTGTCCTGGCCCATACGCCGCGAACGGCCGCCGGCCAGGATGGCAAGGGAGATCGAAGCGGGCTGCATCTGCGTCCTGTGCTCCTTTCCAAGCACGAGGAGGTCCGGTCGTTTCCGACCCGGGCCCACGACGGCACACTCTGCGCCGCCCCACGGTCTCTCCGTGGTACGGCCCCACACCCATAGCTGATGCCTTAGGGCGAAGGGCTTGGAGTAGGACACCAAGCTGACCATGAGAATGTAGCAGCATCGCCGCTGGTCGGCAATCCGACGGCGACGCCAGGATGCCGATGAGGGGTGTCCGCCTCGGCGCGTGCGGACACCCCTCACCACTCGCGTGACGCGGCGCCGGAGGGGGCGGCCGTCCGCGCAGGTCACGGGCGACCGCACGGCGTTCGTCACGGCGAGACCGGTGGTCTCCTTACGTCACTCCGCGGCCCACCTGGCCGTCGAGGCTGCAGCCGTCGTAGTACAGGTGAAGCTCGGCGACAGCGCCGAGGTCGCCATCCAGCTTCCACACGGCGCACATCGGCAGGTCGACGCGGTTCCCCGCCGGCGGCCGGCCGCGGAGCGAGCCACCCACGTGCGTGCCCGTGAGGCGCAGCGGCGCAGCCACGGCTCCGCCGTTGGCGATCAGCCCGTCGCACTCAAGATGGCAGTCCGGCAGGGCCGCCACGAACTCCAGCCAATAGTCCACGACCGCGCTTCGACCCACGACCAGCCGCTGCGGAGCGGCGTGATCGACGAGAGTGCACTTGTCGACGAACGACTCACCGAGCCGGATAGCGCCGCGCTCCTCACCGAGACGGTTGAAGGCTTCGAGCTGTCCGAGCACCGAGGTACTTGGATCCATATCTCGACCTCCTCCGGCCGCGGGGCCGGGATCGTTACGAAGCGCGCTCCAGGAACACGTGCCCGAGATTGAGACTCTGGTCGAGCTTGACCGTTCGGCTGACGCTCTTGTAGCCGTCGGCGGCGATCGTCACGACGTACTCGACGCCGGGGATGAGCTTGTCGACGAGAGCGTCGCCGTAGTTGTTGCTGACGGCGTCGCCCACGGCCTTGCCGCCCTGCTCGACGCTCAACGTGGCGCCCTCGGCCACTTCGTCGGTGTCACCGAACACCACGTTGGCGGCGATGAACGCTCTGGTCCAGCGATACATGTTCTTGTAGTAGACGCGCGGACGCGAGCCGAGCTCCGGCATGCAGACCTCGAGGCCCTCAGCCGTTGCCAGTCGCGCCATCTCGTCATCGTCGGCCAGCACCAGCTTGATGGCATCGGTGGGACACACCTGCGAGCAACGGGTGTCCTTCCAGCCGGCGTCCATGAGGTGGGCGCAGCCGGTGCATTTCTGCGCCAACTGCTTCTCGTCGTTCCAGTAGATGGCGCCGTAGGGGCAGCTGTCGACGATCTCACGCCGGCCAGCGGCCTTGACGGGATCGATGATGACCAGGCCGTCCTCGCGCTTGTAGACGGCGCCGTCTGCGGTGAGGCACGGCGCCTCGTCGCAGTGCATGCACGGCTTGGGGAAGTACGTCACCTGCACGATCGGGTGCTGACCACGCTCCTTGCTCTCGATGTTCAGCCAGCGATGGCCGTGCCACGGCTGCGCCGCGGCCGTCGGCGCCCAGTCGTTCCCCACGAACTCGTCCTTGTCGGCCAGGAAGCAGTCGTTGCAGTCGTGGCAGCGGGCGATGTCTATGTCCAGGTTCCCCTTCTTCACTGAGCTCACCCCTCCCACTTCTCGACCTGGATAAGGCACGAGTTGTTGGCCATTGCCGTCGACGTAGGCGTGATGTAGCGCTTGGGCGCCAGGATGTTCACGCAGCCGGCGATGTCCGGCGACTTGCCGGGTTCGCCGAGCGGGATGTAGTCAGCGCACGACTCGTACGCGTGCACGGTGCCCGGAGCCAGTCGCTCGGTGACATGCGCCGCCAGGATGACCTCGCCGCGGTCGTTGAAGGCGCGGATGAGGTCGCCTTCGGCGATGCCTCGCGCCTCTGCGTCCTTCGTGTTGACGCGCATGACCCAGTAGTAGTGGCCGTCGATGAGCCTGCGATGGTCGGTGATGTCGTTGAGCCAGCTCTCCTTGGAGTCGCCCATGGTGTGGAAGCTGAAGCGCGGAT
>CAZIGT010000316.1:0-3419 GCA_964538465.1 uncultured Thermoleophilia bacterium | reverse complement strand
CCCCGTCACGCGCCACCCCCCCGTCACGGGCCACTGCTCAAGACCTCTCACTCGATCCAACCCGCAACCAGGAAGGGAGCGACCATGCACAACCCCGGGAAGGTCCATACCCCCGGCAAGGTCCACTGAGCAAACGACTCGACGATGAAGAAGTTCGAGACCATCATCGCATCCATCGTCGTCGCTTTGGCGACCGCCGGAGGCAGCACGAAGCTGCACTGAGCGGCGTCGCAGGCTGAGGTCCGATGCACCACGCGCCGGCGCGCCCGCGTCGACGTGTCGTGTCTTCGGTGCGGCCTTGCATCCCGCATGCCGGAAGACCGGGTGAGTCGGCGTTGGCTCCCTGCCGATTCCGGTTGCTTCTCCTCTCCTCGGGCAGGAATGCCCTTTCGCTCTTGCGCGCCCAGGTCGCGCCGTCCTGCCGCCGACCTGCCGAGTCCTCCCCTGTCGGCCGCCCTCCCATGGATGGGATTTCGGCTGCACGTTGCAGGGTTCGTGCGGATCCGGCCGAATCTGAGCCCACGTCGCGCACGAATCGCTAAAGAGTCGGCGGTGTCGTGCCGATAGGGCACTCGCTTGTGCACGAGGTGGAGTGTGACTCCAGAACACGAACGACGATTCACTGCGTTCGTCGCCGCCGCCGTCGCTATCTGCGTGGTGGCGCTTGTGCTCGTCCTCGTTCGGCAAGGCACCGACGCTTTCGCCGGCGCCTCACTGGTCGACCTTGTCGTCCTCTGCATCCTGGCGATCATCGCCGAAGTCCTCGCCGTAGAGTTCGCTGAGCGCGTCACGGTCACAGTGGCCAATCTGCCCATCCTGCTGGCCATGGTCTTCTTGGGACCCGCGCCGGCGATAGTCGTGGCGACGGTCGCGGGCCTATGGGCGTGCTGGCGGGAGTCCTCCGTTCGCATCGCGGCGTTCAACGCGGCGAACTACGCGCTGCCGGCGCTCCTCGGCGCGCTGGTCTTCAAGTGGCTGGAGAGCAGCTTCGCGATCCCCCTCGACCGGATCACGCCCCAGTTGCTGCTGGGTGGGGCGCTGGCTGCGGCGGTCTACGAGATCGCGAACCTCGGAACCGCCGGCGTCTGTGTGTATCTGGCCTACGATCGACCTCCGCGCGTGTACTGGCATGACGAGCTGAAGCCGTTCCTTCAATCGCTGGCACTGCTCACGGGCGTTGGGCTCATGGTCATGGCCCTCTACGCGCTGTCAGGCATCGTGGCGGTCGTCGTCATGTTCCTGCCACTGTTCGCCAGCCAGTACACGTTCCAGCTACTGGTGCGCGAGAAGCAGCTGCTCGCGCGGCAGAAGAAGCTCACCGACCAGTACCTTGAGATGAACATCGGCCTCGCCGCAGCCATGATCGTGCTGCTCGACAGCAAGGATCACTACACGGCGCGTCACTGTGCCGCCGTGGCGATGTACTGCCGCGATATGGCCAAGGCCCTGGGCCTTCCCGAGTCGCAGGTGGAAGCCCTGCATCTGGCCGGCCTCTTGCACGACCTCGGCAAGGTCGGCACGCCGGACGCGGTGCTCGGGAAGAAGGGCAAGCTGGACGCGGGCGAGTGGGAGTTCATCCATGAGCACCCCATGAAGGGCGCCGAGGTACTCAGTCACCTCGTCGCGTATCGGGATGTGGCCGACATCGTTCAGTACCATCACGAACGCCTGGACGGAAGCGGGTACCCGCTCGGCGTGCGTGACCAAGAGATCCCCGAGTCTGCCAAGATCTTGGCCGTGGCCGACTGTTATCACGCCATGACATCGGACAGGCCGTACCGGCGTGCCATGAGCTCGTTCGAGGCGCTCAAGGTCCTTCGTCAGAATGCCGGCACGATGTACGAGGCCCTCTACGTGGAGACGCTCGGCCAGATCCTCCGCGACAAGGATCTGGCCTATCGCGACGGAACGTCCACGGACTTCATGGACGAGTACGAGCGCGGCCGGGTCAACCTTCGCCTGCACGGAGCCGTGTTCGAAGCCGTCGCCGACGCTTCCACGGATGCCACCGTGGAAGCCGGCTTCGGCGGCGGGCCGGCGTCCCGCTAGCCTCCTGCCCCCAAACCCGTTCGGCGGCCGCGCCCAGACAGCACCCGCCTGCGCGGCGCGGCGTCACGTGGCATGCAGAGTGACGTCGCCCGCGTGGAACCGGCGGACGTGGCGATGCGGCAGTTCCACCAGGAGGGCGCCACGCTCGTCTATGCCATGGGCCTCTCCCACGACCGGCCCTTCGCGAGTCTGCACGCTCACTGTCTTGGCCTTGAGGTAGTCGCGTGCCCGGAAGCCGGTCAAGGCGCGGTCGAAGCCATGGCGCACGGCCTCGAGGTAGTGCGTCTCGAGGGACAGCAGAAGACGCGCGAGGAGCTCGCTGCGATCGACCGCTGCGCCGCCGGCCATCTTCAGGGACACGGCGCTGCGACGCAGGGCCACCGGGAGCTCGGTGTACTCGGTGTTGACGTTGACGCCGATGCCCACGACGACCCAATCGACCTCATCCTGCTCTCCGGAGACCTCGAGCAGGATCCCGCCGACCTTGCGATCGTCGATGAAGAGATCGTTGGGCCACTTGATGGCCACGCGCGACGCGATGTGCTTCTCGATGGCCTCAGCCGTGGCTGTAGCCGCCACCAGGGTGAGAAGGTGAGCCTCGTTCATGGGGAGATCGGGACGCAGCACGGCCGTGAAGAGGAGCCCCTTGCCGGCGGGTGACGTCCAGCGACGGCCGAGACGGCCGCGACCGGCCGTCTGGGCTTCGGCGACGACCACGGTCCCCTCCGGGGCTCCTCGCCCTGCGAGCGTCTTGGCCTCGGCGTTGGTGGAGTCGATCTCGTCGTGGTAGCGGAACGAGTGGCCGAACATGCTCGTCTCGGTGCGCTGCGTGATGTGCCCCATCGAGAGGCGACTGGGCTCGTCCTCCAGGCGGTAGCCGCGGCGCGAGACGCCGACGATGCGGTAGCCCCTTCTGCGCAGCGACTTGACGTGCTTGTGCACGGCATTGCGTGAGATGCCGAGCACGTCGCTGATGGCCTCGCCCGACACGAAGTCGTGGCTGTCGCGGAGGATATCGAGGACGCTCTTCTTGCGTTCGCTCATGCCGTTCGATTCGATGTAGGTGACTGAGATCGATGACTCCATGCACTCCCCTTCGGCCGCTGCTCCTATCTTCGCGGGAGAGAGTAGCGGCCGCAGGGCTGGCTGGAATCATACCTAGGTTGTATTTCTGGTCGACCCTGTTCGATCCGCTGCCGCCGGCGGGCCGCGGGCGGTCTACAGGCGGGTCCTGCCCTGGTAGGCGAGGATCGCCTGGACACGCGTGCGCACCCCGAGCTTCGTGAAGATGTGGTTGACATGCGTCTTCACCGTGGAGGTCGAGAGGTAGAGCTCCTCGGCGATCTGGGGGTTCGTGCGTCGCGCGGCCG
>CAZIGT010000315.1:0-3428 GCA_964538465.1 uncultured Thermoleophilia bacterium | reverse complement strand
GCTCGACGGGCGGGGAGGGGCGGCGGCCGGCCTGCCGGCGGCCGCGCCTGCAGGGTGCGTGCCCTGCAGGGTGGCCGAGCATAAGGCGGCCAGCCTCCGGGGCACGCGTCACGGGTGGGAGCCCGTCAGCGGCGCCCGACCTACAGGATCCGCACCAAGGGCGGTCGCCCACCGGCGGCGATCTGCCGGCGGGGCGCGCACCGGCAGCAGCGATCGCGGCGGCACGCCGCGAGTCGCAGCGACACGCGAAGACGCAGCACCCGGCCCGCAACGGGCGAGGAAGGCAAGGACGGTAGCTATGACGGATGGCAGGAAGGCACACGAGAAGCACGATGAGGGCGCGCATGTTGATGGTGCCGGGCACCACAAGGAGAAGGTCACGCCCGACGCTTCCGCGAAGCCTGCCAAGGCCGCCAGGCTCGCCGACCGTGTCGACGAGCTGGAGACGCAGCTCGCCGATGCGCAGGCCGAGCGCGACTCGTACGTGGAGCATCTCCAACGCCTGCAGGCCGAGTTCGACAACTACCGCAAGCGCGTGCGGCGCGAGGAAGAGGCGCTGCGCCTGCGTGCTGGCGAAGACGTGGTCGAAGCACTGCTGCCCGTCATCGACAACATGCAGCGTGCCTGCGAGGCGGCCGCCGTGCACGACGAGGGCAAGGTGGCCGAGGGCGTGGAGCGCGTCACAGGGCAGTTCTGCGACCTGCTTGCCGCCCGTGGCCTCGAGGAGATCGCGACGGAGGTCGGCGACCCGTTCGATCCCACGGTGCACGAGGCAGTCATGGCGCAGCCGTCCGGCGACGTTGCCGAAGGCCACATCGTCGCCGTCACGCAGCGCGGCTACCGTCTGCACGACCGGCTGTTGCGCGCGGCCCGCGTGGTGGTCTCCAGCGGGCCGCCGGCAGGTGACGCATGAGCGACGACTTCTACAAGACGCTGGGCGTCTCCAAGGAGGCGACGCAGGACGAGATCAAGAAGGCCTTCCGCAAGCTTGCCCGCCAGTACCACCCGGACAAGAACCCGGGCGACAAGACGGCTGAGGAGCGGTTCAAGGAGGTCAACCAGGCCTACGAGACGCTCTCGGACGAGACCAAGCGCAAGCAGTACGACGAGCTGTTGCGGCTGGGCGCCTTCGGTCGCGGCGGCTTCCGGCCCGGACAGGGTGGCGGTCAAGGCTTCGACCCGCGCATCTTCCAACAGTGGCAGCAGCAACAGCAGGGTGGCGGCCAGGCGTTCGACATGGGCGACTTGGGCGACATCCTTTCTAGCCTGTTCGGCGGGGCCGCGGGCCGCGGCGGCGTCGGCGGCGGGCGCTCCCGCCGGCAGGCCGCCGAGCGCGGCGCCGACATGCAGGTCGGCGTCACGGTCTCGTTCGAGGACGCCTTGCACGGCGCCGAGCTGCGCGTGGCCGTGGAGAAGCCGGACACGTGCGGCACGTGCCACGGCAGCGGCGCGGCGCCGGGCACCACGCCCAAGGTGTGCCCGCAATGCAACGGCCGCGGCGTCACGGCGCAGAACCAGGGGCCGTTCGCCCTGTCGCAGCCGTGCGTGCGCTGCGGCGGCAGCGGCACGATCATAGTGACGCCCTGCTCCGCCTGCGGCGGCAGCGGCGTCGTGAAGCGGACGAAGCGCTACCCGGTCAAGATCCCGGCCGGCATAAAGGACGGCGCCAAGATCCGTATCAAGGGTCGCGGAGAAGCCGGCCGGCGCGGCGGGCCGGCCGGCGACCTGTACGTGGTCGTGCGCGTGCGCGAGAACGAGCTGTTCACGCGTCGCGGCGACGACTTCGTGATCGAGGTGCCGGTGACGTTCGCCGAGGCGGCGCTGGGCGCGGGCGTCAAGGTGCCCACGCCCGGCGGCGGCAACGTGTCGCTCAAGGTGCCGGCGGGCAGCCAGGACGGACGCATGCTGCGCGTGCGCGGCAAAGGCGCGCCCAAGCTCAAGGGAGGCGGGCACGGCGACCTGCTCGCCCGCCTGCGGCTGGTGGTGCCGGAGAAGCTCAACAAGGAGCAGCGTAGGCTCGTGGAGGAGTTCGGGCGTACCCAACCCGACCCGCGCGCGGCGCTGTTCGCGGAGAAGTGAAGACATCTGACACTACTGGAAGGGCGGTGATCGAGCTATGGCAGACGATGCGCTGTTCGAGCGACCTGTCTATGTGATCTCGGTGGCCGCCGAGCTGGCCTCGATGCATCCGCAGACGCTGCGGTTGTATGAGCGCCGCGGCCTGCTCCATCCGCAGCGGCAGCCGAACAACCGCCGCATGTACTCGCAGCACGACGTGGAGCGGCTGCGGCGCATCCAGGAGCTCACCGAGACAGGCCTCAATCTGGCCGGTGTAGATCTCGTGCTTCCCCTGAAAAATAAAAAAAAAAGGCTGCAGAGCGAGATGGCCGTGCTGCCCCGCCGGCAGGACGCCGCGGCGCAGCGGCTGCGCGAAGAGGTGGCGCGCGTGGAGCGCGCCCACAGGCGCGACCTGGTGCCGGTGCAGACCAAGACGGCGGTCGCCGTGCGGCCACAGGGCAGCGGCGAGCAGCGAGCGTGACGCGGCCGCGCTGAGGCGGCTGAGGGGGAGTGAAGGCGGGAACGGCCGCCGCGAGGGGGCGGCCGCATCGACGGCAGATGGCGACGGTCGCCGTGAGGCGGTGGCCGCAATGGAGAAGACGGCATGGACGTGAACCGATTCAGCGAGCGGGCGCGCGAAGCGCTCGAGACGGCACAAGGCATAGTCCGGCGAGGCCCGGGCAACCAGTTGGGCACCGAGCACCTGCTGCTCGGCGTGCTGAGCCTGCCCGGCGGCGTGGTCGAGCAGCTCTTCAGCCTGCTCGGCGTGGACAAGGGCGCCGCCATGGCGCGCGCCAACAACTTCCTGCGCACCAGCGACACCGGGCATGCACCCGGCAGCAGCGGCGACCAGCTGTACCTCACGCCGCGCGCCAAGGCGGCGATGGACATCGCCGAGCAGAAGGCGCAGCAGATGGGCGACGCCTTCGTGGGCACCGAGCACCTTCTGCTCGGCATCCTCCTCGAGGGCGAGGGCCCGGGTAGCGTCGTGCTCCGCGAAGCGGGCTTCACGGAAGAGGGCATCATGCGGGCCCTCGCGCAGATCCGCGCCAGCGGCGTGGACTATGAGGGCCAGGCCCAGGGCGAAGGGATGCTCAAGAAGTACACGCGCGACCTCACCGAACTGGCGCGCGAGGGCAAGCTGGACCCCGTGCTCGGCCGCGATTTGGAAATAAGGCAGATGGTGGATATCCTCATTCGCCGCCGCCAGAACAACCCGATACTCACGGGCGAGGCCGGGGTCGGGAAAACGGCGGTCGTCGAGGGCTTCGCGCTGAGGATAGTCGAAGGGGACGTTCCTCCTCCGCTTAAAAACGTCGCCCTCCACACGCTCGACCTGGGGCTTCTCCAGGCGGGGGCGGGGATCAAGG
>CAZIGT010000314.1:0-3430 GCA_964538465.1 uncultured Thermoleophilia bacterium | reverse complement strand
AACGAGAAGCTCGGCATAGACCTCTGGAAGCTGGCGCCTGACCTAATCGACTGAGCGGCCGGAAGCGGGTCTTGAACCTGTTCGGCTGAGCAGCCGCGTCTGCACGGTCGGGTTCTCGCGGCGTGGGATCCTGGGACCCTTGCCGCGTCCTCGCAGCGCAGTGGCAGGCGGGCCTCGCTCGGTCCGCTACGCGAGCAGCTCTGGCGCCAGCTCCTTCGCCCACGCGCGCACGACCTTCTGGTTGCGCGCGTCTCCCGGCGTGGCGCCCACCACGACCATGACGAACAGCTTCTCGAAGATGTTCATGGTGGTGAGATCGAGCGATCCCCCGAAGAAGGCCACGCTCAGCGGCCGCAGGCCGGGCGCGGCCTTGCGCACGTCCTCAAGGTAGTGCGCGGGCGTCGCGTACCGCTCCTTGTACTTGAGTCTGGCTGCGTCACGGGGTTCCTTGACCAGCCAGGGATCCTTGAGGATCGGCAGGCCGTCGACCTGGTCTTCGCCGGTCTCGGTGAGCGAGGCGGCCGTGATGAAGATCGCCGTGCGCTTCCCGGTCAGCTCAGCGGCGTGCCCGGCAAGGTAGCGGCGGGCGTCCTCGTGCCAGCCCATGATCATGGGGCCGCCGAGCACCACGGCATCGTAGCCGGCGAGCGACGGAGCGGCCTTGACGGGCGCCACGTCGACGTCCGCTCCGGCGTCCCGTACCTCCTCCGCGATCCAGTCTGCCACCTCGCCCGTGGACCCATGCTTGGTGGCGTAGGCCACGAGCACGCGGGCCGGCGCGGCGGTGGCGACCGTCTGCGCCGGCGGGGTCTCCTCGCGCTCGCGAGGCTCAGGGACGTCCATTTCGCGCCTCCGCTCCCTGCCGGTCGTCCGCGCGACCGCTCAGTACTTCTTGCCGAGCTTCGCGATCCAGCGATGGAGGGAGTGTCCGCTGAACCCCGGCTTCACATACATCACCGCGCAGGTGCCGTGCTCGACCCGGAGGCCGCGCTCCTTGGCCAGGCTGAGCGCCTCGGGGGTGTCCGTCTGCTGGTGGATCCACACGTTCTTGATGCCGGCGTCCGCTACGCGCCCGATCCATTCTGCCGTGTCCTGCTTGGCCACTTCCAGCACCGCCGCGTCGACGGCACCCGGCAGGCCATTGAGGTCGGTGTAGGCCTGATCGCCCTCGACGGTGCCGCCGGCCGGATCGACCGCATAGACGGTCTTGCCAAGCTTCTTGGCGGCTCCGTAGCTTAGCTTGGGGAACGCGCGCTTGCCGCGCGAATCGCCGATGAAGACGAAGCTCGACTGGTTCCAGAAATCCTCACGGGTAGACGGCATGGCCCCTCCTTCTCGCGACAGTGCGCGGAGCGTATACCGTGTGCGCGCTCCGCGCATCATGCCTCCGTGCGGCTCTCAGGTCTCCAGTAGGATCGTCACGGGGCCGTCGTTGACGAGCTCGACCCGCATCTCGGCGCCGAAGATCCCGGTCTCGACCGGGATACCCTCGGCGCGTAGGGCGGCCACGTATTCCTGGTAGAGGCGCTCGCCCTGCTCGGGCAGTGCGGCCCCGGTGAAGCTGGGCCGGTTCCCCTTGCGCGTGTCCGCGTACAGGGTGAACTGGCTGACTGCCAGCACCGCTCCGCCCACGTCGGCGAGCGCCAGGTTCATGAGGCCTGCGCCGTCGTCGAAGACGCGCAGGCGGGCCGTCTTGCCCGCCAGCTTGACGGCGTCGGCGCTGGTGTCCTCGTGGGTCACGCCCACCAGCGCCAGGAAGCCGCGCCCCACCTTCCCGACCGTCTCTCCGCCCACGCTCACCGACGCGTGCTGCACGCGCTGCACCAGGACTCGCACGCCGACACCTCCGTCGCTGCCTTGGCCGCCACCGGCTACCCCGCCGTCTGGATTGGCGCTCTCAGGTCGAGAGTGCCAAGCGACCGTTTGACATCACGCCGAACTGGTCATACCATACCGAACCGCGGGACTTGGCACTCTCCACGAGAAAGTGCCAAGTCCCGCGCGAACGCACAGACCAACCGGTCGATTCCGTATGGAGGAGGGACGCTGAATGAAGCTTCAGCCGCTTGAGGACCGCGTCGTCATCAAGCCCGTGGAAGAAGAGGAGAAGACCGCCAGCGGTATCGTGCTCCCGGACACGGCGAAAGAGAAGCCGATGAAGGGCGAGGTCATGGCCGTCGGCGAGGGCAAGTGGGACGAAGCGGGCAAGAACCGCATCCCGGTCGACGTCAAGGTCGGCGACATCGTCATCTACGGCAAGTACTCCGGCACCGAGTTCAAGAGCGACGGTGAGGAGCTCCTCATCGTGCGTGCCGCCGAGATCCTCGCCAAGATCGCCTGAGAAGGGAGGCTGAACCAGCGTGGCTAAGGAACTGAAATACGCCGATGAGGCGCGGCGCGCTCTCGAGCGCGGTGTGGACGCTCTCGCTGACGCAGTCAAGATCACCCTCGGCCCCAAGGGCCGCTACGTGGTCCTCGACAAGAAGTTCGGCGCGCCGACCGTCACCAACGACGGCGTGACCATCGCTCGCGAGATCGAGCTCGAGGACGTCTTCGAGAACCAGGGCGCGCAGCTCGTTCGCGAAGTCGCCACCAAGACCAACGACATCGCCGGTGACGGTACCACCACCGCCACCCTCCTCGCCCAGGCCATCGTCCGCGAGGGCCTGCGCAACGTGGCCGCCGGCGCCAACCCCATGGCCATCAAGCACGGCATCGAGCAGGCCGTCGACGAGGCCGTCGAGGCCATCAAGGCCCAGAGCCGCGAGATCGGCGACAAGGAAGACATCGCCCGCGTGGCCACCATCTCCGCCCGCGACCGTGCCGTCGGCGACGTCATCGCCGACGCCATCGAGAAGGTCGGCAAGGACGGCGTGGTCAACGTCGAAGAGAGCAACACCTTCGGCTTCGACCTCGAGTTCACCGAGGGCATGCAGTTCGACAAGGGCTATCTCAGCCCGTACATGATCACGGACACCGAGCGCATGGAGGCCGTGCTCGAGGATCCGTACATCCTCAGCGCCAACCAGAAGATCAGCGCCGTCCAGGACCTGCTCCCCGTGCTGGAGAAGGTCATCCAGCAGGGCAAGCAGCTCCTGATCGTGGCCGAGGATGTCGAGGGCGAGGCGCTCGCGACCATCGTCGTCAACAAGCTGCGCGGCACGTTCACCTGCGTCGCCGTTAAGGCTCCCGGCTTCGGCGACCGCCGCAAGCGCATGCTCGAGGACATCTCCATCCTCACCGGCGGCGAGGTCATCAGCGAGGAGCTGGGCCTCAAGCTGGAGAACACGCAGGTCTCGCAGCTGGGTCGCGCCCGCAAGGTGGTCATCACCAAGGATGACACGACCATCATCGACGGCGCCGGCGATGCCGACGCCATCAAGGGCCGCATCAAGCAGATCAAGAGCGAGCTCGAGAACCCCGACAGCGC
>CAZIGT010000313.1:0-3455 GCA_964538465.1 uncultured Thermoleophilia bacterium | reverse complement strand
CTCTACCCGCGTGACCAGCGGTCGCGCCCACGATCGGTGCGCGCGCCGGCCGCAGGCCGGCGCGAACGCACCCGAGGCTCGCAACGTCGGCGCGGAGCAACGGCATGACAGAAGAGACACCTCACTACCGTCGCTCACTGTATCGCGCCTACCGGCCGCAGACCTTCACCGAGGTGGTCGGGCAGGACCACGTGGCGCGCACGCTCACCAACGCCATCACCCTGGGCACGGTGGCCCACGGTTACGTCTTCGCCGGGCCGCGCGGCACCGGTAAGACCAGCATGGCCCGCATCCTCGCCAAGGCGCTCGACTGCACCGGGCCGGACCCCCAGAACCCGGTCGGCACGCCCACCACCACCCCCTGCGGCGTGTGCGAGAGCTGCGTGCGCATCGCGGCCGCGGAGTCGCTCGACGTCATCGAGATGGACGCCGCCTCCCACCGCAGCATCGACGACATCCGCGAGCTGCGGGACACCATCGCCTACGCCCCGGTGCAGGCGCGCTACAAGGTCTACATCATCGACGAGGCGCACATGCTCACCCGCGAGGCGTTCAACGCCTTGCTCAAGACGCTGGAGGAGCCGCCGCCCAACGTGGTGTTCGTTCTGGCCACCACGGAGGCGCACAAGCTGCCCGACACTATCGTCAGCCGCTGCCAGCGCTTCGACTTCCGCCGCCCGCGCGGCGAAGAGGTGGTCAAGGTGCTGCGCCGCGTCTCGGCGGGCGAGGGCTTCCAGATAGACGACGAGGCCCTGGAGACCATCGCCGAGCACTCAGAAGGCGGCTTCCGCGACGCTATAGGCGCGCTGGAGCGCCTCACCACGTTCGCCACACCCGGAGAGAAGGTAGGCACCAGCCAGGTCCTGGAGCTTCTCGGGGTGACGGACACGGAACTCCTGGTCGAGATCATGGAGATCGTGGCCGACGGAGATACCGTAGAGGCGCTGGCGTTCGTCGACCGCCTGTATGGCCGGGGGATCAACTGGACGCAGTTCATCAACGACCTGCTGCGTCACCTGCGGCGGCTGTTCCTGCTGCAGAACGTGGGCCGCGGCGCCACAGACCCGCAGGTGCTGCGCGCCCTGGCCCAGACCGTGGGGCTCCACGAGCAGCTCGTGGAGCGACTGGAGCCCCAGGCGAGCCGGCTGGATCACGGCATCGTCATCCGCCTCATGGAGCTGCTCGGCCAGGCGCTGAGCGAGATCAAGGCCGGGCTGGACGGCCGCCTGCAGCTCGAGCTGGCGCTCGTGAAGGTCACGCGGCCGCAGCTCGACCTCTCACCGGAAGGGCTGGACGCTCGCTTGCGGACGCTGGAGTCGGGGATCCGCCCGGCGGACACGGGCCCGGCTCGCGCGGCGCCCTCGAGCCCCGCTCGCGCGGCGTCCTCGAGCCCTGCTCCCGGAGTCCCGCGCCAGGCCGAGCCCCCCAGGCTTGTCGCGGCCGACGCATCGTCGAGCCCGGTCAAGAGCGGCGTTCCTGCGACCGGCGACACACCATCAGGCCCGGTCGAGAGTGCCGAGGGGGTTACCGGTGACGCGTCCTCGAGCTCGAGCGACGCCGGCGCCGCGACCCACGCCGCCACCTCAGTCGACCCGGCAGTGACCACCGCAGCGCCCGCTGGAGCCGCAGCGCCGCCCGCCGAAGCGGCGCCGCTCACCGACGATGAAGGCGGCTGGGTCGAAGACGAGCCGGCGCCGCCCTGGGACGACCACGGCGGCGCGCAGGAGGAGCTCGTCGTCGGCCGCACGCCGCAGACGGCGGCTGCGGCCACACCATCCCTGGATCGGCACGCAGCCGTTCCCGCCGTTGACGGGGGCCCGCCCCCCGCAGCGCCGGTCGCGGGCGACGGCTCGCCCGCGTCCGGACCGCTGCTGGAACAGGCCCAGCGGGCCTGGCCTCAGATCGTCGAGCGCATCCAGTCGTACAGCGCGCCGGTGGCGTCCATGGTCCGCGAAGGCCGCGCCACTGCCGAGGAGGCGGGCCGTCTCACCATCGGCGTGGGAGCCGACTTCCACCGTCAGAAGCTCGCCGAGCCGGCGAACGCCGGCATCGTGGCTGGAGCCATGAGCGAAGTGCTGGGCCGGCCGGTCACGGTCGCCTTCGTCGTCGACGCGCAGGCCGTCGAGGCCGCCCGGGCCACATCCACCCCCTCGTCGGCCGGCGGGCGTACCGGGCTCACCATCGAGGAGGCCATCGCCCTCAGCCGCCAGAAGCTCGACGCACGCCTCGTGGAAGAAGACACATGAGCGGGGTCGCGACGCCCGCGAGCCGGCGTCGCGCAGCATCAGCATCCAGCACGCATAGGAGACGGACCGCATGAACCAGCAGCAGATGAAGATGATGAAACAGCTGCAGGATATGCAGCGCAAGATGGCCGAGGCGCAGGAGCAGCTCGCGCATGAGACCGTCGAGGCCAGCGCCGGCGGCGGCATGGTGACCGCCGTGGTCAGCGGCAGCCTCGAGCTCAGGGAGGTACGTATCAAGCCGGAGGCCGTGGACCCCGACGACGTGGAGATGCTGCAGGACCTGGTGACGGCCGCCGTCAACGAGGCCTTCCGCGCCGCCCAGGATTTGGCGCAGCAGCGTATGGGCGGCGCCACCGCCGGCATCCAGTTGCCCAACATCCCCGGCCTCATGTAGTCTCGCCGCCGGCGACACGGGAGCGGCAGCCGGCGCCGGGCCGGCGAACCCCCGCTCCCCGCTTCACGCGTCCGATAGTTGAAGTTAGAATACGCGCGTTCCCTCGCGCGATTCATGCCTGCCCGCTGCGCGCGTACCGATCCGGCGGGCCCTGATAGATCACCAGAAGGAGCTCCCCGTCGGTGTACGCCCCCTCTGTGCAACGCCTCATCACCGAGCTCTCCAGGCTGCCGGGCATAGGCCCGCGGACCGCACAGCGGCTCACCTTCCACATCCTGCGACAGTCCAAGGAGGATGTGCTGCCGCTCGCCGAGGCGATCGTCGAGGTCAAGGAGCGCATCGGGTTCTGCACGCGGTGCTTCAACCTCGCCGAAGGCGAACTGTGTACGATATGCGCGGACCCGCGCCGTGACCCCGGCCAGATCTGTGTCGTCGAGCAACCCGCCGACATCATCCCTATCGAGCGCACGCACGAGTTCCACGGCCTCTACCACGTGCTCGGCGGCGCGCTCTCGCCCATAGATGGCGTGGAGGCGGACGACCTGCATCTGGCGGAGCTGGCGGCGCGCGCGCAAGACGGCGTCCAGGAGGTCATCGTGGCCACCAATCCCACCATGACCGGAGAGGCCACGGCACTCTACGTGGCCGACCTCCTGCCGCCGCACGTACGGGTCACGCGGTTGGCCAGCGGCCTGCCGGTGGGCGGCGACCTCGAGTACGCGGACGAGCTCACGCTCGGCCGGGCACTGACCGGCCGGTTGACGATGGAGAGGGGCCCGGCAGAGTAGCCCAGGCGGCGACGGAGTCGCCGGGCC
>CAZIGT010000312.1:0-3462 GCA_964538465.1 uncultured Thermoleophilia bacterium | reverse complement strand
GGTCTTGAGCCTGTTGCGGTCGGCGGCCAGGTTGTCGTCGTAGAAGAACACCCGCTTCGGACGCTTGCGCTCGAGCTCGAGGATCACGCTCTCCGGGGTGCGGCAGCGGAACTTCCTGCCGAACATGGCGGTCACCGAGCAGAACCGGCAGTCGAACGGGCAGCCCAGGCTCGTCATCACCGGCGTGTAGCGCATCTTCTCGTGACCCTTCACCAGCGAGAGGTCGGGCACCGGGAGCGAGTCGAGGTCGGTGGCCGGCGGTCGCGTAGGGTTGTGCCGCACGATGCCGTTCTCCCTGTAGGAGAGGCCGAGGATAGAATCGAACGGCCTTTGCTCCTCTAGCGCGGCGATCAGTTCCGGAAGGAGCTGGTCGCCTCCCTCCCCACGGGCCACGTAGTCGGCGTGCCCGAGCGTCTCGTCGGCCATGAACGTGGCGTGCGGCCCGCCGATCACCGTGGGAATGCCGCGCGCACGGATCTGGTCGGCGAGGCGGTAGGTCTCGAGGGCCGTGGCGGTGATCGTGGAGAGGCCGACGACGTCTGACGCGTAGACGTCATCCCAATCGATCGGCGCCAGGTCGCCCACGTAGATGCTCACGTCGTGGCCCTGCTGCGCCAGGGCGGCCCCGATCATGGGCAGGCCAAGACGCGGAAGGGGCACCTTGCTGTACACATGGGTACCCGGCGATGCAGGCTCGATAAGGCGGACTCTCACGGCAGTGACGGCTCTTGCACGGTCCGGCGACTGAGTCTGTCCCGACGTACAGACATCCGACGGCAGTAGTCTATACCCGTCGGGCCTGCGTAGTAGCGCGGCGTTGTCTGCCATATGCTTTCAGGATGACTGAGGATCCGCTCGGATCCTTTGCGGAGCTGCCGTTCCCGCTTGCGCGTACTGCCACCATGGGAACTGTGATGGTGACCTCGGTGCCGCTCAGCACCAAGTCCGGGGGCTGGCCTGGCCGATCCCCGTCGGCATCCACCCGCTGACTGCGGCGCTCGGCGCCGTCGGCCGACGGCCGGCGCCCGACGGCGCCGCGCCAGGCCACGCGGCACACCCCGACGGCACCGCGGCCCGCGAGGTCCACAGCCTCACCGTGCTCTTCGACCACGACGTGGTCGACGGCCTGCCCGTGGCACTGTTCCTGCGCCGCCTCACGACCCTCATGGAGACGGCTGCCGGCCTCTGAGAGCCGCCGCCGCGAACTCGCGGATGGCGGCGTCTGAGAGCGGGTGTTCAGAGAGGCCGGCGAGGACGCCCAGCGAGGCGGTGATGTCGGTGGCGCCGTGCAGGAAGCACTCCACCACCTGCTCGGAGGTCTTGAGGCTGGCGGCGAGCACGCGCGTGTGGCTGTCCAGGTGTGCCAGCAGATCCGCCAGCGTCTGCACCAGGCGCAGGCTGTCGAGACCCTGACGCTCGGCACGATCGACGTATGGGATGGCCCACGCGCAGCCCACCTCGTGGGCTAGCAGACCCTGCGCCGGGGCATAGACGGCGGTCATCGCGCAGCGGATGCTCTCGTCGCGCAGCGCCGCCGCCGCGCGCACGCCTGCCGCCGAAGCCGGCACCTTGATCACGACACGCTCCGGCGCGAGCGCCGCAGCCGCTCGCGCCTCCGCGCAGATCGCCTCCGCGTCCTCGCTCGTGGGCTGGTAGAAGGCCGGCCCCTGCGGGATCGCCTCCAGGAGGAGCGCGAAGTGCGGCAGCGGCTCCGTTGTGCAGCGCGCCATCAGCGTGGGATTCGTGGTGAAACCGCCGACGAACCCAAGCCCGGCGGCGGCGGCCGCATCGTCGAGTGAAGCCGAGTCGAGCAGCAGCGCCATGATGCGGGACCTCCTTCTGCCTCGTTCGGGCTGCCCGGCGAGCAAGCCGGTCCGCCCGTCGCCATCTGTACCTACCGTACACCCGGGCGGCCTTCTCGAAGCAGAAGCCCGCGGCCGGCCCGGATCGAGCTGCTCAGACAACACGCGCGCGACCAGTCGCGTGCGCCTCCGCGCCGATATCGACGCTTCTGATCAAGGCAACGTGTCGATGAGTGAGATCGCCTGCATGGACACGCTCTTCGGCTTGCCTGCGACGTACTCGACCCCCTGACTACCGACCTCGCGAAAGCCCAGGGCGCTGTGGAACCGCTCCGACCTCGGGTTCGGCGGGTCGGCATCGATCTCGCACGTGATCCGCTCGTAGCCTCGGCTGCGAGCGAAGCCGAACAGATCCTCATACAGCAGGCGGCCCACGCCCATGCGCTGCGAGTCCGCCGCCACGACCACCCTGTCGACGTAGAGAAAGCTCCGGTAGCGCTCCGCGAACCAGCGGAAGTTGACGCTGTCGTGGGTATCGCCGGATCCGAACGCCAGCAGGAAGCCCGCAAGCTTGTCCCCATCCGTTGCGACCCTGTGGTACGCGGCTCGCGAGTGGAGCAGCTCCAGGCGTTCCCAGGGTAAAGGCGACAGGACGTGGACGTACTCCTCGTTCAGGGCGAGGATCGCCGCGAAGTGGTCTGCCGTTGCCGGGATGATCTCCATTAGGTCCACCGTGCCTTGCCGTCTGCCGAGCTGTAGCCACGGCATCGTGCCATGTGGGACGACCGGGTCACAAACCCTGCGGCAGCAGTCGCTCGAGTGACCGACTGCAGCGAAACGCCGATCGTGGTCGTAGACCCGGCGTGGTAGGCCGAGGCCCGCGGGCTGCCCGGCCCCGACAAGTCCATCGGGCGGCCCAGACTCTCCCGACCGTTCTCATTCGGCCTTCACAGTGCCTCCATGATGCCACGGTACCTTCCGGGCGAGGGCGCGATCCGCGCGCCCAGGACCACCCGAAAGGACTACCCCTTGAGCAGACGGAACATCATCGCACTGGTGGTCGTGGCAGTGCTCGCGCTGGCGGGCATCGGCGTCGGCGTCGCTGCCCTTGTCACCCACGACGGCGGGTGGCAGCGCTGCGACCTCCGTGACCGCGCTGCGTTCGGGTCGCAGGACGGCGGGACGCAGGGCTACGGCCCTGGCGACGGCGGATCTGCCACGGACGACGACTCGGGCAGCGGCACGCCAGGCCACGGCTCCGGCAGCGGCTGGAGCCAGGGCGTGTTCGGTATGCACGAGTTCGGACACCGCGACGGCTTCTGGGCCGGCTACGTCGTCTGGCCGATCGTGGCAGTCCTTGTGCTGGCGGCCGGCGGCCTCGCCCTCTTCTTTGGACTGCGAGGCCGTGGCGAAGCACCGACGGGACCGACTCCGGCGCCGGCCGACACGGACGGAGCGCCGGCGGGAGCGGCGCCCTCGACAGCCCGTGCGCAGCAGGCGCCCGCGTGGCTCAACGAGTGGCACCGTACCGCGCACTCGGCCGGTGCAGGAGACTCGGCCGGTGCGGCGGGCGACGAGCTCACCATGGAGGCTGCACCCGACACGGCGGCGGCCGAGCCCGGTGGCGCAACGGCCGAGCCGAGCGACGCGACGACGGCGC
>CAZIGT010000311.1:402-3462 GCA_964538465.1 uncultured Thermoleophilia bacterium | reverse complement strand
TACCCAAGCGGGGGCGCCACCGAGACCCTGCTCATGGCGGCCACCGCGGCGGATGGCGCGACCACCATCGAGAACGCCGCTCGCGAACCCGAGATCGTCGATCTGGCAGACTTCCTGCGCGGTATGGGCGCCGAGATCGAGGGGGCGGGCAGCAGCACCATCCGCGTCCAGGGCGGTCGGTCGCTGCACGGTGTGGATCACACCGTGGTCGCCGACCGCATCGAGGCCGGCACCTATCTCATCGCCGGCGCCGCCAGCGGCGGCGCCGCCACGGGGCGCGGGGGGGGACCGGCGTGGCGGGGGCGGGTCCTCCCCAAAAAGCGGGCCATGGGGGGGGGGGGGGGCGGGGGGGCCCCGCCCCTCCGCGCCTGCGCCCGCGGCCCGCTTCTGCCGGTGGACATCTCCACGCTGCCGTTCCCGGGCTTCCCTACGGACCTGCAGGCGCAGGTCATGGTGCTGCTGTCGCTGGCCGAGGGCACCTCGATCGTCACCGAGAACGTCTTCGAGAACCGCTTCGTGGTCGTCGATGAGCTCAACCGCCTGGGCGCGGGGATCAGCGTGAACGGTCACCATGCCGTCGTCGCCGGGCCGCGCGCGCTCAGCGGCACCATCGTCGAGGCCCCAGACCTGCGTGGCGGCGCGGCGCTCGTCATCGCCGGGCTGGTGGCAGACGGCGTCACCGAAGTACGAGGCATCCATCATGTCGACCGGGGCTACGAGGCCATGGAGCAGAAGCTCGCCGCGCTCGGCGCGCGGGTCGAGCGCATCGATGGCGGGGCGGATGGACGGGTGCGCTACACTGAAGAAGCGAGCGAGCTGCAAAGGACATCTTGAGGCCGCGTGCCGGCGGTAGACCCAAGCCGGGCGAGCGCCCTCGAACCACCATATGAGCGAACGTCGCTACACGCTGTATAGATGTGAAGAGTTCCCGCCGCCAGCGAACGGCGGCGCAACCGGTGGCGGCCGTGGCGGCAAGCGCGGCGCCGGCAAGCGCGGCCGCACTAACGGTGGCACTGGTCGCCCGAACGGCGCGAACGGCGGCCGCGGCAACGGCCCCAACGGGCGTACGAACGGCACCGCGAACGGGCCGTCCGCCAGTTCGCAGAGCACGCCGCCGCGGGACGTCTACGCCAGGCCGCGCCGCCGCTGGGCCACTGTCCTGCGCTACGCGACCCTCTTCCTCTTCGCCTCCATCTGCGGCTACGCCGGTTACTGGTGGGGATTCCTCGACGCGAGCTTCGCCGAGATGCACGACTCGAACAAGGGAGAAGTGAATCCCGCGGACATCGTGGTCGACGAGCGCAAGGAGGGCGAAGCGGTCAATATCCTGGTCATCGGCAGCGACCGTCGTGACGACATCCCCGGTGATCAGGGTCGCTCAGACACGATGATGCTCGTCCGCCTGGACCCCGAGTCCGGGTCGATCTCCATGTTGAGCGTGCCGCGCGACCTGTGGGTGACGATCCCCGGCCACGGCAGCGAGCGCATCAACGTCGCCTACATGCTGGACCAGGACAAGGGCGCCGTCGAGGTCTTCAAGGAACTCACCGGCCTGCCCATCCACCACTACATCGACGTCAACTTCCTGGGCTTCATCCGCATCGTCGACACCCTCGGCGGCGTCTACATCGACGTCGACAAGCGCTACTACAACCCACCCGGCACCGGCTGGTCGGCCATCGACGTGCCGGCGGGCTACCAGCTTCTGAACGGTCGTCACGCGCTGCAGTTCGTGCGCTTCCGCCACGACAACCTGTATGACTTCGGCCGCATGCAGCGTCAGCAGATCTTCCTGCACGAGGTGGAGCGGCAGGCCAAGCGCTGGGGGAACTTCACGAAGCTGCAGAGCATCATCAAGGCCATCACCAAGAACACGCGCTCAGACATAGGCGACGTGACGGAAGTCCTCGGCATGGCGAAGATGGTGCTTGGCCTAGACACATCGCAGGTCTACAAGACGCATGTCGAGGGCACGGCGACAATGATCGATTCCAAGTCAGTCCTGCTCCCCAGCGAGCAGGAGATCAAGAACGCGGTCAGCGACTTCACGGACCCGCAGCAGGCGCCCATAGCCACCGGCAAGATCACCATCCCCAAGGATACGTACACGGTGCGCGTGCTCAACGGCAGTGGCATGGCCGGCCTGGCAGGGCAGGTGGCCGCCAAGCTCACGGACCAGGGCTACGTGGCTCAGGAAGACGGCAACGCCGACAGCTTCGACTACACCAAGTCGGTGGTCTACGCCACCGCCGGCCTGGAGAGCTCGGCCAAGGCGGTGGCCGACAAGATCAAGCCATGCCTCGTCAAGGTGGTGAACACACTGCCCGGCACGCTGGACGGCATCACAGTCGTGGTGGGCAAGGACTACACGGGCGTCAAGGCGCCTAACGAGACAGTGGCCCAGGCGCAGATCCAGGAGGGCGTCAACCAGGATCTCGCTTCCTGGCAGACGTGGCAGAGCAAGGTCAAGATCGAGCTGCAGATGCCCACGGCCTGGTCGCCGGGCATGAGCTACGACCTCGATCAGTGGCGCTCATACACCGTCAAGACCCCGGAGGGTCAGCGCGCCGCCTTCGTCGCTGTGGGCCACACGGTCAACGAGCGCTACTGGCATGTGCAGGCCCTGGCCTGGTCGGGTGCCCCCATCCTGGCCGACCCCAACGAGCAGCGCACCGTCAACGGCATCAAGTACTCGCTCTACTACGAGGGCGCACGCCTGCACCGCGTCGCCTGGCACAGCGCAGGCCGGGTCTACTGGATCACCAACACGCTGGACGACCAGATCTCCAACAAGGTGCTGCTGGGCTTGGCCACATCGTGCAAGCCTGTCCCGAAGTGATCTCCGTCTCGGAACGGCGCCGATCCTGGGCGCCGGGGGCGCTGGTCGGTTGTCCGAGCGCGAAGCCGGGAACATGGGAAAAGGCGTGATGCTGTGGTATAAGTGACTATTCAGGCAGTCAGTGCACTCCTCGAGGGGGTCCAGGGTAATGAAGAAGACCGTTTTCAGTGTGTTCCTGTTGGCGCTCGTGCTGTCGCTCGTCTTTGCCGGCGTTGCGTCGG
>CAZIGT010000311.1:0-392 GCA_964538465.1 uncultured Thermoleophilia bacterium | reverse complement strand
TGGCACGCCGCGGAAGCGGAGGCTGGCACCGCTGTCTTTGCCGGCGTTGCGGCGGTGACGTCGCAGGCCACCATCGACGCCATCCTCGAGGACGCCGCTGACGGCGCTCTGGACGGCAACTGGAGCAAGGCAGACGTCCAGGCGGCTCTCGACAGCCTCAGTCCCACCGATGTGGTGTACGGCGACGTGCAGGCGGTCCTTGAGGCGTACCTGGCGGGCAGCACCAGCCCCGATGTGGCCACCGGCGGTGAGCTGCAGTACACCGGCCTCGACATCCTCATCGCTCTGGGGTCGGGTATCGGACTCATCGGCGGCGGCCTCGTCCTCCGTCGCCGCAGCTGATCCGGCAGAGACAGGACTCCGAGACGCAGTACGGGCGCCCGCGCAAGCGG
>CAZIGT010000310.1:0-3500 GCA_964538465.1 uncultured Thermoleophilia bacterium | reverse complement strand
CCACCGGGACGTCGCCGATGGTCTTGTTGCTGTTGCCCCGCTTGGTCATCGTCCCACGATTCTATCGAACGGGGACGTACGGAGCGGGCAGTCCCGGCTGGAAAGGACGGCAGCCCCAGGGCACAGGTCCGCGCCTGGCAAGTCGCCGCGCTCGATTCTCTCAGGCGTGATCACGGTCGGGCGTGGACCCGCGCCGGGCGAGGTGCCGGTGAAGCCGGAGAGCCCGGTGCGGAGCTCCTTAGACAGCGTCCAACGCCCGGCCTATGTCGGCCAGGATGTCGTCGGCGGACTCCAGGCCGATCGATAGCCTCAGGAAGTCCTCGCTCACGCCGGCGGCCGCCAGCTCGCCGGCGCTCATCTGAGAGTGCGTGGTCGTAGCCGGATGGATGACCAGCGATTTGGCGTCGCCGATGTTCGCCAGATGGGATCGCAGCCCGCAGGACTCCACGTCGCGCCGGCGGGCGGGCCGGCCGCCGGCGATGCCGCAACCGATCATCGCTCCATACAACCGGCGGTGGTGGTACTTCGCCGCGGTAGCGTGCGTCGGGTGGCTCGCGAGGCCGGGGTAGAGCACCCATGACACCTTGCGGTGCCCCTCCAGGAACTTCGCCACGGCGAGAGCGTTCGTGCTGTGGCGCTCCATGCGCACGTGCAGCGTCTCCACGCCGAGCAGGATGAGGAAGGCGTTGAACGGAGAGAGACAGCCGCCCATGTCGCGCAGGATCTGCGTGCGAGCCCTGGCGGCGAAGGCGGCCGGCCCGAACGACTCGATGTACCGGAGGCCGTGATAGCTGACGTCCGGCTCGGTGAGGCCGGGGAAGCGGCCGCTCGCAGCCCAGTCGAAGCGGCCGCCGTCCACCAGGATGCCGCCGATCGACGTACCGTGCCCGCTCAGGAACTTGGTGAGCGAGTGGTAGACGATGTCGGCGCCGTGCTGCAGCGGCTGCACCAGGTACGGGCTGGGCATCGTGTTGTCCACGACCAGAGGCAGGCCGGCGGCGTGGGCCACGTCGGCCACGGCGCTGATGTCCAGACTGTCGAGACGCGGGTTCGCGACCACCTCGGCATAGACGAGCTTGGTGCGCGGGGTGATGGCGGCGCGGAAGGCTTCGGGGTCGGTGCCGTCGACGAAGGTGACGTCGATGCCCAGTCTGGCCAGCGTCTGGCTCAACAGGGTGTGCGTGCCACCGTAGAGCGCCGCCGCCGACACCATGTGGTCACCGGCGGACGCCAGCGTGAGCACGCAGGCGGTGAGGGCGGCCTGCCCGCTGGAGAAGGCCACCGCGGCCACCCCGCCCTCAAGAGCGGCCACGCGCTCCTCAAGCACGGCCACCGTCGGGTTGGAGATGCGCGAGTAGATGTGGCCTTCCTCCTCCAGCGCGAACAGCTGGGAGGCGTGGTCGCTGTCGCGGAAGACGAACGAGGTCGACTGGTAGATGGGCACGGCACGTGAACCCGTGGTCGGGTCGGGCTCATGGCCGGCGTGCAGCGCCAGAGTCTCTATGTGCCAGTCCTGCGGGCCCGGGCCGGAGGCGCCGAGCCCTGCCTTCTGATCGCCTGTGCTCGTCATGGTCTTCACGTCCTTGTGGGCGGCGGTTCGCGTTCCTGCAGGCGGTGATCGCCTCTGCGCTCCCGGAGCGTCGCCCAGTCTAGTACAGACGGCAGGTCGCAGCCGTGGCTGTAAGATGCGGGCCCATGGACGAAGCGCAAGACAGAACGGGCGGAGGGCCGCGGGACGTCGCAGCGGCGCTACGGCGCGAGCTGCCGGGCCTCAGGGAGGCCGTTCCCCTCGCACCCTACTGCGCCTACCGCGTCGGCGGCCCGGCACAGTACCTCGTCGAGGCGTGCAGCGACGAAGAGCTCCTGCACGCCCTGCGCGTGGGTACCGAGCTCGGCGAACCGGTCACCGTGCTGGGCCAGGCCACGAACGTGCTCGTCACCGACGCCGGGGTCGCCGGCCTGGTCGTGCTGGCTCGGAATGCGGCGGCGGCCGTCGAGGGCGACGTCCTGAGAGCCGGCGCCGGTGCCGTGCTCTCCACCGTCGTGCTCGACCTCGCCGAGAAGGGACTCGCCGGCCTCGAGTTCTCCGGCAACATCCCCGGCTCGGTCGGCGGCGCGGTGGTCGGCAACGCCGGCGCCTACGGCCGCTGTGTCGCCGATGTGCTCGTGGACGTGGACCTGGCGCTGCCGGACGGCGAGCGCATCAGCGCGACGCCGGACCGGCTCGCGTTCGCATACCGCAGCAGCGCTCTCAAGCGCGGCGCTGCCCCCACGCCGCCTGACGCGGCGCGGACGGTGAGCACGCACGCCGTTGTGCTGAGCGCACGCTTCCAGCTCACGCCCAGCACCCGTACCGCCCTGCTCGATGCGATCGCCCACGATGCTGAGCTGCGCCGCTCCAAGCACCCGCTCGAGTACGCCTCCTGCGGCAGCTACTTCAAGAACCCCAGTCCAGAACGGCCGGCCGCCCGCTACATAGAGGATGCCGGCCTCAAGGGCCTGACCGTGGGGCGCGCGCAGGTCAGTGAGCGCCACGCCAACTTCCTGGTGGCGCTCGAAGGCGCGCGCGCCGCCGACATCCTCGGGCTCGCGGCGGAGGTCAAGCGGCGCGTGCTGGAAGAGTGCGGCGTACAGCTCGAAGAAGAGGTCGTGCACCTTGGTGCCGAGTGGCAGCCCGATATGGCATGAACGCGGCACCCGCGCCTCGGTGAGCACCGGGAAGGAACCTCGCGAGCCACGGTCGGACGCGTGCGTGACCGAACGCGCCTTCGAGCGAACCACGCGGGCCCTCCCAGCGTCACTCCGGACAAGGAGGTAGCAGGATCGACGAGCTGCCGATCGGCTTGCTGGACCGCATACGGGGCGGGCAGCCCGAGGCGCGCGCCGAGCTCTTCCGCCGGTACGCGCCGCAGGTGCGCCGCATCCTCTTCCTCCAGGGCTACTGTGAGGAGCTGGACGATGCGGTCCAGGAGGTCTTCATCAAGGTCTACCGGGCCAGCCTTCCACGTGAGGAGGTCTTCCTGGCGTGGTTCTACCGCGTCATCCTCAACACCGGCCGCGACATGGGCCGCAGGCGCAAGGTGCGTACCTCGCTCGCGCAGCGCCTGGAACAGGTGGCTCCTGAACGCATGCAGGATGAAGAGCCACAGGCAGCCGATCCGGCGTTGCGGGCAGCGCTGGCAGACCTTGCGCCAGAGCTCCGGGAAGCGGTGGCCCTGCGCTTCTTCGCCGACTTGCCTCTGGAGCAGATCGCCGAGGCCCAGGAGGTGCCGCTGGGCACAGTGAAGTCGCGACTGCACGGTGCCATGCGCAAGCTGCGCACGAGCCTCGTCCAGTCGGGGTATGACACGACATGACAGTGACGCGCAGATGAACGACGAGCATCTCCCATACGACGAGCAGCGACCGTCTGGCGACGACGAGCTGGACGATCGCCTCATAGCCTTCGCCCTCGGCCTCGAGGACGATGCGGAGCTGCGCGCGCAGCTGGCGGCGTCGCC
>CAZIGT010000309.1:1765-3514 GCA_964538465.1 uncultured Thermoleophilia bacterium | reverse complement strand
AGCACGCCACGCTGGAGGGGACGGGTCCAGAACAGGCCCCGGCTCCCGGCGCGAGAACAGAGAAACGAGAACGTGGAAGCCATCTTCACCAGCGGATTCGAGCAGGGATTCCTCTACTGCTTCATGGTCCTGGGGGTGTTCCTCACCTTCCGGGTGCTGGACTTCCCCGATCTCACGGTAGAGGGCAGCCTGCCGCTCGGCGCGGCCGTGGCGGCGGCCCTCATGGTCCACGGCTACTCGCCGTGGCTGGCCACTGCCGCCGCCGTCGGCGCCGGCATGGTCGCCGGCGCCTGCACCGGCGGGCTCCACCTGGTGCTGAAGTCCGGCGACCAGAACACGAACAACTACGGCCCCAAGCTGCTCGCCGGCATCCTCACGATGACGGCGCTCTACACCGTCAACCTGCGCGTCATGGGGCGCAGCAACACACCTCTGCTGGGCGTCGACGGCGTCTTCGAGAAGGTCGGCGACGTGTTCAACACGCTGCTCTCCGGTTGGCCGCTCATCGCCTGTCTCTTCGTTCTGGCCCTGATCGTCAAGTACGTGCTGGACTGGTTCCTGCACACCGAGTTCGGGCTCTGCCTGCAGGCCACCGGCGACAACGAGCAGATGATCCGCTCCATGGGCACCAACACCAACGTCACCCGCATCACAGGGCTGGCGCTGTCCAACGGCCTGGTGGCGTTCACCGGCGCGCTGGTCGCCCAGCAGCAGGGCTTCGCCGACGTGGGTATGGGCCTGGGCACTCTGGTGGCCGGGCTGGCCGGGGTGATCATGGGCGAGGTGATCTTCGGCATCCGCAGCATAAGCTGGGTGCTGTTCAGCGTCATCGGCGGCTCCATCGTGTACCGCCTGCTCATCGCCGCCAGCCTGCAGATAGGCATAGCGCCGCAGGACCTCAAGCTCATCACCGCCGTCCTGGTCGTGCTGGCGCTGGCTATACCCACCGTGCGCAAGAAGGTGGTGAGGATGTGAGCGCGCCGGGCACCCTCGAGCTCAAGGACATCCACAAGGTGTTCTTCCCGGGCACGCCGAACGAGGTCGTCGCCCTCGACGGCATAGACCTCAGCGTGCCCGCCGGCCAGTTCATCACCATCATCGGCTCCAACGGGTCGGGCAAGTCCACGCTGCTCAACACGATCGCTGGGGCCTTCCCGCCCAGCGCGGGCTCGGTGGCGGTGGACGGCCGCGACGTCACCAAGCTGGCCGAGCACGTCCGCAGCCGCTTCATCGGCCGTGTCTTCCAGGATCCGCGCGCCGGCACGGCGCCGAGCATGTCCATCGAGGAGAACCTCGCCATAAGCATCCTGCGCTCCAAGCGCAGCGGGCTGCGTCGCGGCGTGACCCGCAAGCGGCGCGAGGTCATGCGCGAGGCCCTCTCGCCGCTGCACATGGGCCTTGAGAACCGGCTGGGAGCGGGGGTCAGCAAGCTCTCCGGTGGTCAGCGCCAGGCCATGTCGCTGATCATGGCCACCATCGCCGACCCCAGCCTGCTGTTGCTGGACGAGCACACGGCCGCGCTCGACCCCAAGGTCGCCGCCACCATCATGGACATGACCGGCGCCATCGTCACCGAGCGGGAGCTGACCACGCTCATGGTCACGCACAACATGGAGCTGGCGCTGCGCTGGGGCGACCGGCTCATCATGATGCACGCCGGCAAGATCGTGCTGGACCTGGACAGCGAGCAGAAGAAGTCACTCACGGTGAGCGACCTCATCGCCAAGTTCCATGAGGTCGCCGGCGAGG
>CAZIGT010000309.1:0-1755 GCA_964538465.1 uncultured Thermoleophilia bacterium | reverse complement strand
GGCCGCCGTGCCCCGCATGCGGCCGGCGTCGCCCGGGCCGGCCCGTGGGGGGCGGCGCCGGCCGGCGCGGCGCGGTGCCCGTGGCGGCGATGCGGTAGGACGGGGCGTGTTCCGCGTGTGCGGCCGCCCGGTCGTGCCGTTCCGGTGAGATCGGCAACGGCACCGGCCATCCCCACATTCTTGTTCGAACCTGCCCCATGACCGGGCCATGTCACGCATGGGCGTTGTGGCCTCGCGAACGGCCCCCTAGGATTGCAGCATCGATGGGGCAGCGATCGCGGAGGTGCACGTGGAGCCCACCATCCAGACCCGCATGGGCGACGGCACGATGACCGCGCTCACGCGCAGCCAGATCCGCGCGGAGCTCGAAGACGGCACGGAGCAGGCCGCCAAACGCGGCAAGATGTCGCCGCTCGAGCCGGACGAGATCGACCACCTGCTGGATCTGTTCGCGAGCGATGCCCGCTTCATCGGCGTGCCCATGGGCAGCGAGGTCGTCCTGACGTACGACGGCACGGGCGATCCCCAGATCGGCTCGCGCGTGGAGGGGCTGGAGATCTACCAGCAGTACCTCTCGGCCGACAGCTGCGAGCTCTACCACGTCGACTACTCGTACCCGGCGGTCAAGACGATCGTGCCGCAGGAGCAGCAGGCGATGAAGCAGGCGCAGGAGCGCCTCACCATCCCGGTGCACTACGGCGCCCAGCCGGACCTGGGACGGTACTCGAGTCCCGATGGCCCGTGCCCGAACTGGTCGGAGCTGCTGCCGGCCATGCGTATCGACGAAGCGCGGGCGGCGCAGGAGCAGGCGCTGGAGATGGCCGTCGAGGACATGGTGCACGTGGCGGGCGCCATGTGGGAGGCGGGCGCCGACGGCATCAACATCGACACCGCCGGCGCCGCCGGGGATGCCGACTTGCTGGCGACGCTGCGCGCGGTCGAGAAGCTGCGCGCGCGCTACCCCGAGATGGGCATCATGGTCGGCATGGCCAACGAGATGGTGCTCGGCATGCACGGCCAGCTCGAGTACCGGGGCACGCGGCTGGCCGGGCTCAAGCCGGCCGGCCAGCAGAAGGTCGTGGAGCAGGCCGGCGCCACCATCTTCGGCCCGGCCGTGAACGTGAACACGAGCAAGACCGTGGCCTGGAACGTGGCCCGCGCCCTCACGTTCATCAAGCCGTGCATGGAAGACCCGCAGATCCCCGTGCATCCCAACGTGGGCATGGGCGTGGGCGGCGTGCCCATGTCCGGCTTCCCGCCGGTGGACGCGGTGTCGCGCTGCTCGCGGGCCATGGTCGACATCCTGCGCTGCGACGGGTTGTAGGCGGGCTCGGGCGATCTGTACGGGATGCCGATCGCCCACGCCGTTGCCTCGGGCCTCAACGGCCTGCGCGCTGCCGGAGATCTGGTAGCGCGGATGGAGATGGGTCGGGGCATGCGGCTCAGGGAAGCCAAGGAGTACGTGGCCGGCAAGCTCGGCGTGTCGCCGGTGGACCTGTCCGACCCGGCGGCCATGTTCGAGGTGCGCGGTGAGCTGGGGCTGGGCCGGTTCTACGAAGCCGAGTCGCCGCAGCCGTTCGACGTGGGCGTTCTGGAGGCCAAGGCGAACATCGGCGCGCTGCTCGGCGTGCGCGTGAACGCGCTGGCGCGGCGCGCCGAACGAAGCGGCTGAGCAAGAGGGGCCGCCGCGCGGAGCGGCTCAGCGCGGCGCGCGGTCGTGCGCCGAGACTACGAGGGGCGGGCGTTCGGATGAAC
>CAZIGT010000308.1:0-3539 GCA_964538465.1 uncultured Thermoleophilia bacterium | reverse complement strand
GCGCCCCCCCTGTTCACGCGGGCTCTGCCGTGGCGGCCTCGTCGTCGTCGGCAGATCCCTTCCGCTTCTTCGGGGCGTCTGGCTTGTCCGTGACCCCCTCTATGAAGAGACGGCGGCGCACCGGGAAGAGGTGGAAGTTCCACTTCTTGTCAATGAAGCCCCAGATGCCGCGCGGCGCCTTGGTGGCCATGATCACAGCCAGCACGCCGAGCAGCATCATGTACCACGTGCCATAGGAGCTCAGCGTCTGCAGCAGAGCGAAGTAGATGACCGACCCGAGGATGGAGCCCTCTATGCTGCCGAACCCGCCGATGACGACGATAAAGATCGCGTAGGCCGTCCAGTTGATGCTGAATGCGGCATTCGGCTGGATGCGCAGCAGGTAGAGAGCCACCACGGCGCCTATGACGCCGCATCCGTAGGCCGCGACGATGTACACGAACAGCTTCGAGCGGAAGACGTTGACGCCCGAGCTCTGCGACGCCAGGTCGTTGTCGCGGATGGACGTGAGCGCCAGGCCGAGGCGCGAGCGCAGCAGGAAGAGCACCAGGAGTACCGACCCCACGGCCACGAACAGCGCGATGAAGTACGTACCGTAGATGCGCGTGTTCATGCCGAGCGTGGCAGACGAGATGATCGTCTTGCCGGACCCGCCACCAGTCGCCGAGATGTTCGCCACGATGAGGCGCATGACCTCGGCGACCACCCAGGTGCCGATGGCGAAGTAGCCGCCGCGCAGACGGAACAGGAGCGGCGCAGCGGGCAACGCGACCAGGACGGCGAGGATGCCGGCCAGGAACACGCAGGCGAACGGGTGGATGCCCAGCACGTCGCCGAGCAGCCACATGCCGTACGCGCCGATGCCGATGTAGGCCTGCTGACCCACGGAGATGAGCCCCGCGAAGCCGCCCAGCAGGTTCCACATCTGACCGAGCGCCAGCAAGTAGAAGAACATGACGAGCGTGCGCGAGGTGCCCTGATCCGCCCAGAACGGCACGGTGGCGAAGCCGAGCACGGCGATGATGCTGACTACGAGCACATACTTGTGCATGCGCGCGGAGCGCACCACACGGAACTGCGGCAGCACGGGCTTCTCGACAAGGGCGTCTGGTTCGATCATCGGGCCGTTCATGCTGTCACCGTCTTGGCGAAGAAGCCCTGCGGGCGCACGGCCAGCACGGCGAGGAAGACCACATGGCCCACGAGGATGGCCCAACCAGGTCCGAACGCTTGCGCACCCAGTGTCTGGGCCACGCCCAGGAGAACGCCGCCCGCGAGCGTGCCCCAGAGGGAACCCATGCCGCCCATGATGACGGCCTCGAAGGCGTAGATCAGGTTGAACTGACCCTGGGTGGGGTCGAATGTGGTGCGGATACCCATGAGCACGCCGGCGATGCCCACGATGCCCAGTGCGAGCGCCATGGCCAGTGAGTAGACGTGCCGGTTGTTGATGCCCATGAGCTCGGCCGCCTCGCGATCGTCTGACGTGGCGCGGAAGGCCCGGCCGAGATTCGTGTTGGCCATGAACAGCTGGATGGCGACGATGATGACGATGGCCACGATGAAGATGATGAGCGGGAACCACCCGATCGCCAGCTTGTCCGTGATCTCGAAGCTCCTGTTCGTTATGCTGCCGGCCTTGAGACCCTGCGGGTTGGCAGAGAACGCCTCGAGCAGGAAGTTCTGCAGGATGATCGAGATGCCGAACGTGACCAGGATGGGCCGCGTGTCGTCCGTGCCCAACGTGAAGTTGAGCAAGCCGCGCTGCAGGACGTAGCCGATGATGAACATGAGGACGACCGAGACGATGCCCGACACCCAGACATTCAGGTCGAGCCACTGCACGAAGAACAGCGCGAGGAAGGCGGCGAGGATACCGAAGTCGCCGTGTGCGAGGTTGACGATGCGCATCACCCCGAACACGATGGAGAGTCCCACGGCGAACAGGGCATAGAGCCCGCCGAGCAGGATCCCCTGGATCGTGACATTAACCCAGTCCATGCGTCACATCCCGAAGTAGGCTTGCGTGATGGCGTCGGCGCTCAGCTCGCTCGGCGCGCCCTCCAGCGAGATGCGGCCTTCGAGGAAGCAGGCGACACGATCGGCGACCGTGAGCACGTGCTGGACGTCCTGCTCGACGACCAGAATCGTGGTCCCCTTCGCCGGCAGGGTGACCATGCCCTCATAGATCCGCTTGATCACCACGGGGGCAAGCCCCAGTGAGACCTCGTCGAGGAGCAGGAGCCGGGGGTTCGCCATGAGCGAACGCCCGATGGCCAGCGCCTGCTGCTCACCGCCGGAGAGGCTGGCGGCCTGCCGCTTGATGAGCGGCTTGAGCAGCGGGAACAGCTCCAGGACCGACTCAATGTTCCAGTCGCCTTTGCGGCCGCTGTAGGCGCCCACCTGCAGGTTCTCGCGGACGGTGAGGCTTGGGAACACGTGGCGTCCTTCCGGCACCAGCGAGATCCCCATATCCACCCGCTTGTGGGCGCTGACGTGGTCGACCGACTCACCCTCGAAAAGCACCTTGCCGGACCGCGGCCGCAGCGCGCCGGCGATGGTCCTCAGGAAGGTGCTCTTGCCGGCGCCGTTGGCGCCGATCACGGCGAAGATGGCCTTCTCTTCCACCTTCATCGAGATGGAGAAGAGGGCCTGGAAGTCCTCGTAGAAGACGTCTACGTCCTGCAGTTCGAGGAGAGCGCTCATGTCGGCGTACCCCCCATGTAGCAGGACTGGACCTCGTCGCTGTTCATGACTTCCTGGGGATCGCCCTGACAGAGCATGGCGCCGAAGCTGATGGCACAGATGCGATCGACCACCGCCAGCAGGGCATGCACGATGTGCTCGATCCAGATTATCGACAGCCCGCCGGCGTGCAAAGCCTTCACCGTACCGATGAGCTCCTCTACCTCGCCCTCGGTGAGGCCGCCGGCGATCTCGTCGAGCAGCAGCACCCTGGGGTCGCCGGCCAGGGCCCTGGCGAGCTCGAGCCGCTTGCGGTCGAGAAGCGGCAGGGCACCGGCCTGCCGGTTGGCCTTGTTCGTGAGACCGGTGATCTCGAGCGCCTCGACGCTGCGCTCGTAGCTGGCGCGCTCACTCGTGCCGCGCCCGTAGGCCGCGCAGACCAGCACGTTCTCGAAGACGCTCATGTCGCCGAACGGCTTCGGGATCTGGTAGGTACGGCCGATGCCGGCGCGGCAACGGACCTGCCGGTGCATGTGGGTGATGTCCTTGTCGCGGAACACGACCGTACCCTCGTCCGGCCTGTACACCCCGGTTATGAGGTTGAACAGCGTCGTCTTCCCGGCGCCGTTCGGCCCCACGATGCCCAGAGCCTCCCCCTCGTTCAGCTGGATGCTCAGGTCATCGATGACCTTGATACCGCCGAAGGACTTCATGAGACCGCGCGTCTCCAGCACCACGGTCATGTGCGTTCACCGCCCTGCATCAGAGATACCTCCTGTGCACGCAGGCGATTGCCGAACGTACGGTCGTTTCGTTCATGCTTCACGTTCTGTTGGACGTTGTATCGGGGCGGT
>CAZIGT010000307.1:0-3562 GCA_964538465.1 uncultured Thermoleophilia bacterium | reverse complement strand
CCAAGCTCAGCCGCGCAGCCGCATGTGCGGAATGATGAAGTTCACGCGGAGGCCCGCCGCCTCACTTCACCGTGAGCATCTTCGACCCGGTCTTGACCTGCGTGTTGCCGGCCTCGTCGGTGGCGTAGACCTTCCACGTGTACTTGCCCCCGGCCAGCGAGCACTTCTTCCAGACGTAGGTCTGTGCGCTGCCGCAAACCCTCCAGCCAGCCTTGAGGGTTCCCACCAGCTTCGTCTCGCTGAAGACCCTGATGATGACCCTCGCCTTCTCCGTGCGGTCGGTCACGCGGAAGCGGAAGGTGACGGCCCGGCCCCGTTCGCCGCCCGCCGACCCCAGCGCCGCCGTCCTGGGGCCGTCCCTGTCGATACGCACGGTCTCCACGTGAGCGGGGCTCTCCACGTTGCCGCTCACATCGACCGACCGGTACGAGACGGCCGTCTTGCCCTGCCTGCTCACGACGACCGGCTTCCTGTAGTGCGTCCAGGCGCCGCCGTCGATCCTGTACTCCACGCGCTGCACGCCGGAGGTGGCGTCGGCGCCGCGTAGCCTCACCTTGACCGCGTGCCGGCTCCAGCCGGTGACCCGCCTGACCGTCGTGGTCCTGGGGGGCGTGCCGTCCACCAGCACTTCGACTCTGCCGGCCTGCTCCACGTTCCCGGCCCTGTCGACCGAGCGGTAAGCCACGGTGTGCACGCCGTCCTCGGCTACGACGCGCCGTGTACCTTGGCGCCAGTCCCCCTCGTCCAGGCTCGTCTCCGAGTACAGCACGCCCCAGCCGTCGCCGTCGTCGGCGCTCAGCGCCAGCGTGACCGGAGTGGTGGACCAGCCGGACGACGCCCCGGACAGGGTCGTATCGGGCGCCTCCCCGTCGTTCGCCGCCGGCCGCATGAACGCCTTGATGCACACGTTGATGCCGTATCCGGCGGCGCTGACGTCGTACCAGGTGGAGCCGTCCAGGCTCATCCAGCTCTGACCGGCGGTCGTCACCGCCGCGCTCGAGTATCCCGGGGTGGCGGCTTCCACAGCCTGCAGGTAGTCCGAGTCGGCGTGGCTCAGTTCCACTATCACGGAGAACGCCTCCCCGGCGGCGAGCGTCAGCGGCGTCGTCAGCTCGACCGTGTGATAACCCATGTTAGCCATAGTGCCGCTGCCGCGGGCCGTGCGGGCGTCGTCGTGCGCGGCCGCGGTGAAGATCCGATATGCGGTGTTCGGTGCGTTGGTGTAGAAGCCGACGGACACGAGCCGGCCAGCCTCCACGGCGGTGAAGTCATTGGCGCCCCACTGGGTCGTGGCCCCATCCCAGCCCCAGCTCTCGACCCAGCCGAGCGGGTCATGCTGGTAGATGGTGGTGTAGTCGCCCACAGCGCCGGCGACGAAGCTGCACGCCACGTCGCCGGCGTGGACGTCATAGTAGGACAGGTAGAAGTAGCCTCCCGACCCCCAGGCGCTGCCCCAGCTGTTCTTGACGATCCAGGCTCCGTCCCCGGGCGGGGTGTCAACGAAGTCAGCGGCGGAGTAGTGGTCGTCCCAGCCGACGATCGTGACCGCATGGTTCGTGATCGCGTCACCGTTGTAGTAGTAGGCGCAGGTGTCGGAGCGATACGCCGTGTCGGTCCAGCAGATCGTGGTGTAGAGCGCGCCGCAGGAGGGGCTCATGAGGGCGTTCTTGATGGCCGTGCGGTCGGCTTCGCCGGAGCAGATGTAGAGCATGTCGTGGAGACGGTAGCGCGGCTGAAGTCCTGCCGGCGTTGCGCCGTCGCCGTATGGGTCGTCCGCTTCGGCCACCGGGCCGCTGCGGCTCAGCTGCGCCGCCGCCATGAGCTCGTGGCCGCCGCCCGTGTAGGGGGAGTAGTCGAAGCCGGCGGTCCGGGCGAGGTTGTCCTCGGAGAGGTCGCAGGCAGCGTAGCCGGTGACCAGCAGGTTCGACTCCACGCTGGAGAGGCTGCCGAACGCCCAGCACGTGCCGAAGGGATCCTGCGACCTGACCGGGGTGACTCGGCCTTCCCGGCGCAGATCGTAGGCGCTCGGCGGCGAACCGCCGGCTGCCGCGGCCCCGTCTGCCGACACCCCGGCCGCCGAGCTCCCGGTCGGGGATGTGTCGGGAAGGGCGACCGGTCGCGGTATGAGGCCGAGCGCCCGGTCGCCGGAGAGAGCCTGTTTCCTCGGGTCGAGAGCAGGAGCCGCGCTTCCCGAGCCGTCAGAGAGAGCTGCCGATCCCGGGTCGCTCGACAGGGTCTGCTCGAGGAAGTCGCGGAACTCGGGCGCGTACGGTGCGGCCGAGGGGCCCGGCGGCGCGCCGATGTCCGTCGCCAGGATGGCCACAACGACGAGGGAGATGACTGCCGCGGCGACGAGCGTGATCACCGTCGGCAGGTGTCTCGGCGGCCTCCCCGCGCCGCCCTGCGGCCGGCGACTCGCTCCTTCACGGGCTCGGTCACGGTACCCCCCTGTGTCCAGTGCCCTTGTCGCTGATTATCACCCGGGGACGCGCGTCTCGCCACCGGGCAGGCGTATGCGGGCGATCACTTGCCGGAGCGACCCCAGACGCGGTCGACGGCGGCTACGACGGCGTCTGGGTCGGCGAGGTAGAGGAGGTGCCCGGCGCCGGGCACCTCGACGTACTCGCCGTGGGGGAGCAAGCGGCTCAGCGACAGGCTCTCGTTGGGGCTGATGACCTGGTCGGCGGTGCCGGCGAGGGTCACGACCGGCACCGTCACGTCGCCGTAGCGGGTGTAGATGACGCTCAGGCCGGCGTTGCACTCCCTGATGTCGTCGGCGGCGGCGATGAAGGCGCGCGGCCGGAGCGCCAGGCGGACGGCCGCGCGCGCGTAGGCCGGATCGGGGGTCTGGGGTGCCGCGGTCCTGCGCAGCCCGCGCGGACCTACGAGCAGCCCCAACGGTGTCACGAGTGTGTACACGAGCAACCGGCCTACCAGTGGCACGTCGGCGATGCGTGTCGTGCCGCGGAGGTCGCCGTCGAACGGAAGCGCGTGCCCGCAGAGTGTGACCATACCCGCCAACTCGTCCGGGTATTCGACCGCGTACGCCATGGCGAGGGCGGCGCCGAGAGAATGGGCCACGAGCAGCGGCCGCTCGATGCCGAGCTGCCGGAGCGCGCCGCGCAGAAGGCGGGCCTGGGTGAGAGGTGACCCGGGACCGTCCGCGGCGCGTGCCGCCTTGGGTCGGCCCGCGGCGCGTTCCGCTGCAGATCCGATCACCGCGCGCGCCGGCCCGCGGTCGCTCGTGTGCACCGCGTGCGCGGCGGCCGGCGCGGCGTCGCTGTAGCCGGAACCCGGCCGGTCGAAGGCCAGCACACGCCGGTCTTCGGCCAACCGGTCCATGATCGACAGCGTGAAGGCTGCCGAGGAGCCGCGCAGGCCGTGGATGAGGACGACTGCGCGCTCAGGAGCGCCTTCGCTGACTTCCTTGCGGGGGCCGCGGTCCACGAAGTGCAGCCGCAGGCCCTCGACCTCGACGAAGCGGCCGCCTGGCGGGTACTCCCGCTCCGTGCGCCGCGTCTGCCACCACGTGAAGACGCCGCCGGCGCCGACTACGGCGCCG